>NZ_JAMYLV010000015.1:0-154671 GCF_040318195.1 Mesorhizobium sp. M1273 | reverse complement strand
AACTCCCATACGGGCCGGCGGCAAATGGAAGGCCGCATCAGAGGCCGGACAGATGTCAGCACCCGACTACGCGCCGCTATACTGCCTTTCGAAGATTCTTCTTGCGCTCACGGGGGCGTCCACAGATGTGCTGAAGGTTCTGCAAAAAGTTTTGGAGAGAGAACGGCGCTTGCTCTGAGGGGCGAGCGGCCATGGCACGGTGGTGACGTTGCGATCACCGATTCCCGTGGAAGGGGAAGTGCCATGACCAATCGATAAGTTAGACTGAGCAGAGGCGAGTTGAAAGCGTTGCTGTTGTCGGATGAGGACGGCTTTCGCCAGGCATTGGAGAGTGTCGTGCAGGAGGTTCTTGAAGCCGAGATGACGGAGGCGATCGGGGCCGAGAAAGGCGAGCGGACGGCGGAGCGGACGAGTTACCGGTCCGGCTATTACGAGCGCAAGCTGGTGACGCGGGTCGGGGTGCTGGAGCTTCGCGTTCCGCAGGATCGGGCTGGCCGGTTCTCGACGGAGTTGTTTGAGCGCTACCAGCGTTCGGAGAAGGCATTGGTGTCGGCGCTGGTCGAGATGTACGTGCAGGGCGTCTCGACCCGCAAGGTGAAGGCGGCCACAACAGGCCAACCGGGCCACAGATGTAATCGGCAGGGGAATCCCCTTTTCGGCCGTGTTCGCCATCGCGAAGTCTGATCAGCATAGACAGCTTCGGCCCTGTATATCCGGGACCCTCGTGAACCGAAAGGCTATTCTACAACACCCGTCAGCATCGGCTTATCCGGCGCGATATAGTGCCACTCGACCTCCCGCTCCTCCTGCCACGCCCCGATGGCGTTGGTGGTCAGCTCGGTGCCGTGTCGGAGACGGTCATGCACGGATAGCCTCGACGAGCGGTCAGCGCCGCGATCTCGCGGTCGTCGTGGCATCGGGCCAGAGCGCCGGCATCGACGAAGGGTGGCGGATAGCAAACCGCGTCGCCGCCCTGCCAGGGGATGTGCCATCGCACCTGCCTTGGCTGCGGCCATCTCGGTAACGGTACTATCCTTGATCAGCAAAGAAGCATACGCTTGCTGTCGCGGGGGGCTGGTCGTCTGCGCGTTCCACAGTCACGGAAAGTCACGCTCCAGCTGCATTGATTTGCTGCTTGTGTTCGGCGGTAACGGCGCGCGGGCTCGACATGATGGCATGGCAATCTGTCGCCACGCAACGATCTTACCTCGATACAGTGACAGTGCAGCCGCTATTTCGGCCGTTCGCCAGACCGTCTGGGGCTGGAGTACGTCGATCACGCGGCGGGGCAATTGGACACCTCGAAAAACCTGGCAATCGAGGACGCATTTTGATTCACTTCGTCTGGTGATTTGCACGGAGGCGTTGAATGCGGGGACAGGCTGGGTTCTGGGACATTGACGAGCGGTATGTCCGGCTGAGCGAGGCCGGCGATCCACTGGAGAAGTTGAACGGGGTCGTGCCTTGGGAGGTTTTCCGGAAACCTTTGGCCAAGGCGCTGAAGCGCTCCGATGGCGTCAAAGGCGGCAGGCCGCCCTTTGATGCGATGATGATGTTCAAGATCATGGTGCTGCAGGCGCTCTACAGTCTCTCGGACGATCAGACCGAGTTCCAGGTTCAGGATCGGCTGTCCTTCATGCGCTTCCTCGGCCTGGGGCTCGGCGACAAGGTTCCCGACGCCAAAACGATTTGGTTGTTTCGCGAGCACCTCACGCAGGCCCGGGCGGTGGAGAACCTGTTTGCCCGGTTCGACAAGCACCTCAGCAAGGCCGGTTATCTGGCGATGGGTGGGCAGATCGTGGATCCCAGGATCGTGGCGGCACCAAAGCAACGCAATTCCGATGCTGAAAAGGCCAACATCAAGGCAGGAAAGGTGCCGGACGAGTGGCAAAAGAAGCCAGCCAAGCTGCGCCAGAAGGACCGGGACGCACGCTGGACCGTGAAGTTCTCGAAGGCCAAGGCCGATGAGGAGGGAAAGACAAAGCAGCGCGATATCGCCGTTCCCGCCTTCGCTACAAGAACCATGCCTCGATCGATCGCCGGCACGGCTTCATCCGCGGCTGGAACGTCACCGGCGCCTCGGCCTGGGACGGGGCGCAGCTTCGCAACGTGCTGGACAAGAACAACACCGGCTCGACGGTGTGGGCCGACACCGCCTATCGCTAGAAGAAGAATGAGGCGTCGCTGGACAAGAACGGCTACGTCTCCGACATTCATCACAAGAAACCGAAAGGCCGGCCGATGAGCGAGGCGATGGCACGGGCCAATGGCCGGCGCTCAAAGATCCGCGCTTTCGTTGAGCACGTCTTTGCGCAGCAGAAATCGCGCATGGGCCTGTTTGTCCGCACGATCGGCATCGCCCGCGCCCGCAGCAAGATCGGCATGGCCAACCTCGCCTACAATCTCACCCGCTTGGTTTGGCACCAAGGGCGAACTGCCCCCGCATGACGGCGAGAGCGGCGGAAAACGTCGCCGCGATGCCAAAATCGGCAACCAGCATCAGCCCCAACGATCGAAATCCAGCCACCGCCGCGCCTCAGGCTGTTCGCAACCTCATTGCCGCAACACCCGCCTCTGGAAATGCCGTAGTTCGAGGTGTCCAATTGGGTCACCGCTACTGGGCGTCGGCCATGCGTGGATCTACTTGATAAAGGGGGTTGGTCTTTAGCGACCAAATCTTCATCAGGAGGACCCCGCCAAACACTCCCTCTCCCGCGTCAGCGGTTAGTTCAGTCTACATAGTGCGGTCGTGCCAGCGAAAATGACGAGGCTAAAATTGGCTCGGTTTGTTGGGAGAATCAATACGGCTCCTCAACTCGTCGCCAGTTAGCCAAACAAGCCAATCTTCGTCAACAATCTTCTCTTCTACCAGCCTCAATATTGACCCGCCCGGTTCATGGTGCGGCATTTCGTATTGCGCAACGACACCTTTATCTAATGACCAACGCGCTACAAGCCCACATAGGAAGTCTGGAGCCCACAAGGCAAAAGACACGCCGAATGCTATTCCTGCCGCGATCCTAGGCACGCCCTGTCCTCTGTAGTCTTTGCGCACCCAAAGGTCCCCGAGGTACGATACCCTCCCGGTTATTTTCTTAGCGCTCGGTGCTGCGCAAGTACAACTGTCGTGAGGATGTGCTTGTATCATCGGGTCAGCATAAAACGCCTTCAGAGACTCAAGATGATCCGCAAAATTGCTGTTTGAAAGGTCATATAATCGAGCAGCATCGAGAAGCACGACATCATCACTATGGTCGACGCCGACAATCCAAAATCCCTCGCCTGCTTTAATTGGCGAACAATCTGGTCGAAAATTTGGATATGTTGGACTCTTTGTCGGAGTGACCCGGGTGATCGAGACATATTTATGAAAATCGAATCCTATCGAAATCTTTATGCCTTTATTGGCCGCGTCGTCGTCATATGGTTGAAGAAAGCGTGAGATGTTCAACGGGTTAACTACGCTTTTTATCATAGCAGCTTGCCCTATCCTGATGAGCTGCGCCGTGACTGGAAGACGCGTTCTTAATGGATGGTACACCGTTAACACGGATCGAGATGCTACCTACTTTCATGGGTTGCAGGGAGCTGAATTGGGGCGCACGGGGAACCGGTGCGCCCCAATAAGGCCATCCTCGAGGGCACACGGTTGGAGCCCTTGCGTTGGAGCCGGCGCTGCCTTTGCGTCTTTATCGGCAGGCCGTCGGTGGGGAGGCCGGCCGGACTGTCAACGGAGTCCGTGAGAAACGAGCAGCAGGAGATCCAATGGGCTACCTCGACGAACTCTTTTCGATGACGGGTAAGAAGGCACTTGTGACGGGCGGCTCGACCGGCATCGGACGAATGGTTGCGACCGCCCTAGTCCAGGGCGGCGCAGACGTCATGATTGCCTCCCGCAAGGGCGCCGATTGCGAGCGCACGGCGGAAGACCTCAACACGCTGGACGCACCGGGCAAAGCGGACGGGTTTGCCGGAGACATCAGTTCCGAAGAGGGCATCACCGAACTGGTCAATGACGTGAAAAGGCGGACGGACAGGCTGCACATCCTCGTCAACAATGCCGGCGCCACTTGGGGTGAGCGACTTGACACCTTTCCCTATAAGGCGTGGGCACGCGTGCTGACCGTTAACGTTACCGGGCTTTTCCATCTGACGCGCGAGCTTCTGCCGCTGCTTGAAAACGCGGCAAGCGACGAAGACCCTGCGAGGATCATCAATCTCGGCTCGGTGATGGGAACCCAACCGATCGCCGAAGGCGCATACTCCTACACCGCCTCGAAGGCCGCCGTTCATCACCTGACGCGCACGCTTGCGCACGAATTCGCGCCACGCCGGATCACCGTCAATGCTTTCGCGCCCGGTACCTTTCGGAGCCGGATGACTGCTTTTGCCATCGCCACCGACGAACAGGCACAACGGACCGGCAGTCGCGTCCCGCTGGCCAGGATCGGAAGGCCCGATGATATAGCCGGCGCGACGCTGTTTCTATGCAGCCGAGCCGGCTGCTACGTCACCGGAGCGATCCTGCCGATCGATGGCGGTCAGTCCGTGCGGCATGGCATAAGCTTCTTCAGGGAATAGCGCGCGCCAGGAGCTTTCGTTTTGAGTCAGTGACGTTTGACGCCAGCGCGGCAAGGAAAACTGGCGTCGCCGTGCCGCGCCGTCACATAGAAAACGATCGGCCAGCTGCAGACGCGACTGATGGTCATCAATTCATGCACTTCGACCCGGAGCGTGCTGCGAAGGAGCCGTCGTTCGGCGGCTCGGTCGCGCGTAGCTTATTGCTGATTCGCCGCTCTCGGCGATGACGTACGAGACGCAAGCGGCACGCGAGCTGATGAATCGATTGGCCGTTCCGAAATTTTGATGATTCAAACTGCCTGGTGGGTACCGGCCGACGTGTCGCTCCGTCGCCTGATCTTCGTAGGCATGTTCTGGCAGCCGTGGCCCCGCGCTGTCGCGGGAGCAAGCCAATGCCCGGCCGAAGGCACTGGCGCATCTGAGAGCCAACTTGGGCATGTCGGAGTGGGGGGCCCTACTCATCTCGTCAGCGCCGACCGCAGATGATCCGCTATCGGTCCCGCCGGCCGCTGGAGACAGAGTTGCGTGGAAGGCTGCGCGACCAAGCCAACGAGCGGCGGCCCTTCGGCTATCGGCGGATCTTCATCCTGCTCCAACGGGAGGCGAGCCGTCAGGGATCAATGGCTCTACCGCGAAGACGGGCTGGCTGTGCGGAAGCAGCCGGCCGGCCACGGTGGTCGGCACGCGGGCACCGATCCTGGTCGAAGCACGGGCAAAATGCGCGCTGGTCTTGGATTTCGTCTATGACCAGTTCGCCTGCGGCCGGCGTTTCCGCGTGCTCAACATCGTCGACGAGGTGACGCGGAATGTGTGGCGGCGATCCCCGACGATCTTCGGCCGCCGTGTCGCCCACGAGATCGCGGCGCTGATCGCCCGTCGCGGCTATCCGCGACGGTCAGAGTGCCGAGCGTTCAGGAGGAGGATCGCAGCCGAATCTGGCGCGAACGCAAGGTTCTGATTTGGCGAGCAAACTGCCATGTTAACAGTGTCAGGGCCGGCTTTTGCACAGAGCATCATTGGCTACGACGCCTTGCGACGTGACCGCCGACATCGGCTTGAGGAACTGAGGACCGGCGACGGCCGCGTGCTGCCTGAGCATCTGAGGAGGGAGACCGCCGCGACCTCGACCGGCTCGAACTTGTGATAGCCCAGATCAAGGAGGTGCAAGCTGAGCGCGACGCTCTGCTGCAATCGAGAATCGCCGAAACTCTGGCAGCGAGGTTGATCTCAAGGGTATCGGTCCCGAGTGCCGCCATCCTCTACGCAGAAGGGCTGTTCCGGCACTTCGATAATCGGCGGCAGATCGCCGCTTATGCCGGGCTTGCGCCGACACCACCCTGGCAGTGCGGATCGGTCCAGCACGAGCAAGGCGTCTCGAAAGCCGGCAACCCCGGCTGCGTGCAACGATTGTCGAGTTGGCCTGGTTGTGGCTGCGCAATCACCCGGGCTCGGCGCTTGCCCGCTGGTCTCATGAGCGTGTAGCGCAATCAGGCGTCGCGCCTCAAGAAGACATCCGTCGTTTCCCTTGCAAGAAAGCTGCTCGTGTCGGTGTGGAAATACGGGACCGCAGGCGTGTTATCGAAGGTGTGCCATCATGAAGTCGGCCTAACGCGACGATACCAACCCACCATCCCCGGGGCCGATCAGTCTGGGCGGATTCCAGGAGGCGAACCGAGATTCCAGCTGGCTTGAATGCCGTATCAAAGATGGGGCTCGTCTTCTGGGTCCTTGGGGCCTTACGTGAGTTTGACCAGGCTCGAAATAACCGAGCCGCGTCACGCAATCGGGCCGATCTCTGGATTCCGTAGCCAATTGGAGGAACACGATGCAGTCCCGACACCCCTCTTGACCTCAGCATCATCATGCGAGACTGGGATCAAACACCCAACCCAATCAGCGGGCGTCAACCTGCAAGGCCTGAGGGTCAGATCAATCAGGACTGTAGCGTCGATTTGTCAGTCTGACGACATCTTCTCTGCTTGTGACAGCTCTCCGTCGGAGAGCATCACCATACCGATGATGCCCTCCCTCACTAATTGTGCGATTTCGGCATCGGAGAGGCCGAGAAGCCCTGATAGGATGTCTCTGTTATGCTGTCCGAGTGTCGGCGCTGCTGTGCGAATTGCATAGGGCCCTGCACCTTCGCGGATCGGCATCGAGGGCTGCGGATGTAAGCCTACGAAAGCACGTTCAACTTCTTGCAGAAACGCACGAGAGGCGAGATGCGGATCCGCAAGTAGGTCCTTTGGCATGCGAGCCACGCCGGCAGCGACTTTTGCTGCTTGCAACTCGGACATGGCCTCATCCGCGTCGCGGCTGCGCGTCCAGGCTGCGATGCCTTCCTCGATAACATCCTCGACGGCGCGGCGAGCTTCTGCAGATTTCAGTGACGCGTCCGTGGCCCAGTCTGGCCGCCCAATAAGAACGGCAAGCCTCTGCCACATCTCCTCGTCAGTTGCGGCTACCATGATCCAGTTGTCCTCACCCGCACACCGGAAGCAGCCATGAGGTATAAACTGCGGATGTCGATTGCCATACTTTGTTGGCGGCAAACCGCCCATCGAGGCGAGGGTGATCCAGGGTGCCGCAAACGGCATCATGCATTCGATCTGCGCAAGATCAATGAACTGTCCCTGCCCTGTGTTGCGGGCGTGAATCAGTGCAACCAGAACTGCAACGCAACCGTTCAACCCACCGACGGCATCTCCGAAGGCGACGTGGCTCATCACAGGCGGCCCGTCGGGATTTCCGATCACACTCGGTAACCCTGAGCCCTGCTCGAGAGTCGAGCCATAGGCCCGGCAATTACGATGAACGCTGTCGGCGCCAAAGGCTGACATCGACATCATGACGAGGCGTGGGTTCAGCGTCCTGAGCACGTCGTACCCAAGCCCGAGCTTCGGCAGCACGTCGACGGAATAATTGCTGACGACAACATCGGCTTCCACTACAAGCCGTTTTGCAAGAATGAGTCCCTGCGGCCGTGTCAGGTCGAGTGTGATACCGCGCTTGTTGCGATTCATAATGCAGTAGCACATCGCCTTTTCGTACAAGTGGTCGTGGACGTAAGCAGGGCTTCGATCAACGCCGCGGAACCAGTCCGGATATTGGATGGCCTCGATCTTGATGACGTCCGCGCCGAGATCACCCAGAGTGCGCGTACACAACGGGCCCGCCCAGCCCATCGAGAAGTCGATCACGCGAACCTCCTTTAACGGCTGCCGGTCCGAATCGATGCAGCCGGACGACATCAATGCGGTTAAGTGTGTCCCGCGATTCGCGTAAGCCTGATGCTCGCCGGGGGCTGGAACTTTCCCTCCCCCGCGCGGCGGCGTCAGCGTCAGCCGCTGCATCGAGCCTACGGTCAAGCCCTCTTCTTCGCCAAGCAAGACGGGCACGATCACGCCGCGCGCTTTTTTCTCGGTATCGCGGAGCAGATCGGATATTTCCGGTACTGGCACGATGGGGATCTTCCGTTTCAATCCCTCCTCGAACCAATCTTGCGCTGTTCGCTCCCTCAGCTTTGGGACAAACTGTCGTTCAATATCTTCCATGTGTTGCACACGATCTTCGGCGAGGACCAGAGCCGGATCATCACGCAATTCGGCTAGACCGAGCATGTCGCAAAATGCGCGCCATTGTGCCGGCGTCCACGTCGTGACGCCAAGCCAACCCCGCTTGGTTTCATAGATGCCGAGCGGAAAGCCGGGCCAGAAGCGGTTAGTGCCGATCCGGTGCATCACGTCGCCGCGCGCAAACGCCTCGAACAGAAGATACTCGCTGACAGCGAGGCTCGATTCGAAAATACTGAGGGACCATGATCGCCCTGCCCCGCCCTGCATTCGCGCAACCGCCGAACTGGCCAGAGCAATGACGCCCCACAGGCCGGCAAGGATACCCGTCTGGAAATCGGGTGCGTGCAACGGCGGGCCTTCGACCGGTCCAACCAGCTTGACGAGGCCGGCGAGCGCGCGGACGGTCGAATCAGTTGCTGCGAATTCCGCATAGGGCCCCTCGTGGCCGAACCAACTCGCTTCGAGGTAAGTCAACCCGGGGCGCCGTTGCCGGATTGCGGCGATATCAACGGGCGGGCAATCTGCGGAACCGACGTCGCGGCCATCGACCAGAATGTCGCAATTCTCGATTAGTGCCGTCAGCCGTGTGATCGCGTCCGGGTCTGTGGCATCGACGATGTTGCTAGACTTGTTGAAGTTCAGGAATGCGAACCACGCGCTCTGTCCACTGGGCGTGACTGGCGCGGTGCGGCGAAGAGGATCGCCTGTTGGCGGCTCGACCTTCTGAACGTCGGCGCCAAAATCGGCAAACAGCCTCGCGCAATAACTGGTTGCGGCCGAGCTACCTATTTCGACGACCCGCAGATGCGACAATACTCCCATCGAGGACTCCTTCCCGGCTATGCTGATTGCTCCGGAAATCACCGGCTACGATACGAACCTGAGGCGCCAAGAACGCGGCGCTGCTCGCCAGACATCGATCACAGGCATTTGCGACCGATACTCGCCGGCGACACTGGACCAAGCGCGTTCGCGACTTTCTTACGATGACCGTTAGTCGCTTTGACGATCACAACGCCTCGTAACGAGGTCGTCCTGGCCCTATCAACTGCTAGCAACTTGGTCGTATCTGGCAGTTCCATTAAATTCCTCTGCTGAATCGCGGCTAACACCTCAGGGGAGGTTCGGTCGCGTATGGGGCTCGCCGGTTGTGTGGGCTACCTTTTCCAAAATGCGGTCGCACAACCGCTCTATGTCTCGGACCTCATGGTCGGCTGTAATGCACACCCGGATCCCCGCCTTTCCTTGCGGAACTGTCGGGAAAAACGTCACCGAGGTATAGAAGCCGGCATCGAGAAGCTCTCTTGCGATTGCGATCGCCTTGGCCTCCGATCCGATGGCGATCATTCTGATCGGAAGCGAACTGCCTTGCTGGGCGGTTGCGACATGACGGTCGAAGAGCTCAATGCGTTGCGCCAACCGCCTCTGCCGCTGGCCAAGTTCTGCCGAGCGGTGAATCTTGCACGAGCCAAGCGCCGCGCCAACTGCCGCCAGATTGGCGGCCGCCGAGAACGCATGGGGGACGGAGTAACGTCGAAACAGGACATCCTGGTCGGCCGTTCCGAGCATCAACATGCCGCCCGATGCGCCGAATCCCTTGCCCAGCGAGGCTGCTATGATCGTGCGGTCACCAAGCTCTTGCGGAAACTGAGAGCGCGCAAATCCTTGGCCTTGGCGTCCGAACAGCGAAATGCCATGAGCATCGTCGATGTAAAGAAAGAGCCCATAGCGTTCCTGGAGTTGGCGCAATTCCTTGAGCGGCGAATGGCCACCCATGGAGTAAACACCATCGCATATATAGGCGACCACTGGCTCCTGGCGGCACAAGCGTTCGAGAGCGTCGATGTCGTTGTGCGCAATCGTTTCCACCCGCGTTTCATCAGCCACCACCGGCTTGTGATGGGCGAGCGAGATGTGCGCAACGCGATCGAACACGACGACCGGCTTCCTGCCGCCCGTCAATTGACCCGAAGCAAGGAGGGGCATCCCGCCCAGATTGGCGAGCATGACACTGGAAAAGGTGAGCACACGCGCGGAGAACATCTCCGACAGGGTTGCTTCAAGCTCTGCGAGAAGATCGAAATTGAGTCGCGTTCGTGCGCAGGACCAATGCAATGACTGATGCGCCTCAATCGCCTCGATCGCGCCAGCGATGATCACCGGATGATTGTCGAGACCCAGATAGGAGCATCGCACGAAATCGATTACCTGCGGTCGACTGTCAAGCGGACCGGTGCCCAAAGCAAAGGTGCGTCCCGTCGTGGAACGTCCGTAGACGGCCATGAGACCAGCTGCGTGGGCCGCATCGAAACACGTCATGCTCTTGTTGACCATATAGCCAGTGTTCCGAAAGAGTCCGGTCGGGCGAACACCATGCGAGAGAGCGACCCGCTGCTGCATCTCATTCTCCATTCTGGCCTGCCCAAAATACGCTCGCGACCGCTCAGATGAGGAGCGCGGCTTGGCGACATCGGTCCGAACCAAAGTGCCGCACGGAACTTGCCACAGTTCGATCTGCACCTTGGGTTCAGCCAACTAAACCCTTGCCACGTCGCTTGGACACCTACCAACCCAGATAGGGCTCGAGCGTTCAAGGCGAGTCCGCGATTGCTACGCCGTCCGATGGCAGTAGCCACGGAGTAGCAGCCCCAGTCGCGGCGACCGACAGTGTTTTGTGGCGGTAGCGATGTGGAGCACAACTCGCTGCTGTCGCCACGCGCACATAGAGGAGCGCTGCGAGCAGCCGCTACGCATGAATATGCGCGGTTCGCACGCATGCGTCGCCAACTTTGGAGATGCTACCATTATAGTCAGTCTCGTCCGATTGGCATTTTTTCGGCGTCAGTCCGAAGTGCGGGCCAACACGCGAGGTGCGAAAACGCTCGGGAGCGTCGACAGCCGACACGAAGGTCAACGAGATCAGGACGCCGACGCCTAGCGCGGTCATTAGCCGGCGAGCGTTCACATCGAGCATCCTCGCCTCCATTTTCTGCTGCGAAGCCCCCGCCCGACCGCAACGGGCTTTACCGGCAGATCGTCGAGCTCGGTCAGCGCTGCGATGTCGTTGCGCCGTCGCTGATCCCCAAGCGCCCGGGCGAGCGCGTCAAGACGAACCGGCGCGATGCGGTCAGTCTGGCGCGGCTGCTGCGGGCTGGAGAACTGAAGGGAATCTGGGTTCCAGATACGGTGCATGAAGCGGTGCGCGACATGGTGCGGGTGCGGTCCGCGGCGAGCGAGGATCTGCGCAAGAAGCGCCAGATGCTGCTTTCGTTCCTGCTGCGCCATGGTCGGGTCTTTACCGGTTGCAAGAACTGGAGCCGGGCCCATGCCCGCTGGCTGGCGGCGCAACGGTTCGACCATCCGGCCCAGCAGCTCGTGTTCCAAGATCAGGTCGACGCGATCACCGATGCGCAATTGGCCGAGCTGGTCCACGGCGCCGGTGGTGGCGGCCTATCGGGCGCTGGTGGTGTGTCCTTCATCGTCGCGGTCACCTTTGTCAGCGAAGCCGGTGATGTTCGTCGCTTCGACAATCCGCGCCAGTTGATGGCCTTTCTCGGTCTGGTGCCCTCGGAGCGCTCGACCGGCGACGCAGTAAAGCCCGGCGGCCTGACATTGGCCACAATCGCCGCGCCCGCCGCGTCTTGATCGAAGGCGCCTTTGCCTAGCGCTATCCGGCCAGGGTGACGGAGCCCATTCGCGTCCGGCTCGAGGTTTTCCGAAGGCCGTGCGCGAAATCGCCTGAAGGGTGCAGACCCGGCCTTTGCGCCCGCCACCGGCGCCTGGTGGCTGCCGGCAAGAACAAACCCTTCGTCGTTGCGGCGGCCGCGCGCGAGATGGCAGCGTTCCTGTGGGCCATCGGCTCCCAGATGGAACCGGTCAACTGAAATGCAGCGCGCTTCTTCACTGAAGATCAGAACCCCGGCAAGCCCAGGACAGATTACGGAAGTGCGGTAACCAACCCGCGAATAAGAGCTGATCAACCGCCGTCTCAAGGCCCATCCCGTCTCCATGCTGCCCATCAACGAAGGACAAACCTGTGGCAAAACGCATAGGGCGAAAAGTTCATCCATCATTCTTGACCACGGTCTAAGAGTTAGCGCGTCGCCGTTTCGGGCAGACTCTCACCGGCAAAGAACCGTCTCGGGTTGTCCTCCAGGATCGAGACGATGTCCGCCTGAGTGACACCGCGGGCGTGCAGCATTGGGATGAAATCCGTGAACATGTAGGTATGGGCTTGGTAGCGTCCCTGCGACTTCAGGTGTTCGATCATTGTGATCTCATCGGCGGTGAGGTGGCGACTGAACTTGCCGAGCATGCCGCAGAGGCGGTCCATGCTAATCATGAGCTGCGCACGAAAGCCGTCGCGCACGAGCTTCGCCAAATTGTCGGCGCGGCAATTGTCCGGCCGATGGAACATCCCGATCTGATCGAATCCGATGTAAGAGCCAGCATCTATAATGCGGCGATGATAGGCGGGATCTAGGTTGCAGCAGCTATGGCCGATCAAGCAACGATCGGCGGCAACGCCGCCGGCCGCTAACAGCTGCTGCTGTTCAGGGCCTGCGTAGCCGTCCTCGGTGTGGGTAATTATAGGCACCCCGGTCACCTTCTGCGCGATACAAGCGGCCGCGAGGAACCTCTTCTCATGCGCGGTGACAACGGGCGCGCCCGTTGAGACCTTGATGGCGCCGGCCTTCACACCAGTGTCGGCGATGCCGTAGGTGATCTCGCGGACGTAAAGCTCGGCGATCTCATCGACGGTGCGGGCGCGCCAGTAGACCGGCAGGCCCTTTTCCTCGTGGTAAAACCCCGTGGTGCAAACTATGTGCATGCCGGATTTTTCGGAAACCTCTTTCATTATCATGACGTCACGACCGAGTTCGATCGGACAGGGGTCGACGAAGGTGCGCACACCATGCTCAGTGCGCAGTTGGATCAATTGCCGGACTGCCCTTTCGATTAATTCCGCACGGTCGAATTTCGCGAGCGGATCGAACCAGGCGCCGGGAAAGGCGATGAACAGGTGCTCGTGCATCAGTGTGCGGCCCAAGCGCTCGACCGGGATCGGCCCCGTCACCGTCTGCACCATCATGCGTCGGCACTCCAAGTGTTGTATGCTACCGTGAAGAGAGCCATGGTGGTAGCTAGGTTAGCAACCAGCTATTTCTAGTAGTGCCATAACCTGGTTTCCCTCCATAAACGGTGGGATGAACCTCGCCAAGAATACCAAGGGAATCGACGAGAGGTCTGCGTTGAGCAGTTAAGATCGAGATGCTTTTCTTTGACAAGGCGGGCATAATCTGTCGAGCGTCAGCCGTTGCGAAAGGTGTAACTGTACCCGTTGATCGCCGGCGCACCGCCGAGACGTGCATAGAGAAGCTTCGATCCCTCTGGAAAGAAGCCTTTCTGGACAAGGTCGATCATCCCTTGCATCGAATTGCCCTCATCGACGGGATCGGTAATCATACCCTCAAGCCCCGCGAACTGACGGATTGCATCCTTGGTTTGCTCGGACGGAATGCCATAACACGGGCACGCGTACTCCTCGAGCAACACCACGTCGTCTTCGACTAGTTCCATTCGAGATAGACGAGCTTGGCTGTATGTTGGGCAATGTTCTTGAACGATCAGCCCAAGGTCTGTGGTTCATCGAAAGTAGCGGGAATCTGAGCTCTGATCTTGTCTCGGCGGCGCCTCAAGGCAGCAGCAGCGACATAGCCACCATTTGATCGCGCTGGAGCAAATCTGCAGATTCATTCGTTGCCTCATCAAGATCAGGCGGCTCGGATCCAACTTCCTTGCAACTGCCGAAATGCTCAGGCCTTTGGCCAGCTCGGCTAACGGAGCCAGACTGCCAGATCAGAAAGAGCACGCTTGCGAAATACGCCAGCTGAAGGAGCAGCCAACAAGCCAGCGTCGTGACGACTACTGTGCCGATGGAATAAAAAACGAAGTAGACGGTTAGAGCGGTGCTGCACAGGACCATTCCCAGGAGGCGACAAAAGAATCTAAAGGGCAACGCCGTTCTCCTGGTTTTGTCTCCTCAGATCAGGCTGCGACCTTGTCGGCCGCAACATGGGTCTGGCAGTTCTTCGGGCAGACGCGGGCGCAAGCCCCACAGCCAATGCAGCGGCCAGCATGGTCGACGACCATGATCATACGATTGAGCTCGCCGTCGAAGTCGTCCTCGGCGTCACAGACGCCGAGGATTTCACCCGCATCATCGACGCCGTGAAGGTGCATGACCTCGCGCGAGCAGACCTTGAAACAGCGGCCGCAGCCGATGCAGGTCGTGCCATCGATAGCGGTGAGATATTCCGGCATCCATCCGGAGCCGTCGCGGGTGATGAATGCGCTCGTCATCGTAACTTCTTCATTGCAGCGAGCTCTCTCTTGGCACCATCCAACTCGGCAAAAACGGCGGACGTTTCCTCAGCAACTTCCTCTATCTCCCTCCATTTTCTCGGGAGATCCTCTGCAAGGCCGCGCAATCTCATCTTGGCAACTGCCGCGCGCAGCTGAAGCTTTCGAACTTTCTTCCCCATCTCATCTAGGTTTGACATAAATCGTTCCTCGAAATCGGTTTCTTCACGCCCGTGCCACGTCGGGATAGGCTTCAATGGCTGCTGTCGCATCGTCGACCAAGTTCGTACCGGCCTCCGCGAGCTTCCTGAACGTCTCGAAGCCGAACCGGTGGATGTCTCGACAGAGCGACCAAGCGCCCGGCCGTGAAAAGCAATCGTCCGAAGCCCTCATGGGTTCATCTCCATCGTTGGCGATATCATCGGGCCGGAGCGTTCCTCGATCCTAAGCCCGACGGCCGTGTAGAAATATTGAGCCTCCACAGCACGTCCGGATCGGGATCGCCGATGATGGGGATCGCATGGCGCTGTTTTCTGGTGATGATGAAGTCGCCCAGCAGTTCGGCGTCCGATTTGCCTTCCAGTGACCCGGAGGCATCCTGAGCACGGATCAGCCGCACGAGGCATCTGACAAAAGGCATGGCAAGGGCCGCCTCGTCCTCGTTGACAGCCGGGCTGACCGCAGCACTAGACATTTCGCCTTCTCCTCATTTCAGTCCTCTTCGTCAAAGCACGATGTCTGTTTTCTGGGATGCCTACTTCCAGCACACTTGCGCAGCCGACGCCCGGCGCGGCGCGGCTGATGCCACGCAATTGATATCCCTCTGGCCGACCTTGCACACGTCCTTGACTGCGAAGTCTTCAACGTGAATTCGCGTCGAACATCACTTCCGCCGCAATGCGGCCGGAGGCCATGAAGTTTCGAGCCCCGATCCTGCTGCAGACGATCGATCAAGTGCTGCATGGACCTCCTGCTGCGGTCACGCCAGGGAAATGGACGAATTGCCCAGTAAGCCATTTCGACCAATTACCCTTTTTTATCTTTCCTCCTCGGCCGACCGCGCTTTGGCACCTTCGGGAAATGGTTTTGCGGAGCCGCACTGAGTGCGCCGCAACAAACCCTCCCACCCCTGTACTTGGCGAGGGCCTGCAGCAAATCCGGCAGATGCTGCTCTTTCAATTCGGCCGGGATAGGCTCCGGACCGTCCAGCGAGGTCAGTGCCAGTTCGACCAACTCGATCGCGCGATCATCGTTGCCGTTCTCGTGATAGTACCGGGCGACCGCGGGATAGGACCGGAACTTAGGGCTGTCGCCTTGCGGGGGATTCAGCGCCAGGATGTGTTCGGACAGCTCCTTGCCCATCGCGAAGCGCTCAGCAGGGGGAAGGCGCGAATGGTCATTCGCCGGATGGAAAAGTTGGTCTAGCGCCGAAACCATCCAGTCCTCAGAGTTTTTGTCGATCGCGTCGCGAACCAATTGGCTCATCACGGGCAAGCCGGTCCACATGTCTTGAATTTTGTGAAGCAACAGATGCGAATGAGCCAGACGGAAATTGATGTCGTCCGGCATCAAGGCGATGCCTTCTTCGATCGCCCAGAGCGCCGTCTTCCAATCTTCTAACTTCACCGCCGCCCAGAATCTGTCATCGATCGGCTTCTTCAACGCTTGTTGGCGCGCCATGGGTTCGCTTGTGGCGATCCGCTCCGTATCGGCGGCTTTCGCTTTGTCGCTGGTGCGCCAGCTGCCGTTGAGCACTTCCGGCAAAACCTCATCGAGTTCGCTTGGATGACCGATAAAGGCGATCTGGCCGTCTCGGTC
Source organism: Mesorhizobium sp. M1273 (assembly GCF_040318195.1). NCBI lineage: Bacteria > Pseudomonadati > Pseudomonadota > Alphaproteobacteria > Hyphomicrobiales > Phyllobacteriaceae > Mesorhizobium > Mesorhizobium sp. M1273. The sequence goes on along the minus strand of NZ_JAMYLV010000015.1, from coordinate 138,334 downwards.
GACCACGTACGAAGTCGGAATCCCGGCGGAAAAGCTGGGTTTCATCCAAAGCTTGTTCATTTCACCTGTGTGGTCGAACGCGATCCGATAGCTCAGATGCGAGCACTTTTCGGTCAACCACGCGTCCAACTTAGTGCGAGCCTCAACGGCCGTTGGAGCGTCTTCATTAGCCGCGACGCCGACGACCTCAAGTCCGCTGTCCCTGTGTTTTTCCTGGAGCCGCATCAGATCGAGCATCTCCGCCATGCATAGTTCGCACCAAGTTGCCCAAAATTCGACGATATAGACTTTGCCGGGCTGGAAGTTCGCGAGGGGCTCGCCACGCAGCCAGTCCTCCACTTTGATCGAAGGAGCCGGTGACCCCAGCTGCACTACCATGTTGCTCTCCAAAGCTGTTGCCAAAGGTTGGGTGACCTTATGCGCGAGCTTGTTCCCCCTTTGAGACGGGGCACGAGGGTTCAAGGAAGGGAGAGCATCGCTCGTCTTGCGCATCTGCGTGCAGTCAGCCTTCACTCAGTGTTGCTGACTCTCAAATCGCAAAGGCCGTGCCAACGCGCTAAGCGCGCAGTAAATGCTTGATTCCACTTTAAAAACCGTCCGGGTGCCCAAGATAGCCGGTTGTATTGGACGCGACATGTTTTCTGCCGCTGTCCGGTTTTGGACACGCATCTGGCGCTTCGGGCCGGCACGAAAGCCTGGCCACGGACGACTCAACATGTATTCGGGCTGAGGGACCGAGCAGATGGACATCATGACTGCGTTGGCTGCCGCCAGGCCCGTCATCATCGTCCGCTTCACGCCACCGGCTTGAGCGTCTTGCCGTTCCGGTCCCTCAGGCGGTAGCGGATCTCGCCATTTGCGATTGCAAAGGCTGCTCCATCCGAGCGCGGCCTGTGCCCCCTCGCCCGCCTTGCGATTGAATTCCTGGCTGGCGACATGGGAATTTTTCACGACGAAGCCGGTCCAGCTTCGGCTCGCCAATACCGCCATCGTCAGCTCGAAGATTATGATCCTGGCGAAAAAGGCCAGGATGAGTGCCGGCGTGTGCGGCCGGTGAGCTCTCCGGGGTTCCTGCTTTGTGCCGATATTTTCTGTGTTCCCTGTGCTCAGGCGCTACAGGGACCGCCTGGTGCGAATGTGAGCGTTGTCGGAATTGACCAGCCTTAAGGCCGCTCGGTCGCCACGCGGTGGGCCGGGCAGACTGAAAACGCTGAAGATGCGGCCGCCGTCCTCGCCGCTAAGCCGGCTACCATCCCAGACGATGGTAACGTTATTGATGCTATCAATTCCCCCCCGACACCGGCAAGAGCCCGACCGTCCGACTCGAAGGTCGGTGCCTTGGCCGCTGCACGGTCGTTGCGGTGTTCAGCTCCCGGCCAGTGGTGAGGGAAATCGTGATAACGCCAATACGATGGGGCTACGGTCCGAACGCGGCCTGCCGCGCTGAAACGACTCTCTTTCTCGACCTGACGCCGACCCGAGTATCGGTGTTTTGAGCGCATTGAGGACGCCTGGGCCTCTGCCCGGCCGTTGGTCTGCGCGTTACGGATTGCCTCGGCGAGCAGACCCCGAGCGCGCGTTAGAGACGTCCGGGGAATGTTCTTCGCGACGGCGTTTGCAAGTTGCTCGAGGAGCTTCGCGTTGCGGCGACTTTTCTCCGACTTGGCATCAGGATAGGTGACCCAGGGGAGTAGAGCTTCGAACAGCATCGGTGCTGCTTCGGAACCCGTCAGCGAGCCAAAAACAGCGGCAATGGCGGCTTCCCCACCATCCATCTTGTGACGCCATCGAAGAGTCGCTCGCGCAGCCGTCGGCTGCCATAAGCGCCCATGACTATCATGTTGGCAGACGTATCGATTGCGTGCTGCGCGAGCACAGTGGCGACCGGTTTGCCGGCGCTCGCCAGCCGGTCGACCGACACCCGAGCACCATGCCGAGTGAGATAGGCAGCGATGTCGGCTCCCGGCTCGGCGCCGCTTCCGGTGCAGGCCGCCTCAGGATCGACGAGGGCGACACGAACTTCCTCAGCACCGGATAGCAGATCCAGCGCTCCCCGAACCGCACGGGACGCCTCGGCTCGCGAATCCCATCCGACCAGCACGCGCCGTGGCGACAGAGTCGGGTCAGCGCCCTTCGGTACGACAAGCACCGGCCTTCCCGTATCGAACAAGCTGCCGTTGATAACAAGAGGTCCGAGACTAGTGTCGTTGGGAAGTGCGGGGCCGATGATTGTCAGGTCGGTGCAGAGCGCCCGCTGTCGCACCGCGTCACCGACGCCAGCCTTGTCGCAGTGTTCGGTATCGACATCATAGCACCGCCACGTGGCTCTCAGCAGTTTGTGAATTTCCCTGGATGTCTTTTCCAGGTTGGCCATGTCCTGTGAAAATCTTTCGATCTGCCTAAACCGTTTGTCCAGTGTGGCGATGGCCTGTGCGCGTTGTCCAGGCCACTCGGGGATGCCATCGCCGAGCACCGGAGAAGGCATAATGAGCGGCGGAGGCGACATCACCAGTACGGAAAGATACGCGCCGACTTCGGCACACAAGCTGGCAGCTGTTCTGACATCCTGATCGGAGTGGTCAGCTCCCGTCACAATGAGTACGCTTCTGAAAGCCATTTGACTGCTTCTTTTCTGAATATGTCGTACCTGCCGGCGCGTTTCGAAGCCGCAAGACTTGCCCTCAGCACGGCGGAAATGCGGAGTGGCACCACATCGGTTATCTATTCAGCCGTCCGGCCACTCGAGCGAGTAGCCGGCCGACCTGACGGTACGAATGACGCTGGAGGGGGAGGCCGCCTTCAGAGCCCTTCTGAGCCGGCTGATATGGACATCCACGGTGCGTACACCGACATGGATATTGGCCGGCCAGGCCGCGCTGATCAGCTCGTCTCTGGTGAAGACCTTGCCGGGAGTCTCAAGCAAAAGCCGCAGCAGGTTGAACTCGATCGGCCCAAGGTGGACTTCGTGGCCATTACCCCGAACGCGGTGGGCATCGAGCCTTATCTCAAGGTCGCCACAGGAGATCCAGCCGCCGTTTTCGATCCCGTTCGAACCCGGCTTTGGCAGCGCCAGCTTCATCCGTAGACAGTCAAGCAGCTTGGCCGGCGCGAAGGGCCGCACAAAGCTCTCGTCAATGCCTGCCTTCCAGAGATCGAGGTGCTGGTTCTCGGCGCCGGGCGCGATCAGGGCAATAACGGGCAGGCCGCCGGTCCGGGGCTCCCCCTTGAGCCGGGCGCAGATTGTGGAGCCTGTCGCGCTTGTTGGCTGGCAGTCCAGCACCACGGCCTTCGGCGCCCGTTCACTGGCCAATGCAAGCGCCTCCTCCACGCCGCCGGCCAGTTGAATCGTGAAGCCATCCACCTCCAGAATGTGGCTGTGGACCAGATAGAACTCCGGATCCTGCGAACAGATCAGGACCAGTGGCTTCATCAGCGCTACCCCAAGAACCACATCGGCCTCGACCGGCTCCATCGAGAGGGCTGGCCATCGCATGTCCTCAAGGCCTGACATGATCCCCTTGATCGAAAATCGGTTCCATCACGCCCGCGCCACCTCGGGATGAGCCTCAATGGCTGCGGTCGCATCGCCGGCCAGTTTGGTACCGGCCGCGGCGAGTTTCCAGAACGTCTCGAAGCCGAACCGGTGGACGTCGCGCAGGGTCTTCGACACAACGACCAATCGCCCGGCCGTGAGAAGCACGCGCCCGAAGCCCTCATGGCTCATCTCCATCATCGGCGATGCCATCAGGCCGGAGCGCTCCTCGATCGCAAGCCCGACGGCGGTGTAAAACATCTCGAGCCTCCACAGCACGTCCGGATCGGGATCGCCGATGATCGGGATCGCACGGCGCTGTTCCCTGGTGATGATGAAGTCGCCCAGCAGCTCGGCGTCCGATTTGCCTTCCCAAGACCCGTGTGAATCATAGGCCCGGACCAGCCGCACGAGGCATTTGACGAACGGGGTGGCAAGGGCCGCCTCGTCTTCGGCGACAGCAGGGCTAGTTGCGGCGTCAGACATTTCGCCCACTCCTCATTTCAGTCCTCGTCCTCGAAGGATGGTTTGTGTTCGGCGACACCTGCCTGCGCAAGCACCTTGCGCAGCCAAGGGGGAGGACACGTCCTGAGCATCATCTGCGTGCGCAACAGCACCTCTTGGATGGTTTGGGGGTGCGGCACTTTTATCGGATGAATTTTTGCCGAAACAAGTTTGGCTGCCGAAGGTCCGCCGATCGCCAAACAGAACAGGAGATGACAGCCCTTCAGCGCCTCCACCTTCGGGGTGATGCGGTCGTCGCCCTCAGTTCGATGCTTCCCGCTCTCGTCGGAAACGTCATCGAAGGCCACGGCCTCGACGAGCTTCCACTCCTCGCGCGTCACATCGTAGACAGCAAAGCGCCTGGCCGAACCGAAATGGGCGTTGAGGTTCTTCATGTCCTGCGTGGCGATCGCCACGCGCAATGCGCCGGCTTGGCGTTCCGGCGTCGGTGCGTGAACCTCGTCAGTGACGAGCGAGAGGCGACGAACGGAGCTCATCTGGCATTTCTCGCTTACGGAGTGGATCAACCGCCTCAGGCGTAGGCGCGTGCCGGTTGGCTTCAAAGATGTTGACAACCTCGAAGATCAGGTCGCGGGTCCCCTGGTAGAGGATTGTGAGCTTGTGCTGGCTGCCGAGCCGGTCGAAGATGGGGAAGCCGACCCGCATGAGCGGAATCCCGAGGCGCTGCGCCGCCTGGCGGCCGTGGGAATGGGTGACGAGAAGATCAGCGCCGGCGCCAAGAGCTTCCAAATCGCCGAGATCGCCGATTTGAACCGACTGCGCCGGTACTTCCTCCAAAATTTTCGACATGTCGGTCGTGGTGACCGCCGCCGCGATTTCGGAGCCCATGCCGATGAAGAAGCTCGCGAGTTGGTAGAGTTGGTCTGGTTCAGCAGCGATCGCAATTTTCTTGCCTCCAAAGTGGAAATGTCCGTCGAGCAACGCGTCCTGCAACTGCGCCCGGCGACGGCGCACCCCAGCCGGCGCCGCCGCGCCCGAAACCGCGGACAGCAGCGAGACGAACCGGTCGGCATCCTTCAATCCAGTCAGCGACCGGAACAGCACGTATGGCACGCCGGTCAACCTCTGCAGCAGCTCGGCCGGGCGGCGCATATGCTCACCGATGACGATGCATTGCTCGGCCGTGCCAAGCTCGCGGATATCCTCGACACTGGTGCCGCCATAGGTGGTGGTGACCCAGCGGTTGGGCACCGTACCGTCGAGCGAGCCGGAGACGTCCGGCAGAACCACCGGCTTGAGTCCAAAGCTTTCAACCATCTCACGCAAATGCTCGATATCAGCCACAGTGAGGTTCCAGCCAGGCAGGATCACGATCTTCTTCGACTGCCGCGCCTGCTCGCCGGGCCGCGTAATCCTTTCGATCATCGCGGTGACAGCCTTGGCCCAGCCCTCTTCGATCGCGCCGTCGAAATCCGGTGTGTTGGCTAGCACCACCTCCGTACCCGCGAGTTCTTCCGTGCGCTTCAGCCTGATATTGGCGATATCTCCTGCGCAGTCTTGGCCCCGGGTTTCCACCAGCGCCGTCGTGCAGACCCCGATCAGCGTTGGCTTTGTGCGGCCCTTGAGGTTGAGGATCGCCTCTTCCAGATGGTCTGCCCCGCCGAGGATCGTCGCCAGCTCGTCCATTGCCGTTGTCTGCAGGGGGATCGCTTCCTTGAAATGCCGCACGAAGAGCACGAGGGCGAAGCTGGTGCAGCCTTGGCTGCCGTGGAACAACGGCATCGCGCCGTCGACCCCAAGGAAGGCGAAGGCGGCGCCGAGCGGCTGTGACGACTTCAGCGGATTGATCGCCGCCGCTTTGGTCTGGGGAAGGATGCGGACCATCGCTTCCTCAACACTCGCCGAAATCGTCGGCCGTCGTGCCGGCGAATTTCTGGACAACATGCAAGGTCGCGGTCTCGCTTTTCGTGCTCGGCAGTTCCTCCCTCACCGCAGGCTGGCAATCCCATGGTGCCGGTTCCCGCACCTGGCGCCAGATCGGGTTATGAATGGCGAGGTCGATCTGGCGTACGAGTTCCACCATGCCGTCATAGCCGGCGTAAGGATGTTGGCGCTCCTGGTTGATATCGAGCCAGGGTGTCTTGGCCTTCAGCGCGATGAACTGCGTGCGCCCGCCCGACAGCATGATATCGGCCTTGTGTTCTGAGAGCATGGCGTAAAGCTCACGCGGCGTCATCTGCTCGAACATGTGGTTGTCGTCCTTGAGGATCTGCTTGATGCGCTCCTTGTCTCCGACAGTCGACTTCTTGACAGAGGTGCCGACGATCTTGATGCCGATCTCCATCAGTGCATGGACGACCGACCAGGACTTCACACCGCCGGTGTTGAGCAGCACGCGCTTGCCTTCGAGCCTCGGCCGGTAGGCCGCGAGCTTCTTCCATGCAATCGCCTCCTCCTCTGCAATCAACGCGTCGGTGCGGCCGAGGATCTCCGGATCGGCACCCTTCTTCACGAGCAGCTGAGAGATCTGTCGGAGCGCTTCCGAGGTGTCGGTGATGCCGTAGAAGGAGCCCTCGAAAAACGGGATGTCCCAGCGCTGCTCCATCTTGCGGGCGAGATTGATGAGCGCGGTCGAGCACACCATCATAGCCGCCCGGGCGCGGTGCGCGCAGGCAATGTCGAAGTAACGCGCGTCACCCGGAATGCAGGCGCGCACCCGGATGCCCAGCCGATCAAGGAGCGGCTTCACCAGCCAGAACTCGCCCGAGAGGTTGAATTCGCCAAGGATATTGATGTCGTAAGGGCCGGCATCGCCGGGCTCCACCGTGCCGATGACATGCTCGAGCAACGCCTCGCCGGCAAGCTTGTTGCCGAGATTCTTGGAGCCGACGAAGCCCGGCGCATTGACCGGCACCACCGGTAGGCCGAACTTTTCCGCCGCGCGCTTGCACACGGCCTCGATGTCGTCGCCGATCAGCGCCGTCACGCAGGTCGGATAGACGAAGATAGCCGGCGGCCGATACGCTTCCTTGATCTCGCGGATCGCTTTGAAGAGCTTCCGCTCGCCCTGCCCCATCACAACATCGAGTTCGCTGAGATCGGTGGTGAAGCTAGTGCGCCACAGCGTTGGCCCGGACGAAGCCGCACCGCGGTTGTCCCAGGAATTGCCCTCGCAGGCGAGCGGCGCATGGATCAAATGCGCAACGTCGGTGATCGGCTGCAGCACGATCTTGGCACCATCGAAGGCACAGCCGCCGGCCGCCGCCCCGGGGGTCAGTGGCTTCGAACAGCCCTTTTTGCGCGCCTTGGCATCCTTGCCGCGGTTCTGCTCGCAGGCGGGCTCGTTGAAGACATCTTGGATTTTGGCTCTGAGCGAGGACATTGCGTCGGTCTCCAAAGTCCCTCGAGAAGACGACCGGCCTCACCGAAGAGCCGGCCGCCACGCTTAGCGGGTGAGGTCATACGAATAGTCCGTCACGCCCGTCTCGCTTGTCTCGCGATCGAGCTTGTCGAAGACCTTGTCGAGGATCGTCGTCAGGACGCGCAACCCGCCTTGGTAGCCCATGAGCGCAAACCGATGGTGATGGTGGCGGTCGAAGATCGGAAACGTCAGCCGGATCAGCGGCGTGCCGGTGTCGCGCTCCAGATACTTGCCATAGGAGTTGCCGATCAGCAGGTCCACCGGCTCGGTGAAGAGCAGCGAGCGCATCGCCCAGAGGTCCTTGCCCGCCCAGACTTGAGCATCCTTGCCGAAGGGCGATGAGGCAAGCAGCTCCTTCAACTCGGCTTCCCACGCCGAGGTGCCGTTGGTGGCGAGGCAATGGGTCGGCTCGCCGCCCGTTTCCATGATGAAGCGGGCCATGGCGTAGACAAAGTCCGGATCACCGTAGATGGCGTATTTCTTACCGTGCAGCCAAGATTGACTGTCCGCCATGGCGTCAACAAGTCGGCCGCGCTCCAGGCGGATTGCCTCGGGGATTTGCTTGCCGGAAATCGCGGAGACCTCCATCAGGAAGTCGTCGGTCGCCTGGACTCCGAGCGGGTAATGGAACGAGGCAGTCGCCTGCCCTACCCCCTCGCAATACTCCAGTGTTTTTCGGGTGTTGTAATGCTGTAGCGAAAGTGTCGCCTCGGCGTTGAGTGCCTTCCTCACGTCTTCGATCTTCGTGCCGCCGTCGTACATGCGGTATTCGCCGTCCGACGGCGTGTCGAACTGGTCAGAGGCGTCTTGGATGAAGGTATAGGACACGCCTATCAGATCGAGCAGGCGCTTGAGTTCCCGGTTGTTGCCCACGCAAAAGCCGTCGAAACCCGGAATGATGTTAATGGTTGCCTCGGCTTCCGTTCGCTCCTCGCCTTTCCAGAAGTGCTCCAAAATGCCTTTGACCGTTACGTCATAGCCGTCGACATGACTACCGACGAAGGCCGGCGTGTGGGCGAAGGGCACGTCGAAGTCGCGCGGGACCGAGCCTTGGTCCTTGGCGTTCTCGATGAAGCTGTGCAGGTCGTCGCCAATAACCTCGGCCATACAAGTGGTCGAGACGGCGATCATCTTCGGGTCGTAGAGTTGGTACGTGTTGGCGAGCCCGTCAACCATGTTCTTCAGGCCACCGAACACTGCCGCGTCCTCGGTCATCGAGGAGGAAACTGCCGAAGCAGGCTCCTTGAAATGGCGCGACAGGTGCGAGCGGTAATAGGCCACGCAGCCCTGGCTGCCGTGGACGAAGGACATGGTTCGCTCGAAGCCCGCGGCCGCGAACACCGCGCCGAGCGGCTGGCAGGCCTTGGCGGGGTTCACGACAAGCGCTTCGCGAGCAAGGTTCTTTTCGCGGTATTCCCACGTCTTGGTGAATTCGCGTTGGTCGGTAACGACCTGGTCCGGGTGCGGACATTCGAAATTCAGCCTCTTCTCGGCGAGCATCTGCCTGTATTCCGGCTCGCGGAACAGGGGAGCGTGGTCGAGAACTTTTTCAGCCGACTGCGGCATGGGTGGTTACCTCTTTCCATCTGGCCCGCCATACGGCGGCACAGGGACGTCGAAACGTTTCAGGTCTCCCGCGGACAAAGGGCCACAGGCGTTCAGCGGCCTCCCGGCTTCCGGGAGGCCAGGTTTCTCATTCGGCTGCGATCGCTGCCGACGGCTCGGCTTTTTTCTTCCAGGGGGCGTCGTAGAGGGTCCAGACCGGGTTGTTGATGGCCAGATCCATGTCGCGGGCGAAGATGGCGAAACCGTCGTAGCCGTGATACGGGCCGGAATAATCCCAGGAATGCATTTGACGGAACGGTATGCCCATCTTCTGGACCGGGTACTTTTCTTTGATGCCGGAGCCAACGAGATCAGGGCGGATCCCCTCGATGAACTTCTCCAGCTCGTAACCAGTCACGTCGTCATAGATCAGCGTGCCCTTCTTCACGTAGTGGCCGGTGCGCTGATAATCGTCGTTATGGCCAAATTCGTAGCCAGTGCCGACGATAACCATGCCCAAGTCCTCATATGCCGTGACGACGTGACGGGGGCGCAGCCCTCCGACATAGAGCATCACCGTCCTGCCTTCGAGGCGCGGCCGGTACTTGGCGATGACGGCATCGACCAGGGGCCGGTATTTGGCGATGACCGCCTCGGCCTTGGCCTCGATTTCCGGTCCGAAATGCTTGGCTATCTTGCGCAGAGAGCCTTCAGTCTGGGAGGGGCCGAAGAAATTATACTCCATCCAGTCGATGCCATACTTTTCCTCCATGTGCCGGCAGATGTAGTTCATCGACCTGTAGCAATGGATGAGATTGAGCTTGGCCTTCGGCGCGCGCTCTATTTCGGCCAGCGTAGCGTCGCCCGACCAGTTGCCGACCACGCGCAGACCCATCTCCTCGAGCAGGATGCGCGAAGCCCAGGCGTCGCCGCCGATATTATAGTCGCCGATCACATTGACATCGTACGGGCCGGCCTCGAACTCGACGTCTTTCTTCTCGAAGACCCAGTCGCGAATCGCATCGTTGGCGATGTGGTGGCCGAGGGATTGCGAGACGCCACGGAAGCCCTCGCAGCGCACCGGCACGATCGTCTTTTCGTGCTCCTTGGCCTTGTTGCGGGACACCGCTTCAGTGTCGTCGCCAATCAGGCCGATCGGACATTCGGATTGGACGGTCATGCCCTTGTTCAGCGGAAACAGTTCCTCGATCTCGTCGATGATCCGTTCCAGCTTCTTGTCGCCGCCGAAAACAATGTCCTTCTCCTGGAAATCGGAGGTGAACTGCATCGTGACGAACGTGTCGATGCCCGTCGTGCCGACGTAGTAGTTGCGGCGTTGAGACCAGGAATATTGCCCGCAGCCGACCGGGCCGTGCGAGATATGGACCATATCCTTGACTGGACCCCACACCACGCCTTTCGAGCCGGCATAGGCGCAGCCGCGAATCGTCATCACTCCGGGGATGGACTTGATGTTCGATTTGACCTCGCATTCGGAAAGGACCTCGCTTTCCTCGCCAGCCTCGTCGCCGCTCTTTGCGACGCTGAGGTGCTTTTTGCGGCGCTTCGCCGCCTTGTCAGGATATTGCGACAGCACCTCCTCGATAAGCTTCGCGTGGAGGGCGCCGTCATTCTCGTATTCCAGGCTCATGGGACCCCTTTCAAGGTTCAGGGTGACGCCTCACCAACGAGGCGCCGTTCTTCGAAAGGCACACCAGGTCAAGGCCGCGCCTCATGTCGGCAGCGGTCGCTACTGTGCGGCCGCCTTGGCCGCTTCCTTGACCTGAAGCTCGGCAAGCATCTGCTCATCCGTCTTCATGATGCCGAAGTCGAGCAGCATGTCCTCGAGCTCCTCCATGGTGATCGGGGTCGGGATGGTGCCCTGGCCCGAATTGGCATGGATCTTCTCGGCCAGCGCCCTGTATTCCCCGGCCTGCTTGGAGTCCGGCGCATACTGGATCACAGACATCTTCCTGAGCTCGGCGTGCTGGACGATATTGTCGCGGGGCACGAAGTGGATGAGCTTGGAATTGAGCCTGGAAGCCAGCGCTTCGGCGAGGTCGAGCTCGCGGTCGGTTTGGCGCTCGTTGCAGATCAGGCCTCCGAGCCGCACGCCACCCGAATGGGCGTATTTCAGGATGCCCTTGGCGATGTTGTTGGCGGCATAGAGCGCCATCATCTCGCCGGACATGACGATATAGATTTCCTGGGCCTTGTTCTCGCGGATCGGCATCGCGAAACCGCCACACACCACATCCCCGAGCACGTCGTAGGAGACATAGTCGACATCGTCGTACGCGCCGTTCTCCTCGAGGAAGTTGATCGAGGTGATCACGCCGCGGCCGGCGCAGCCGACACCCGGCTCGGGGCCGCCCGACTCCACGCATTTGATGCCTTTGTAGCCGACCTTGAGCACGTCCGCGAGTTCCAGGTCCTCCACCGAACCTTCCTCTGCCGCGAGGTGTAGGACGGTATCCTGCGCCTTCGCGTTCAGAATCAGGCGGGTGGAGTCGGCTTTGGGGTCGCAGCCGACGATGAGGATTCTCTGCCCGAGGTCGACAAGGGCAGCGAGCGTATTTTGGGAGGTGGTGGACTTGCCGATGCCGCCCTTGCCGTAAAAGGCGATCTGACGCAAACCTGACATGTAGCTTTCCTTCCTTCGTTCCATTCATCGCGGCTGCCGCGACATGAATGCCGGTCGGGCAGCTGTCGCCGCCTCGCACCCAAGGATCTCAAGACTCGTGCCAATTTGGCTGATCGAGCCTAAGAATAATTTCATGGTTGCTTTTCAGGGATTTAGCTTGAGGGCTAAAGAAAGGATCGTCGGAACAGACCGTGTAGCGGACGCGACAATGGCGACACAAAGCGTCGGATCGCGATCCTCAGTCACCGCATTCGTTTGAACCGCATCGTTGTGTTGAGGTGGACGAACAGCATCTCGACCCTATCAACGTTAGTTGCGGGATGCTGCGAACTCTTCTGTGCCTGCGAGCCGACGTGCTTCGTCTCGCGTGTCCTCGTCGAGACTGCGCAAAATCTTGCGCGCGACGCTGGCATACCATCGGTCCGCGGCCACTCATTCGGTGCCACAGGCGGATGGTTCCCCTATATCAGCAACCCGAGGGGACTCGGCTCACTTGTCGGCACAGGAGTTCAGTATCGGCGTCATCGCCTTCACATGTTCGTCGATCCGCTCGAGCACTTTCGCTGCGACGACATCACGCTCAGGCAGATGCCACCAGTGTTCGTTGACGAGTTTGACCGTCTCGACCACTGCCTTCAGGACTGCTGGCTCCGGAAGCCGCGCACGGTTCGCAAATGCTTTCCATCGCGGTGCTGCTAGCGCCTTAAACGAGCGCTCTCCTCCAAGCGACAGCGCCATGGCGTCGGCGGGAATATATGGCACGGTGGACAGGACGTCGTAGATTGGTGCAAGCGCCGGCTTGTCGCCGTTACCCGGATAGATCAAAGACCAATTCTTCAGGTGCATGTCGCCATTGCCGGTGATGACGGTCAGTGCCAGGCGGCGGACGAACTCGAGAGCCGCCGTAGGCGAGACGGCCACACCAAGAGCCAAGGCTATGTCGTGATAAGCGGCCCCCTCATATTTGCGCGAGGGGTAGACACCGAAGACCTGAGCGAAATCCTCGATGTGTATCCTCTCGCCACCGGCGCCGCGATCGAAGCGTTTGACGAGAAGGACCTTGCCTTCCGACAGCGTATTGAATTCTTCGGGAACGCCCTCAAAATCGGACTTCTCGACCAGTTCGCATTCAGGAACCTCCATGCCGATTGCTGCTGCCAGCGCCAGGTTGGCGAATTCGTTCTCGGAAACGCCCGGAAAGGCCGTCGAAGGGAACTTGGCAATATACCGGCCCTGCTCGTCGTCCATCGGCAAGGTCAGGCCGCCACCTTTTCCAGTGTTCTTCATGACCGACAGTTTCATCTGCACGCCGGCAAGCGAGAACCGTGCCTTGGGCTGATCCTTTGAAGCATCCTGTGACACCGCTATCGCGCCGTCACTGGGCAACGCCCGTACGGCTCCCGGCAGATCGGCGCCCAGCGCCGCTAAAAGGTCGAAATCATTGCCTGGCCGCACATCGCCTTCGTGGTGCTTTTCCATCGCCTCGCGCAATTTCTCCTCCGGCAGGAGGTTCGCGAAGAAAGCGGGCATGGCGCCCGCCAGAGGCTTCGGATCTTTCCGCAATCCTCCCGTCGCTGCCCGGAACGACAGGCTGAAAACCGGAAAGCCGCCCGTCGCGCGGTAGGCTTCATCGAAGTTGAATGCATTGAAATCGCCCGGCGTCCTGACGATTGTGCCGATCTTCACTGCGTTCAAGAGCACGTCCAGGGACGGGATCGTCTTAGGTGCGCGAAAGACTGGAGCCATGATCGTCATCGTCAGGTTGGGAAACAAAGGCGGGTCGATCGTCATCATCATGCGGACGCAATAGAGCCTGGACAGCCGGCACCATGATTTGCGGAACCAGCATCATTTCCAGACCGAGCGCGCGAGCGATATTCATGAGCGTCGTTGCACGCGCGGCTGCGGCTCCCTTTTCGATGTCGCGATATCGGGGACGGGATATACCCGCCAAGTCAGCGACCTGCTCCTGCGTCAGGGCAGCGGCCAGCCTGGCCTGCCTGAACAGCCCACCGATTTCGCGCAGAATTTCCGATTGAGAGTCCATTTGATACATACACGTTCCATGCCAATGCACGATGATATGGCAGAGTATCTTATCCGGTTATCGAGTCAAGACATTATGATCTGTTAGCGTATCACCAACAAGTACAATGATACGCAAAGAGCTCAGTATCCCTGCCTTTTAGCGTCGCCCAACGGTGGACGCCGTCCGAAACTACCCCCGATCAGCTCTCCGAACTCATCGGCATGTTAAATCAAGGCAGTCCGGCAGATGAAGGCGCTCGTCTCTTCGCCTTCATACGACCGACCGCGCATGAGTCGAGGTCAATGTGGATCGCTACTCCTTCATTGCAATGGATTTGCACCATCTGCTCCTGCCGGTCTCCCGCCGCAGCTGGTGTTCCGACGCTTTTAGGGGCTCATCTCGCCGCGTGACCGGTCACCCTGATCAAGCATCGAGATAGCCGTCGAATACGCTTTACTCGCGGCTGTCCATATGGCGGAACGCCTCCTTGATCACGAAGCAGCACCCGAACAACCCCGCGACCAGCGCGAATGGCCAGGCGTCCGCGATCTTCTCACTCAGTAAGACTAGGCGCCCGCCGCCACGTGCGGGCGCCGCCGGCGTCAACCAGCGGGCAGATGCGCCGAGGGCAACAAGCGCGCGTGACGCAACGCCGCCAGATCAGCCGAGCCGGTGCAGAAGCAGGCGACGGCCAACTGGCGGATGACGATCTCGAAATGCGCGACAACCGCCTCGGTGGATACCGTAGCCGCGCGCAGCACGCCGGCCGCCTGCCCGGCGATGTCCGCGCCCAGGCGGATGGCCTTGGCCACGTCGACGCCGTCGCGGATCCCGCCCGACGCGATCAGCTTCACCGTTGGCAGCGCCCGACGTACCGCCTGCACGCTGGCCGGGGTCGGAATCCCCCAATCGGCGAACGCCATCGCCACTGCACTGTCGGCGGCATCGCGGGCGCGCTCGCCCTCCACCGCGGCCCAACTGGTGCCGCCGGCGCCGGCGACATCGATCACCGCCACGCCCGCCTCGACGAGCGCACAGGCCACCGAGGCGGACAGGCCCGACCCCACTTCCTTGGCCACGATCGGCACGCCCACGCTGCGCGCGGCGCGAGCGATCTGCGCCAGGACGCCGCGCCAGTCGCGGTCGCCCTCCGGCTGTACCGCTTCCTGCAGCGGATTGAGATGGAGGATGAGTCCATCGGCCTCCAGCGCTTCCACCGCCCGGCGCGCCAGGTCCAGGCCGTGGGCCTCGCGCAGTTGCGCGGCGCCGATATTGGCCAGCAAGGGAATGTCTGGGGCCAGGCGGCGCAGCGCGCGCGTCAGCCCCTGGGAGTTGCGGGATTGCAGGCTCACGCGCTGCGAACCGACGCACATGGCGATCCCCAAGGCTTGCGCTGCCTCGCTCAGATGCTGGTTGATGGCCTCGGCGCGTGGCATGCCGCCGGTCATCGAGCTGATCAGCAGCGGCGCGCGCATGGTCTTGCCCAGCAGCGAGGCGCGCAGGTCGATCTGCGTCAGGTCCAACTCGGGCAATGCGCAGTGTTCGAAACGGATGTACTCCCAGCCGGCGGCGACCGTGGCCGACGCCGTTCGCCGATCCAGCACGATGTCCAGATGGTCGTCCTTGCGCCGGCTCAGGGCGGTGTCGATCATGCTCGCTCCATCGGTCGCATCGGGCGACGGCGTTGCGTCGGATCGGACCGACGGCAGCGCGCGCACGCCGTCGCCTCCCGTGCGTTCAGGCCGGCGCACGCTGGCCTTCCCCCGCAGCGTCGCTGCGGTAGCGGCTGGTCGAGGTCTGGTAGTACTGCGCGCGGATGGCCGCCATGGCCTCGATCAACGGTCCCCACGGCGCGGGAAAGCGTTGTTCGGCCATCACCCGGTGCAGCATGCGCGTATGGCCGGCCAGCTCGTCGTTGAGGAACTCCACCACAGGCATAGCCGGATAGCGCTGCAGCAGCACGGTCGCCGCGTTGCCGGCCTCGCCGGCCGACCTGTCCTTGTCGCGTCCATGCAGATCGTTCTGCAGGCGCCCTATCGCGGAGATGAGCCGCAGGACCTGGCGAAACGCCGGACGCGCGCGCAAGGTCGCCATGTCCAGCCCCCACAGCAACGACAGGCAACAGAACACGTTCGTGTAGGCGATCGAATCGATGCCGTTGTGCAGGTACTCGGCGTAGGACCAGCGTTCCGCCCCTGCCGCCTGCGCGTGTCCCGCGCGCAGCGCCGCGCAGTAGCACCGGGTATCGTCGAGAAGCTGAGCATAGTCGCGACGATCGTAGGCGAGCGCGGCCAGCGAAGCGCGCAGCACAGCGCAGCCTTCGAATCCGGGGAGCGCGCACGGCCCGCCCTGCCCCAGCGCCTGCTCCACCGCGGCGAGCTGCTCCGGCGCGATCAGGCCAAGGTCGTTGCAATCGTCGAGCCAGAACAGCAGCGACAGTTCGCGATAGAACGCCACGATCAGCGTTTCGTCCTGCGGATCGCGGCCGGTGCGGGCGCTGGTGTCGCGCAGGCCCGGGTGGATGCGCTGCAGGATGTACTGGCCGCCCCTGACGGCTTCCACGGCATGCTCGTCGGCGAACCCGGTCAGGGAACGCCCCCACTCCAGCACCTGCTGCAGCGCGCGTTCGGTCTGGATCATGGCGCCGCTCCTGCTCTCTCGGCCAGGACGCGCCGCCCCCAACGAAGCGCCAGCCACAACCCGGCGAGTTCGGCCACGCGCACCACCCGGGTGGGGCAATACAGTTCCTTGCCGATCCACAGCGGCGTCTGCGGCAATGCATGCGCCGCATGGCGGGCGAGCATCCACTCCAGCGCACGCGCCACCGCCTGCGCGATGCGCCGGCGCCCTGTCGGCTCTTCGCTCGCGTCCATCACGTGCAACGCGAACAGCGCATAGGCGGTTTCCTCGAATGTGGACGCGCGACCGGCGCCCCAGCCGCCGTCGCCGCGCTGGGCCTGCAGCAGCGCCGCCAGCGCGCGCTCGTCGCGCCACTGGGGCTTGCCTTGCGCCAGCGCAGCGACCGCATGCGCGGTGGGATACAGCCACGAAACGTGCCATTTTTCGTTGTCCCATACACCGTGCGGATTGCGATTGGCCTCGACGTAGGCGCTGGTGCCGGCCGCGGGCTTTCCCAACATTCGCAACGCATGCAGGGCATGGATGTTGGTCGACACCGAGGCATTGCGCTCGCCGGGGAAGGTGACGAACAGCTCGCCGATTTCGAAATGGCGCAACGCATCGACCGCCGGGTCGCGGCCTGCAAGGCGCAGGACGCAAATCGCAACGGCGGTATCGTCCGCATCGGCCGCGAAGTGCAAGGCCGGGCCCAGACCGCGCACGCCCAGGCAGGCGTCGAGCTGCGCGACGATCACTTGCACCGCCTCGGCGAGCGCGGGATGCGCGAACAGACCGGCCAGATGCAGGGTGTACAGCGACCAGCATGGCTCGAATACATTGATCGGCCAGACGTTGGGAAAGACACCTTCGATGCCGCTGCGCGTCGCCCGCGATGCCGCCTGCAGATACGCGTCGGCGCGCCCGACCTGCGGCGTGCTCCCCTTTGTCACGGCGTGCGCACGCCACGCGGCGGTGGCCGCCGGACTGATCCCGATGCTGCCGTCGTCATCCGGGCATGCGGTGGTCGGCGACGTCCCCCAGGCTTCCCAGGAGTGCAACAACGGATGGCCGCTCGGCAACGTCGCCACCGCCCCCAGCTTGACCAGGCACGCTTGCCGCAACGGCAACAGCGCCGGGTGGCGCGGAAACGCCCTGCCGCCCAGCAAGGATGCGGCCTCGCCGCACAACTGCGGCAGGATCAGCTCCGCGCCGATCGGCGCGTCTTCCGGCACCGCATGCGCGTAGGGATCGGGCTGGCGCTCGAGGAACCGGGTTGCAGCCTGGACTGCGTCGGCAGCGCCGGGAAGAGGATCGGCACGCTGCAATGCCAGCAACGCCGCCCACGTGGGCGCATGGCGGAACAGCGGGAAGTCCGCACTTCCCCATCCGCCATCGGCCTGTTGCTGCGCGATGAGCCACGCGTATGCGTCCTGCCGACCGGTGACGTTGCCGTGGAACTGCAGAGCTCGCGCCGTGTCGTAGACGGACGGACCGACGCTGCCGCCGTCGCTCATCTCGCTCAGCAGGTGGCGCAATTCGGAAAGGATCTGTTCGGACAGCGCGTTCACGCGGGATGTTCCTTCTGCAGACGGTTGACGAGAACCAGGATCGGCAGACGGCGCGCACATCGCCGCGGACTCGGAACACAGTGCAGCATGCACCGCTGCCGCCGGCCGATCGCAGCGGCACAGGGGCGACTCCATGCGGACGGGCGCGCTCATGCGTATGGCGCGTGCTTGGACAGATACGCGTTGGCCCGCTGGAGCATCTGCGCCAGGCGTTCCGCACGCGGCCCCAGCGGGACGATGGCCTCCCCGGCGTCGCGCAACAAATCCAGCGCGAACTGGCGCGCTGCCTGCAGCCCCATGATCGACGCGCAGGTCGGCTTCTGCGCCGCCGCGTCCTTACCGGGGGTCTTGCCCAGCGTCGCGGTATCCGCTGTCGCGTCGAGAATGTCGTCGATCACCTGCAACGCCAGGCCGAAGCAGGCGGTGTAGCGATCGAGCGCACAGTACACCGCAGCATGCGCGGCATCCTCCGCGATGGAGTATAGCGCGCCCATGCGAACGGACGCGCGCACTAGCGCTCCGCTCTTCATCCGGTGCATCGCCACGATCCTGTCCAGCTCGGCGTGCTTTCCGACCAGCGACAGATCCATGGCCTGCCCGCCTGCGGCACCCTCGGCGGACACCGCCTGCGCCAGTTCGCGCACGAGCGCGATACGGTTGTCGCCCGGCGCATCCAGGCTCGCCAGGGTCAGGAAGGCGTGCGCCTGCAGCGCATCGCCGACCAGGATCGCCGTGGCTTCGCCGAACTTGACGTGCACGGTCGGAAGGCCGCGGCGAAGCACGTCGTCGTCCATCGCGGGCAGGTCGTCGTGGACCAGGGTACAGGCGTGCATCATCTCGATGGCGGCGCCAACGTCGTCGAGCATGTGCGCCGGCGTGTCGGCCAGTGCGCCGGCAGCCAGACAGAGCAAGGCGCGGGTGCGCTTCCCGCCATGCAAGGTGGCGTAGCGCATCGCCGCCATCAGCTCTGTCTCACCGTCGTCTTCGGCGCAGAGAAGACGCGCCAGCGCCTGTTCGACCCGCTTTGCGCCGTCCTGCATCCAGATCTCCGGCAGCAGCCCGCCGGATGCGCCGCGCGCCTGCGCACCCAATCCGCCGAGGGCGGAAACGCTAGTTCGGTCGTCGTGTAGCGTGGAACCGGTCTGCATGTTTTTCATGTCCTTGTACCTGACACGAGATGGCCACGGCGAGCGCCAAGCCGCCGCGGTGTTGCCGGCGTCGCACCGAGCGGGTGCGCTGAGTGCAGCAATGCCGCGCCTCGCCGGCGCCGCTGCCTCGCCACACGGGGCATGCGATGCCAGCTCATGAGAAGCCTATGCGGATTGCCATGGACGGATGTGCAGTCGGGTAATAGCGCCGGCCTTTTTCGACACCGCTCAGCAACCGCGGCCGCACCCCGGCCTTGTGCATGATCAGCGCCAAGGCGATGCAGAACTGCACCATTTCCAGCCATACCAGGTGGTAGCCGATGCAGACGTGTGGGCCGGTACCGAACTGCAGCATGTCCACCGGCCGGATCGGCTCCGTGCGTTGCAGCCACCGCGCCAGGCGGAACTGATCAGGCGCCTCGTGCAGCAGCGCCGAGGTCGAGAAATGCAGCAGCGGGATGCACAGATGGGTGCCCGCGGGAATGCGCCGTTGGCCGAGTTGCAATTCCTGCAGGGCGCGACGCGGCAGGAGCGTGGTCGCCGGATGCAGGCGCAGCGTCTCGCGGAACAGCGCCTCGGCGACCGGACACTCCGCCAGGTCCGCGTGCCGGGTCGGCACCGCGCCCACGCGTTGCGCCTCCTCGACCAGGGCGTCCCACAGCACAGGCTGCCGCGCCAGCTCGATCACCATCCAGGCCATCGTCGAGGCAGTGGTGTCGTGACCGGCAAGCAGCAGCAAGCGGATATTGGCGACCAGGACGTCATCGGAGAGCGCATTGTCGCTGCGATCGAAGGCGCTCACCATGTCGTTGATCAACCCAGTGCGCGCGGCATGCGCGCGCGCGTCGCGGACGAACTGGCGCAACTGCGCGTCGATCCAGTCGCGGGCGGCGCGGCCGCGCCGCAAGGGCAGTCCGGGCAGGTCGACCGGGGGCGCGACGATCAACTGCAGCAGTTGCCGGTATTTGCGATGCCATCCCGGCAGGTCCTGCGCGGGGATTCCCATGAGGCTGAAGATGAGCTTGAGCATCAGGTCGCCGGTTTCGCGCAGGATGGTTACGTCGCCGCGCTCGCGCCACGCCTGCACCCGCGCCCAGATGACGGGCGCGAACAGGTCGCCGATGCCGGCCTGGGTCAGCCCCTTGGGCAGGAACGCCGCCTTGATCGCATCGCGCGCTTGCCGGTGCGCGCCGCCGTCCTGGGCAACCAACGTTCCGCCAAGCAATTCGGGCGCGATCTCTTCGATCAGCGCCGAGGACACGTCCTTGTGCCGGAGCAGTGCGAACGCATCCGGATGCACGCAGGTCATCAGGTGTCCGGCAGGGCCGAAATCCAGCCAGAAGTGGCTGCCCAGCGTCCGTTCCGCGCGCCACAGCAGGCGCGGCAGGTCGCAGACGATGGCGGGAAGATGCCCGACCAGGGGGAAAGCGCCGGGCATGACTGGGATGTCGTATCGCAGCCGGTGCCGACGGTTGAGCGGGTTGAGCAGCATGTCCATCAGCAGCGCGCCGCCGCGGCCGATTCGGCGGTGTCGCCGGCAGGCCACGCGGCGCAGCTGTTGCCACCGTCGGCGTACGTCGGCACATGCGCCAGCATGCCGCCGTCGATGCACACGACCTGGCCAGTGATGAACGCAGCATCGTCGGAGAGCAGGAACGCCACGAGGGCGGCCACGTCCTCGGGGCGGCCGACGCGCTGCAGGAGCTGGTGCCGGCGCAGATGCCGTTGCATGCACTCGTCCAGCTTAGCGAGGAGACGCTCGGTCATGACGAGACCCGGCGCAACGGCGTTGCAGCGGATCTGCGCATGACCGTACTGGGTGGCGAGCGAGGCCGACAGCATGTTCATCGCCGCCTTCGACGCGGCGTAGGACGTCTGCGCCGTGTCACCGCTGAGTCCCTGGCACGACGACATGTTGACGATCGCGCCACCGCCGCGGGCGATCATCCGTGGGATGGCCTGCCGGCAGCAGAGCAGCGTGCCGCGCAGATTGGTCGCCATGGTCTGATCCCAGACCGCCAGGTCCAAGTCGAGGATCGCGCGGTCGCGTGAGGTCAGATGCATGGCGCTCGCATTGTTCACTAGGAGGTCGACCCCACCGAAGTGCCGCTCCGCCGTTTCGAACAGCGCTGCCACCGCCTGCGCATCGGCGATATCCATGGCTAGGGGCAGCGCGTGGCCTGCTTCGGCCGCGATCTGCGCGGTGCAGGCGATGGCCGCCGAGCCATCAATGTCGGCCACCACCACTCTGCCGCCCCCGCGCGCGATGGCGAGAGCGCATGCCTTGCCGATGCCGGCGCCGGCGCCGGTCACCACGGCCACCTTGCCTTCGAACCGTCCCATCGTGTCTCCTGGATTGCATTGGTCTTTCGCGGCATGCCGCTCGGCCTCCGCCGAAGAAGGCGCAGGGTCGGCGCTGGCGCGCTCGTCATCGCCAGCGTCGCTTTCGATGATCCGAATGGCGGCGACCGGGCACTGGCTGGCCGCAAGCCGCACGGCGGCGTGCAGCGCCTGCGGGACCGTCGCCAGGCACACTTCTGCCACGCCGTCCGGTTCGCGCTGGCGAAAGATGCCCGGCAGCGTCAGCACGCACTGCCCGGTAGTTCCGCACAGATCTTGATCGACCAGGACGCGCATCTCAGCCCCCCTGCCCATGCAGCCGCACCGGCAACGCGCGGAACGTCCTAAGGAACGCGGAGGGCTCCCGGGTCGGCTGCTCGGCCAATGCCAGCGTGGGGAAGCGCGCCTGGATCCGCGGCAGGCTCTCGGCCAACTGCACCCGGGCCAGTTGCGCACCGAGGCAGAAGTGGATGCCGTGGCCGAAGCTCAGCATGATCTTCCCGTCGATCGACATGCCAGGACTGGTGCCGTAGAACCGCGCGGGATCGAAGCGGTCGGGATCGGCGAAGGCGTCCGGGTCTCGATTGCCGGCCGCGATCAGCACGCGCACGTCCGCGTTCTTCGGGATCACCACGCCGCCCAGTTCGATGTCGCGCTGGGCGATACGCGGAATGGAGCTGAACGTGGCGGGCGCGTCGCAGCGCAGGACTTCTTCGACGAATGCCTTCACCCCCACGGCATCTCCTTGCAGCCAGTGCCGCTGTTCGGGATACGCCAGCATCGCCAGGACCGCATGGTCGATGGCCGCAGCAGTGGTGGCGAAGCCGCCCAGCAGCATGCCCCACAGCATGCTGATCAACTCCGCATCCGACAGCATGTCGGCATCGTTGTCGTGTGCGCCGACCAGCATTGACACGATGTCGAGGCGGGAATCGGTGCGCTTGCGCTGTATGAGGTCGCCGAAGTAGGCCTGCACCCTGAAGCTGGCCGCGTCCGCCGCGGCGAGCTGGGGATCGCTGGCGTGCGGGCTCAGGCCTTCCAGAATGGCGCTGATGCCGGCGACGAGCCCGAACATGTCGTCCTGGGGCATGCCGAACAGTTCGCCGAAAACCAGCATGGGCAAGGCCAGCGCGAATTCCCGATGCAGGTCCACCGCCTCCCCGCGCTCCAGCGCGGGCGCCATGCCGTCCAGGCGCGCTGCGACGATGCGAGCGATGGTCGGCCTCAGGTTGTCGATCTGGCCCATGGTGAAATCGCGCGAGATCAGCCGGCGCAGACGCGTATGCGTCGGTGGCTCCTTCATCGCTAGCGTGGACGCCAGCAGATTGAGTGATAGGCTGGTCGCCGCACGCGGGAAATAGCGCGCCAGTTCGCCCGGCGCCGGTCCCCGAAAAGCATCGCCCGTGGCCTTGAGCGCCCAGTAGATGTCGGCGTGGCGGCTCAACAGAAAGAGGCCCGACGCCGCGCGATGCACCGGATCGTGCTCGCGCAACCACCGCATGAACGGATACGGGTCGTGGATGCACGCTGGCGACGCCAGTTCGGCGAAGGCGTCCCGGCATGCTGCCGTGGTTTCTTGCACGTCCATCTTGGTTACCTGTTGGCTGGGTGATCTGACCGGCGCGCGCCAGGCGCGCCGGCAATTGCGGAGAAGATCGCGATTCCCGGCGGCGTCCGCGCATCACCAGAGCACCGGGAACTCCTCGAACCCGCCAGTGATGATCTCCTTGCGCAACTTCAGTTCTTCGGGCGCCACGGCCAGGCGCAGCGCGGGAAAGCGCTGGAAGATCGAACCGAACACCACTTTGAGTTCCAGCCTGGCCAGCGCCGCGCCGATGCAGTAGTGCGGCCCATGGGAGAACGCCAGGTGCGGGTTTTCGTCGCGTCCGATGTCGAAGATTTCCGGGTCGTCGAAATGGCGCGCATCGAACGACGTTGCCGCCAGGCCGACAAGCACCTTGCTCTCCGCAGGAATATCCACGCCCGCGATGGTCACGTCGGTCCTCGGATAGCGCATGATGCCGTCCCAGCCCGCGCCCGGCGGGTACATGCGCAGGATTTCCTCCACCGCCTTGTCCACCAGGGATGGATCGCCGACCAGGCGTTCGCGCTGTTGCGGATGGCGGAACATGGCCAGCAGGCCGAATTCGATCTGCGCGACGGTGCTCTCGTGCCCCGCCACCAGCATGCCCGTCGCCAGGCCGATCGCCTCTTCCTCGGTTGCCTTGCCCTGGTCGACCGCCGCGAGCAGATCCGTCAGCAGGTTGTCGCCAGGATCCTGGCGCTTGTCCCGCATCTTGCCGCGAATGTAGGCGCGCAGTTCTTCCCAGGCCAAGCGCGACGCGCTGCGCGGGCCGCTTTCATGCTGGTGCGTCATCACCTCGTCCGACAGCGCGGCGAAAAAGGCGTGATCCTCGTAGAGCACGCCCATCAGCGCGCTGATGACCATGGCCGGAAGTGGAAAGGAGAGGTGGCGCCGCAGGTCGGCGGGCTGGGGCTGGGCCGCCAGTGTCTCGAACAACTGCGCGGCGATCACCTCGACCTGCTGCGCGAGCAGCTTCACCCTGCGGTTGCTGAAGGCCGGCGCCACGATCGTGCGTAACCGGGCATGCTCGCCCCCCTCGTGCGAGACCAACCACCCAGGCGATCCGAGAATCACCGAATCCGGGGTGAATTCCGCCGGCGGCATTCCCGAGGGCCGGAACGCCGCGTCGGACAGCACCGCCTTGGCTTCATCGTAGCCTGTCACCCACCAGCCTTCGTGCCCGGACGGGAAGCGCACGCGGTGGATCGGACCGTTGGCGCGTTGCGCCAACATCTCGGGCGAGGGCTCGATGTGATCGACGCGCCACATCGGCAGCGTCGGCAAGGGTTGTTCGGACATGGTGGCACTTGATCTCTAAGCGATGGAAGGGGGGAAGGTGACCGGCAGGCGCTGCGGGAATCGAATGACGTAAGACGGCATGTAGAGGACGTCCTCCGCGGCGTAGCCCGACTCGATTTTCAAGATCGGCCAACGTGTAACTGCCTAAGGCATACCACGCGGCGAGATGCAGAACGTTATCCTGCGCCTTCGAGTTCAGGATAAGGCGAGTGTGGCGGGCCTTTGAGTCGCAGCCGGCCATCAAGATTTCCTGCGCAAGGGTCGACAAGGGCGGCGAGCCTGTTTGGTAGGGGGCGGTTTCGCCGAGGCCCCCTTCCCATAGAATGCTATCTGATGCGGATTTGACATTTTGCTTTTCTTTCTTCGTTCCATCGATCGCGGTGCCATCCACGAAATGAAGGTCGGTCGGCGGCTCCCGGCCCGCAACGAAGCAGCATCAAAACTCGTGCCAATTTGGCCGACCAGCAGAAGAAAAAATTGTGATTGCTTTTCAGGGGATTAGCCTGAGGCCAGACAAGAGCTCGGCGAAATAGGCCGGTGTCGCGGACAACAAAGGCGACAGAACAGTGTCGGATAGTCGTGAGACAGACTGGCGACACGTTCTTTATCAGTTGTCCTGTCCTGGAATGATGGCAGGCCACTTGACCGTGTTGACCCATGGGGAGGCCTCCTGGTTGGCTCAGGGGTTCACGTCCTTGCTACGTGCCTCGTTATCGGATCTTTGGGCACAAAATCGCGGAAGGAACGCCGATTTGCTGGGCCCCCGCACAGATCCGTACGCGCGGAATTCCCGGAGCCGGCCTACCTCGAGTTATTGACGGCGAAACGGCCGTGCGGCCATGGGTGCAAGTGGGTCGCGGGAGACCAGTCATTGGCCTAGCAGGCTTCTCTGATTTGGGGTCGATGAGGTCAAGCTTCCTGTCTTTCCGGACGATGTCGCCCCGTGGGTCACTCGCTTCTCTTCGCGGTCGGCGCTGGGCCGCCGCATGATGGGGTCAAGAGGGCGAGGCGTCTCAATCTGTTGGGCGACCATGGGAGAATATATCCAGGATCTAGCCTGCCAACGAGATCGCCTTGCCCATCGTCCCACGGGAACGATCCGGATCACCCTCTCGGGTAAATCACTGTCTGTATGTTCCTCTTCGTTTATGTGTTGTCCTATTTCATGCCGACTCGGGGCCGCCGGCTTCCTTGCCAAAGCGGAACGCGGTCGCATCGCTCCACATGCGATGTAGGATGACGGCGAGCTTGCGGGCAACCGCGACCCGGGCTATCGCCATACCGCGCCGTTGGCGACATTTATGCCCCATGAGGCTCGACCATTCCTTGCTGAGCACAAGCAGCGAATGCGCCGCCTCATCGAGGGCGGCCTATAATCCGATCGTAGCGGATCTGATCCTCTGCTGCGCCTGAGGCACGACACCCCTTGGGCCGCGATGGAGCGGACGGAGTGGCTTTTTGAGGTGACTGCTGGCGCGGCCTGTGCTCGTGCGCCTGACTGCGGAACGGTTGCGCTCGAACTCGGAACCGGCATTGCGATAGGGTTAATAATTGGCAAAACTACCGGGAGCGGAGGATTGGGCCTTTCTCTTACAAAACGAACTGTTGATGCCAACCAACTCCACAATGCAACATTGAACCAAATCCGTACGCTGGTGTGGCCGTGCTCGTTCAATTTTTCCGCAAGAATTTCATTCGATCGGTTCCTCCTACGTCGACAGTTGGAGTATTTCCATATAGAAAAATGTTAAGGTACACCCAACAAGCGCAATAATGATTTAACGCTTTTTTATATATAATTCCTTGTCGACGCCATCGATCCACGCTAAATTGAGGTACAAGTTAATCTTACATATGTTGATTGCAAACTAGCCTACTTGCACCTTGTAAAGTCACCGTATACTCAGTAAGATGACGGGTATGATCTAGAATTTTCTCCGTCTGTCACACGCGCTAGAAAACACTTTATTGCTTCGTTCCGGAATGGCTTCACCGGTGTTTCCACAACATTCAGCTGCAACTCTATCTGTACAGCCTGACCAAGAGCACATCGTGACCGCTTCATCATTTGTACTGATCGTCTTTAGCGTAAGCATGAATGCACTAGCCCAAATCGCTTTGCGTTCCGCCATGCTGACGTTTGGTACCTTACGGTCCGGAGGCTCTCCAATACAAATGGCTTTGACACTCGCTAGCAATTTCTATTTTTGGGGTGGTTTGTCCTGTTATGCAGTAAGTGTCTTATTGTGGCTGGTGGTGCTGTCGATTTATGACGTTAGTGTCGCTTATCCGATGCTATCGATTGGATACATAATTGCGGTCGTACTCAGCTTCTTTCTGCTTGGCGAGGCAATACCACTCTCAAGACTGGCTGGCATCGCGTTGATTTGCGCGGGCGTAGTCCTAATTGCTAGGACGGCGTAGCCCGATGCGACATGTCATCACCGGAGGATCCGGTTTCGTCGGAACGTACATGGCATCCAATCTCGCCCGGCGGGGAGAGAACGTTGTCGTTTTTGATCTCGATGAGCCATTCGCAACTAACAAGTCGATAGATTTCGTAATGGGTGACGTACGGCAGCATCGAGACCTGAGGAAGCTTCAGCTCCAACGCGATGATGTGGTCTATCACCTTGCGGCGCGTCAATTTCACGGTGGTGTACCTTATAGAAATCGAGACGGATGGTTTGCTGACGTGAACGTCAATGGCACCCGTTGTCTGCTGGAAGCAATCTCGGCGGGTTGCACGCAGCGACTTGTTTTCTTTTCCACGGACATGACCTACGGAAAACCCGATCATACACCGGTCAATCCGAACGATATGCAACGTCCGATCGGACCGTACGGTAGGAGCAAGGTCGGAGCGGAGCGGCTTATGATGCAAGCCTGTCGGGAGTTTGGCCTCCATGCGACCGTATTTCGGCCAAGACTGATCGCCGGCGCCGGGCGCCTTGGAATATTGACGAAGCTCTTTCGACTAATTAGAGCTGGGTTACCTATCCCGTTAGTAGGCACCGGCGAAAACCGCTATCAAATGATTGCCGTTGAGGATTGCGTCACTGCCGCGCTGGCGGCCGTAGAAAGAAATTGCCCGTCTGGTCCATTTCATCTCGGCTCTCGTGAACCGCCTACTGTCAAAGAGCTTCTCCGAGAATTAGCCCGGCGAGCCGGTTCAAGATCGATCCTTCTTCCTGTACCGGCGGTCATTCTGAAGACTATTCTTTCATTGCTTGATAGAGCGGCTTTGACACTACTCCATACGGAGCAATTCGCTATTGCGAACATGGACTATGTTCTTGACACGGAGGGGACGACCAAAGGTTTGGGCTGGGCGCCGACGAGGAGCGATATGGATATCCTTTTTGAGGCCTATACGGGATATTTGAAGTCCTTGTAAATCGTGCCACGGCAAGCTGGTGCCAAGTGACGTTTCAAGTACCGGGGCGGCGGCGACCTCGTTGACAACGCCATTAGTGCACAGGCCACGAAGGTGCTCATCCGCGGCGCGGCGTCGCAGGGTGGCAGTGCCTCGTGGCAGCTAGCGGCATGCTCGCACTCTGGTGCGAGCGCGAGAGCCGCTTCTCGACCTCGGTGATATCAGCGCCGTGCGTCGCCAGCGCGTCATCGTCGGCACCTTGGCCGTGGTGCAATGGGCATCCGGATGCGCCCGAGGGTTCCTGGCTTGCCCGCGTGACGGCGGAGAAGCCGCGCATGCAGGTGGGCCAGTTGCTCTAGCGAACTAGCTGGCGCGTGGCAACTGAGCCGTGCTGCCGAAACACGAAGATTCCCGGCATGATCATTCAGCAGCGTACCTGAAGGCGGTACGTCGGGGATGTACGAGGCAAGAACCGCACGGGCAAATGATCGATCAGCCCGGGGTCCAGGAAAACAGTGTTTGAAATGGAGCTCACGCTGCACGTGATATGCTGCCGATTGATTGACCTGCTAGTGGAACTAGTTGCCGTTCGATATCGACGCCGACAGCGCTGCCGCAGTGGCCAAGCTGCTCTGCGCATGCGTTCAGCCAAATTTGCGACGGATCCGCTCAGGTGGCGTCGTCATGGACTGCCCAAAATCGACTCCGCACGGGAGGAGTCGGTCGCAGCTTGCCGTGGTCTTCTTCTCTACCTTCAGGAAAATGGTGTCCATAATTGTCACAGCTGCGTTGTCGATCGGCAGTTGCACAACAGCCGCACACCTGCTTTTTGCCCTGCTGTAAGCACTAGTGCCTTGCGTTGATTGCTTCAAACTGGGCAACCGTTTTGGGGTGAATGACCGCCGCCATGTGGATTAATGCGGTGCCCTGGGCACCGGCCACGAATGCGCGGACAGTTTCCAATTCTCGGACACCACCCGTCACGATTTCCACACCTTGCTGACGCAACTGCGACACGTGTTCTTCCGCAAGAACGAGTGCCCGCCTCCGGCTGCAAGAAGTCGCGCTTCCGGCAAACCTGTCGTCAGCGCCGTCGCGATGCGCCCGCGACATTCGGCGGCTCCTGTCAGAGGCACAGGGGCGCATCAAGGTCACTGCGAATGTCGATTGCATATTTGCAATGCCTTTGTCTTACAAAGCCAGGGCAAACGCCAACGCGATGCAGGCGCCGATTAGATAGCTAGTCTTGTCCTTGAGCGCAAAAACTACCGGATCGTCGTGCAAGTCCATGCGATGACTGAGGATCCAGATCCTTTGCAGCCATATGAACATGCCGGCCGGCGCGAGAAAGAGCCATACGGAATTGTGATATGCTTCAGTCACTCTGGGGTCGAGCGCAACGAAAATCAGCATGATGACGATCGAAGCCGAGGCGGAAGCAAGGCCATAACCCAGGGTAAGCGGCCAATCGTCGGGCAAATATCCCCGCCCCTTGATAACGTCTTTCCCTTGGGAGTGCGCATGCATAACCTCCACATGCCGTTTTGCGAGCGACAGCGAAAAGAAGAGCAGGGATGAAAAAGAAAAAAGCCACGGCGAGAATTCGAAATCGTTCAGCACCTGTCCCATGACGATCCTCAATGTGAACAGACCTCCAATCACCGTCACATCGAGCAGGGCGTAACGCTTGAAGCAGCATGAATATGCTAATGTCAGTGCCAGATAGCTTGAAACGGCCAGCGCGAATCGAGCGTGCAAAAGCAAGGCCATTCCAAGCCCTGTAGCGAGCAGGAATATGCTCGCCAAAAAACCGTTGATGATGCTTATTCTGCCGGCGGCAATCGCCCTGAAGCGCTTGGTCGCATGCGCCCGGTCCGCCTCCAAATCGGCTAGATCGTTGATGACGTAGGTTGAAGAAGCAACGAGACCGACAGCAAGGAAGGCGATCGCCGTCTTTAAGACGACACGAAAGTCGCCCGCTGTCTGGGAAAGAAACAACGGAACGAAGATCAGTACGTTCTTCGACCACTGGTGTATCCTGAGTTCAGACAGCCAGTCCTTCACCGACCCGTTTTTTTCTGGGATAATTGTCATAACTTCGACGCCAGCGTTGCGGAGTTGACTTGCGTACCTTACTGCGTTGCCAACAAGAACGGCTCCGGTAGCCGCCTCCCAAATAGGGAGATCCGCAGTACTGTCGCCCGCATAGATGAACCCGTTGGGAAAGCTTTCCTGAATCCATTTCAGCTTGTTGCGGCTCTTGAGGTTCAAGGAGCCATCGCTGCCCTTCGCTCCGTCGAACCCGCCAAGATGAGAAATGACGTTGTCAGCTATGCTCTGGTCAGCTGCCGTGACGAGATAAATCTCACGTCCGTCAGTGTGCGCATGACGTATTAGATCCAACACCTCTTCACGATATGGAAGGGCTCGCACTTCAATCGGACGAATGTTTGCCAGCGTGTGTTTCAGGGCCGCGCGGTTAAGCCATCGTGGAACGGAGCAAAACAGGCGCTTCGGCGAATGAAAGAAGGCTTGAAAGAAATTCTCATGAAAACTGTCGGACCTTATCAGAGTGCCATCCAAGTCACAAACTAAAGGTAGCCGACGGTCAAAGCCACCAAGGTTACATGTCATCATCTTACTCCTCGAAGCGCTAATTGCAGTTATCCCTGCGACTTCATCAAAGAGGCGAACAGAACTGCCTGGGCCGAATTCGACATGGGAAGATCGCAATTCTATTCTGCTTGGTGTGAGCACCACCGAATCTCGCCGCAAGGGTGTCGCTTCCTTGAGAGCGTCCACGCAGCGATGTGGCCTAAGGCGTCGCTGCAGCACCAATTTCTATGCCCCAGGTCGACACGGCGGTGGAACGCATCTAGGAGAGTGAAGAACCTCCGAATAAGCCCCAGTTCCGGAAATGTGAACTCGCGCCAACCTGACATGTTGTTTCTCCCTTCGCCTCCCAAGCTAATGTTTTCGAAAGGTCCGGCTACATTGCAACAAAGAAGCATCAAAAGTCGTGCCAACTATGCAGCAAGAGGCCAAGAAGAGTTTTTGTCTATACTATTCAAGGGCCTGCATGAAATTGGGACAGAACTCCTGCCCTGTGTCGCGCACTCAACAAAATCGACATCAGGACGGCGGGCGAGGGTGCGCTGCCAGGATCGGCTGCGCCCTATCTGCTGGTGGCGTCAGACCGAAGAGTGCACTGCCGAAGCCTTCAAATCTTTGCTATTGCGCGTCACCAGAGTGAGATCGTCCGCGATTGCCGTCGCTGCGATTAAGGCGTCAATCGACGACGGGCCACGGCCGCGGCCCTTCGCCAGCCCACCAGGTTACCTCAGGCAAGGCTACCCGTTCGTCCACGAGAAGCTCCCTCTGGCCGAAACGACGCGGCGATCCGCGACAGCCACTCGGCCAATGCTTCGATTTACGGCCTTTTCCACGGTTGCAACGCCGCATACCACGCTCATCATCGAGCGATCTTCGTGGAAGAAGGACGCGCGCATTGGGGATGGCCTCGCCACCTCGGACAGGAAGTTGGTGGCGAGCAGGAGCCTCACAGCGGCGGCGGACCGCGAGACTCGTCGCGCTGACGCTCGATATTGCGTCGCGTAGAGGCGACCCATTAGAAACTCGGCAAGAGTGCCCGTCCGACCATCTTGCGCTTGCTGACGCGCGCACCCTCCTGCTCGTTGAGCCGCTCGGAGCCTGCCCTTGGCCGCTGACCTGCGGGGAGAAAGGATCACGCGCGATACGGAGGAGCTTGAGCCAGGTCTCCAGCCCTGTCACCGCGTGCAGGTGGTGTCGGAGTGCCGCGGCCAATTCTCGACCGGCTGGTCATGCGCGGCGGAGACGAACAGTCTGGCAAGCTGTTCGGTTATGTTGATCTGGAGGCGTGGGTGCGGCGTGATGACCCATTGCGCCGCATTCGGGCGATGTGAACGAGGCGCTGGCGGCGTTGAAGCGGGCCTGGCAGGGCTGTACACGCCGATGGGGTGTCAATCCTGCCGGAAAAGCTGCTCCGCAAAGCGTTTGCAGGCGTTCTAATCAATCCATTCGGAGCGGCCGTTGATGAAACCGCTGGAATACCATCTTCTGTTCCGCTGGTTCGTCGGTACTGGCCCCGATGGCTCGCCCTCAAAGAACCACGCCCGGTTGTGAAAAGGGACCGGCCCAAGCGGTCACGCTAGGCGCGCCGCATGGCGGCCAGATCTGTCTGCCAGGGGGTATTCCAATCACCCCGGATCCGAATCTGCCGCGGAGGATGGGCGCCGGCGCATGGAAGTACCAAGGCAAGATGGGTTACACGTCAGTCGGCGCCGGCTCCAGTGTCGTGCCCTGCCACGTAAAGCGCACCATATCAGTCATGATATATATCCTGATAGAGGTTCAGAATTGAGTGGAGACCAATGCGACACCGATCGCGGTCATCACAGCGTGCTGAACAACAAAGCAAGGGGGGAAGCGCAGTGGCTCACTACTAGCGGTCTGGCCTAGAGGTGGGGCTGGGTTCACCGTCCTGTTCTGCCGTCGCGTTGGCGAGCCTCGACCACGCTCCATGTCGTTTCCTGGCTTCTCCGCAACGCACTGCTGTCGTCCCACTGACAAGATCATCGAAGCAGTTTGCGTGCCGGATTGGCGCTCCGTTTGCGTTACACCGCTTGCCCACTAACCGGTGGGCCGGCCTTGGCGACCTTTCAGTCTAGCTTGCGACATTCTTGTCCAGTTTCTGACACAAGAAGTCTTGCCGCTACACACGCCCGGGGAGAACAAATGGAATTTCAAGCATGTAAACGTCGCACCCGAGCCGAACTCGATCCTCATCGAATCCGGACTAGGGGGCTTGCTGAAGAGCGCGCGCTCAACGTCGTTGCGACAGCTTCGCGATAGCCCGTGCCTGCGCACGCAAGAACGTGCGAGCGGCAGACGCTATACAATCGCTGCAGTCCCGCCGGTGTGCGATATGCATCGGCTCGGTCTGTCGCTTCGTCGTCCCCAGCCGGTGTGGAAGCGCTGAATCCGCACGAGACGGACCTTTGTTGAGTGTGGTGACCAGGCGGTTATAGCGCGCGCCCGGTCTTGGCGAAGACACACTTCCCGAAGCCAAAGGGTCGCTGCAAAAGCATCTTCATTGGAAATGGCATGCCGCTTGCTACTCGTGGTTAGAGCCCATCAAAGCACGAAGAAAGCGACTACCGAACCATGGCTGACACGCGAAGCTCTACACGGTGGCACGAGGCGACGGTGCCCGTTTCCGCTGAACATCGGGACATCGTCTCCTCCGGAGGACCGTGCTCGGTAGCCGCTTTGCGCATGGCTGGTCCGATGCCGGGACGCCAACACGTGTCGCTCGCGCAATTGCCGTTTACCGGTTCTGTTCAGCATGTGAGTGCCCGAGAGCCCCATCAAAGGGTCACCCAAGCCAAGGTCAGCGGGCCACTGGCAAAAATCGACAATAAGCTGAACCAGTTCAGTGACGCGGGTCTCTTGCGTGAAGTCACATTTGAGGCCTCCACACGGTTCCGACATTGGCTACTTCCGGCCGCTATCACTTTTTCCCGGACACGAGCGCGAGTGATCGATGCCGCTTCCAGCGCCATAGCCGTGGAAAGATCGCCCAAACGGCTCGACGGCCTCCAGCTCGCTCAGATCGATGGCGTTCGAGTGACCAAGACCAGCAGCCAAGACGGTCCCCTACATCGGGATGGAAAAAGGAGGGTGCGAGCCGCGAGGGCCTCATTTCATGCCCGGCATACGAGCCTTTGCTCGGTATTGCGCCAGCCTCTGCCAGAATCCGGCGCGCCAGTTTTTTCCTGAGGAGCAAGTTGATGACCGTTCAAAAGAAGGTTCCCTTCGTCACCTTTCTCACGCGTGTTCGCGATGAGTCAGTCCAGGGCCCAAATCCATATCGCTGGGAAGAAAAGACATCTCACGACTACTTTGCCGGCAAGCGCGTCATCCTGTTCTCGCTGCCTGGCGCCTTCACTCCGACCTGCTCGACCTACCAACTGCCTAATTTCGAAGAGCTCTATGATGAGTTTGAGAAGGAGGGAATTGACGCGATTTACTGCGTCTCCGTCAACGATGCCTTCGTCATGAATGCGTGGGGGAAGTCCTTGGGCCTGCAGAAGGTTGAGCTCATCCCCGATGGCTCAGGCGAGTTCACACGCAAGATGGGCATGCTGGTCGCCAAGGACAATCTCGGCTTCGGGATGCGCTCCTGGCGCTACGCCGCCCTGATCAACAATGGCGTGGTGGAGCAGTGGTTTGAGGAGGAAGGTTTCTCCGACAACTGCGAGGCCGACCCCTATGGCGTCTCATCCCCGCAAAACGTTCTCGAAACGCTGAAAGCTGCCGCATGACCTAGAAAACGTCTCACCGGTGCCATTGCCCGCCCCAAGAGGCTCCTCGACAGGATTATCGCGCTCACCATGCAATCCTCAGCAAGCCTGCTTCAGCGCCAGAAGCAATCAATGGTCGCATCGCCTCAACTCATTGAGTCGATTCGCTTGCTGCAACTGGCGCATACTGAACTGCATCAGTTCGTGGAGCGGGAAATCGAAAAGAACCCGCTCTTGGAACCTGCGCCAAACGATGGCGGGCCTTTTGGCGATGTTTCGATTTCGGGAGCGGATCAGCCTGTCGGCCCACGCGCAAACGCCGTTGACGGACCGACCGGGGCCGGGTCGCCTGAACGGCTCGGGCAATGGAAATCACTTCGCAACACGACCAACAACCCGCCCGGCAATGGCCCTTCCTTCGACGAGTTTGCCACCCTCGCCGAAACATTGCACGACCATGTTGCTCGTCAGATCGCCCTCACTGCGTTCACACCACAGGAGCGGCTGATCGCTGGCCAGCTTGCCGCCGATCTGGAAGACACTGGCTATCTTCGGGCAAACGTTTTGGAGCTGGCCGAGAGCCTGAATGTCCGTGAGGCTGTTGTGGAACGGGTTCTCGGAACGTTGCAGCAATTTGATCCACCGGGAGTTTTTGCGCGAAATCTCAGAGAATGCCTCGAGATCCAGTTGCGCCAGCGAAACCGGCTCGACCCGGCAATGGCAGCTTTGGTTGCCAATCTTGAAATGCTTGCGCGACGTGATTTTCAGGCACTGAAGCAGCATTGCGGCGTCGATGAAGACGACCTTCTCGACATGATGCATGAGATTCGGGCGCTCGATCCCAAGCCTGGAAATCGATTCCAATCCGGTGCGTCTGAATCAATCATACCCGACGTCTGGGTCACGCCCTCGCCGGAAGGCGGGTGGCAGATCGAACTTGATCCGGCCACACTGCCCAAGCTGCTGATCAACCAAACCTACTATGCCGAAGTCTCGCGTCAAACTGTCCAAAATTCGAAAGATCAAGCATTTCTCAACGAATGCTTGCAAAACGCAAACTGGCTGATCCGCAGCCTCGATCAACGCGCCAAGACGATTGTTAAGGTTGCGGCTGAAATCGTGCGCCAGCAGGATGCCTTTTTTGAACATGGCGTCGCCCATCTGCGGCCTCTCAATCTCAGGACCGTCGCTGACGCGATCGGCGTGCACGAGTCGACCGTAAGCCGGGTGACCTCGAACAAGTACATGCTTACCCCGCGCGGAGTCTTTGAACTGAAGTATTTTTTCACCGTCGCGATCGCGTCCTGCCAAGGCGGCGATGCGCACTCCGCCGAAGCTGTCCGCCACCGGATCAAAGCGATGGTTGCCGCAGAATCTCCCGGCGACGTGCTTTCGGATGAGGACATCGCTGCCCGGCTGAAGGAAACCGGCATCGATGTTGCACGCCGCACCGTCACAAAATATCGCGAAGCAATGAACATCCCCTCCTCCGTGCAACGCCGCCGGGAAATGCGCTTGTGTTTTTAAATTTGGGTCAAGGCAGCCAACATCACGTTGCATTGCATCAAAGTGGAGACTTCGTTCATGGCCCAATCCGCGGCAGGCGTCGTGGACGCTGTTCTGCACGACTCAGAAAAGCCCGTCCCACCGTCTGGTCCCGCATGGGGTGCGGTCATTTCGCTTTCCTTGGGCACCTTCGGGCTGGTGACCGCAGAGTTTCTGCCTGTTAGCCTGCTCACGCCGCTCGCACATGATCTCGGTATCACCGAGGGAGCGGCTGGACAGGCGATGACGGCGACCGCTATCGTCGGGGCGATCTCGGCGCCGACGGTGGCCATCATCACAAAGCGCCTGGACCGCAGGATCGTCATGTGGGCGATGACGCTGCTGCTGATCCTGGCGGACGTTCTGGCGGCCGGCGCGTGGTCGCTGGCGGTTCTCCTGACTGCACGCGTCGTGCTCGGCATAGCGCTCGGAGGCTTCTGGTCGATGTCGGCAGCACTGGCGATGCGGCTCGTTCCAAGCCACCTCCTGCCGCGCGCTATGGCGATCATCCTCACCGGCGTTTCCGTGGCTACCGTTTGCGCAGCTCCAATCGGCGCTTATGTCGGCGATATCTGGGGATGGCGAAGCGCCTTCATGCTCGCCGCAGTCGGCGGCGCGGCTACACTGCTGGTGCAACTCATAACCATTCCGAGACTGCCTCCGATTGGAGTGGCTAGCTTCCGCAGCCTGCTGGATGTGGCTAAGATTCCGATGGTCAAGGTCGCGCTTGTGGTCGTCCTGCTTGTCGCTTCCGGCCACTTCGCCGGAATCACTTATATCCGCGCCTTCCTCGAGGAGATTCCCGCGCTGGACGTCGAGACGATCTCGCTTGTGTTGCTTGCTTTTGGCATCGGCGGATTCTTCGGCAATTTGGCCGGCGGGCTTCTGGCCGAGTACAGTCTCAAGGCAGTCGCGGCCCTTGCACCGCTGCTCATAGCGATAGCCGCTGTTTCGCTGCTGACGGCGGGAGCATCGGCCTTCGCCTCGGCGATTGCGGTTGCCGCATGGGGCTTTGCCTTCGGCGCGGTGCCGGTGGGATTACAGACGTGGATGGTGCGGCGGGCCGTTCCCGAGCAGGCCGAAAGCGCCGGTGTGCTGATGGTCGTAGCATTCCAAGTGGCAATCGCAGCCGGCGCGATTTTCGGCGGACTATTGGTGGACAATGCCGGGGTTACCAGTGCCATTGCCTACAGTGCTGTTGCCACGTTCCTCGCCGCCCTGACAGTGTTCCTGCTCGGCCCGAAGCGCGAAACCTAGACCGCCTGACAGGAGAGAGGTCTCAGCAGCGCAGCGGGACGAGAGATGCAATCGCATGCACGGCGCGGCGCGATCCTCCGCTTGCATGGACCAGCGGAAGCGCCTCGCCGGCTTCACCTCCGGGCCATGGCGACCTTCGCCGCCCGACACGTGAACCGCCATCTTGTTCACGGCGTCCCTTCGTCGGCCGACTGCACACCAAACGGACAGTCGCTCTCACCCTCACCCGTCCCTTGCCGGGACTTTCGCCGCAGCGGATACGGTTGTTCAACATCCTCGACTAGACGTTGGCAAGCGCCGTTTTCTGCCACCGGAACGGCTCGCCCGTCAGCCACATCTTGTGCAGGGTGGCTGCAACGCGGCGTGAAAGGGCGACGCGCGCCTTCGCGAGGCCGCGGCTCTTCGCAATCTTCATTGCCCATGCCTTCATCTACGACCAAGTCCTCGGTCTCGTCGAAGGTGATCTGAGCAGCCAGGTAGAGCATGTGGCGATCGCCCATTTTGCTGATCCTCCCCGACAGATCAATTTCACCCGAGCTGTATCTGCGCGGCGGCGTAAGACCGAAATGCGCCCCAACCTTGCGCGAACGACATAATCGGGCAGGATCATCGACCAGCGCCAAGCTGTGCGTCACCGTGCACACGCGGCGTCAGGGCGTATCAACGCCGCCCGTGTTAGCTCTCGTCAGGCGGCGGGCGCCAGTTGCGCTGCTGCCAAGCTGTAGCGAGGCACCAAACGCCAAAGCCCACCCAGACCAGCGCCTGTAGGAAAGGATCTGGGTGGTAGTCAAAAGGATCGGCGGCAAACAGCACGAAGGCCATTGCGAAGCACGAGAGGCCGATGCCAACGATCATGCCGGCCGCTTGCTGAAACGCTCGACCTGGTCGAGTTTCTCCCGATACTTTGCCCACGCGCCGTAGACTTCGTGGCAGAAGTCTTCGAATGCATGTTGAGCGTGCTCGTTAATGGTAACGCCGCTGTCTCTCACAGCGGCCATTGAGCCGAAAACATGCTCCGCGGCTAATTTCTTGGCTTCCTTGTGAGAGAAAATGTCGAAATCCGTTTCCACCTCCTTGCCGGTCGCAATGTGATAAAAAGACGGACTGGATCGCCGACCCTGGTCTTCTCGGTCATTTAACACGGCATCGAAAGCAGAATAACCTTCGTCAACTTTCCACTCGTGTCCGAGCACCTCCAGAACGCTTTTTGGTATTGCTGACACTTGTCCCTCCTCCAGTTTCAAGCCGGCAATGAGACGCCAAAAACCTACGCGGTTCAAGACGCCCCCGCACACCCGGCGCGACCTTGTTTCAATGCTCTTCCCATGAAACACTTCCCTGGGGCTTTGGGGGTTTGAACGGCAAATGGATATTTTCGGCCGTCTTAGCGATTACGACGTGTTCGCCTACCTGCCGCAAGGCTTTTTCGTGCTGGCGGCTTTCGACTTTTTTTTCGGGACCAGCTTCGTCATTCACGCCAGCTGGGACGTGCCCACCGGCGTGTTTGTCCTGTTTCTTTCATACGCGGCAGGCCATCTGGTGGCGGGGCCTGCATCCCGGATCCTCGAGGCCGGCATTGTTCACGACATGCTGAAGCCGCCATCGGTTCACCTCCTGTCGCCCGAGCAGAGGGCCTCTTGGTTGTTGCGGTCTCTGCTGCCGGCCTATTTCACCCCTCTGTCACGGCCGACGCGCGCCCGCGTCCAGGCCGCGCTGGCGAAAGCCGGAACCGGCCTCCATGGCGACGAAGCCTATTGGGTAGCCTACACCGTGGCAAAGCGAGACGACCATGCAAAGCCGAGGCTTGAGAATTTTTTGAATGTCTATGGCTTTTGCCGCAACCTGTCGTTCATCGCGGCCGTCACCGCCGAGCTGCTGCTGGTGCAGGCTTTGGTCGCGCCGCGGCTGGATACGTTCGGCAGCGCCGCCCACGAAGTCATGGTGGCGGCAGGCTTCGCCCTCATCTCTTTTCAACTCTTCAAGCGGTATCTGAAATTCTACCGGCTATACAGCATTGAAGTCTTCGTCGCATTTGCGGCTGTCGAGGCGGACGCGACCTAAAATAACTCGGTGGGAAAACTCGGACGCTGCCGGGACGCCTCTTGCCTTTCTGGCTGTTTCAGCAACAGCTGAATAGGAAGAATAGCGGTTCATCAAAATGTTAGTAGAAATATTCGACGTTGAACACGGCGCTTGCGCGATTGCCACTTGTGACGATCAGACCAGGCTGATGCTGGACTGCGGCCAGAACGGCCTTACCGGCTGGCGGCCGGGCAACTATCTATACGATCGAGGGATCATGACCCTCGATATGCTGGCGGTCACCAACTACGATGAGGATCACGTTGCCGGCCTGCCAAATATGTATGATCGCAAAATCAACATCAACTGGCTTCTGAGAAACAAATCCGTTTCGTCAAAGACAATCCAAGCACTAAAGAGCGAAGACGGGATGGGAGCCGGAATCGCCAAATTGGTCGACGCTATCGATAACATCTTTACCGGCGGCACGGGCGGTGTGGCATCACCTGGGCCTTCGTTTGCTGGGATGACTAAGAAGGTTTTTTATAACGACTATCCAGCGTTCGACGACGAAAACAATCTAAGCATGGTCGTTCATCTCACCTGCAACGGAAAAGGGATCATGTTCCCTGGGGACTTGGAGCGTGCCGGCTGGTTGAAGCTTCTTGAGCTGGAAGATTTTCGCCAAGCTCTCCGAGACACCAACGTGTTGGTTGCGTCGCACCACGGGCGCGAAAGCGGTTGCTGCGAGGAGATCTTCGAGTATTGCAAGCCGTACTATGTCGTCATTTCCGACAAGGGCTACATGTACGACACACAAAAGACGATCCCGTTTTATCGGCGATTCACCAAAAGCGGACCCTTCCGGAACGAGACACGCAACGTGCTCACCACTCGCAAAGACGGGTTGATTTCGTTCACTTTCAACTCCGATTCTTGGGGGCCATTTTAAGCTGACTATGAAGGCGTTAAGAGGGCTCGCAATCTCGACTGGAAGCCGACGTTCGAGCGCCGGTAAAGCTTTCCAAAATGTTAGGCGGCGGCACGAGACGCGACGAGCCTGAGGCTGTTTTAAGCGGCGGTGACCACGCGGCGTGGATATAGTCGGCGACTGTCATCCGATTCAGGTGGTACTGACGACAGAAAGTCCGCCAACCAATCCAACGCCGTGTTCCAGGCTACGCGCGCCGTAGCCTCCGTCTTGTGAAAGGCGGTGTTGATGATGATGGTCATGGTGTAGCCGCCGGTGTCCGCCTCAACAAAATTGGCTGGCTTCAATTCCCAATCGAACCGCACCTGCTCGGCGAATTTGTCGACGTGCAAGGCCCTATCGAAGTGGAAGAAGACAGGGAAATAGTCGGCCGCGTCGGCGATCTTGTCGGCGTCGTTGAAGGCGAACTCGACATAGCCGGAAAAACGAAAACCGCGGTCCTCGTTGATAGCCGGCCCCGCCGCTGCTGAACCCGAATAGGGCGCCGATCGCGCCGAAGATGCCACCGGCACGGGCTGTGCTGAACAAGCTATTCAGCGCCATGTCGAGCAGCTTGTCGGCGACCTTGTTCAAGGCGTTCGCCAGGCTTCCGCCGCCGACTTGCCTGAGCGCAAATTAGAAATGAAGCCGCCAAGCACGTCCTTGCCCAGGCCAACGAACTCTTCGGCACTCTGGCACGTCTTGCTGCTCGGCAAGCTGCCGGATGGCGACACTGGCGTCCGCGTAGCTCTGGGCGAGCGCATCGGTCTTCGCTGATTCGTCGGGCGTGGTCGCTACGCCGGCCTTCTGGGCGGCTGTCAGAAGCTCTTGCCGGATGCAAGCTGTCTCGACGGCACGGCCGAAGTCATCCACCAGCGGATTGACGCCGGACTGGGCCGCCGTCACTGCCCGCAAAGCAGCAATCCTGCGTCTGGGCGATCTCGCGTTCGAAATCGTCGGGGCCTTTCACCTTAGTGCCGCCGCCGTTGCCCTTGCCACCACCGGTCACCGGATTACTCGGCAATGCTGATCGGCTCGACCTTCGGGGTCGTCGGCATCGCGAGCGCACAGCGTTCAAATCCTCGAAGGTGTCCGTCGACATTCGACAAGAGAAACATGGCGCGGCGCGAGCGCTGGCGCTGTACAACCTACGAAGCGGCTCTCAATCCGAGGCGATGCCGTCCTTGATCCGTGTGAGGCGGCTTTCGCCTTCCTCCGGGCCGAAGCAGCTTTCGAAATCATTGCATTCCAGGCAACTGGGCGCGCTGCAGAGCGAAAAACCTTCGGCCTCGCAGAGCTTGCGGTAAAAGTATTTCTTCCATTTCATATTTTGGGTGTTGCCGGCCGCCAGCGTCGGAAAATGCGAGGCGAGCAGGCGGCCGAGGTCGGTTCGATTAAAAAGGCCAAGGTCCTGCCAGAGATGGTCATTGCGCATGGCACGCCGGGCGATGATCTTGGCGAAGCGGGCGCTCGCCGGGTCGCCCGGCCGGGCATGCGCCAGCAGCAGTCCGCGCAGAAGTTCTTCCTCCAGATCCGGCTCGGGCTCGCTCACCTCTTCCAAGGCAAACGCGTTGATAGGAATAGCAGGGAAACAGCGGGCCAGGACATCGCGCAGCTCGGCGCGCGAAAGGCCGGTTGCCTGCGTCGCCGTCGCCTCGCCGGCCTCGATCTCCTCGAGCGCACGTGAAAGCACACAGGCAAGCACATGCTGGTCGAACCTCCTCTCCAGCTCGATCTGCGGCCATCGGCCGGTGCTGAGCCGGGCATAGTGTTGGGCAAATATGGTGCCGTTCTCCTGGTTTGTCCTATCAAGTCATGCAGCGACCCGGCCGGCCGCAACATGGGTCGGGCAGTTCTTCGGGTAGAGGCAGTCGCGGATCGTCTCGCGGTCGAGTAGTTCGGTAATTTTCGTCTGGTCCATCGGCTCTGTCGCAAATTCTGTGATTGGAAGAGGTGTTTCGCGAACCCCCGCCGTGCCGTTTGCGCCTCATGGGGAACACCTCGGCGCCGGAAGTGCCCCCGCGGAGTTGGACGTGGACCGTGCTGGGACAGAGGTCGTGCCGTCCTTTCCAGTGCGGCCACATGGTCGACCCCATTCAAGCCCGCCAGACTCTCGGTTGAATGACGTCTGATTTAAAGCGTCAGGGGGTGAGTTCCAGCGCACGTTCAGGACAGCATCGCGCGCCTCGCGATGCAGGCAGCTCCTCCCCTTCCGCAACTTCAATGTCACCAGGCAGGACATAACCCTCGTCATCAAGCTTGAAGATGTCCGGCGCTTGCGCCGCGCATCGCGCGTGACCTTGGCATTTGGCATTTTGGACGATAATGCGCATGGCGCTGCCTCCATTGTCTGTATCCCGGCTCGGGGCGGGCCTAGGACCAGTCCAGGATCAACTTTTCGATCCCGAACACATGGCCACCAGAGGTGATGGGTGCCGTACCCTCCTTGATCCGGAAGGCCGGGATGCGCGCCAGCCACTCCTCCAGCCCAATGACAATCTCCCGCCGGGCAAGGTGTGAGCCAAGGCAACGGTGGGGACCATAGCCAAAGGCGGCGTGGCGGTTGTCCTCGCGCTCCAAATCGATCCTGTTAGGGCATTCGAATTCCGCCGGGTCACGATTGGCAATCATCGTGGCGCAGGAAACATAGTCCCCCTTCCGGATCGGCGCGCCTTCGAAGTCGATATCTTTCGTTGCCACACGGATCAACTGAACGGTCGGATAGACGCGAAGCAATTCTTCGGCCGCGAGCACGATCCGGTCCGGTTCGCTCCGCAGCAATTGCTGATCTTTGAGGTTGCGCGCGAGGTAGGCCAAGTCAAAGCCTATAGCTGCTGCGACCGTGTCGAGCCCAGCGACGAAGACAAGCACGCCGATGCCGCGGACTTGGGTGTCCGTCAGCCGGCGGCCCTCGACCTGTGCCTGCACGATAAAGGTCATGAAATCATCAACCGCCTCCTCGCGGCGCGTGGCTGCAAGTTCGTCGATGAATGCCACGATCGTCCGGGCCGCCGCCGGGCGTTTCACATCGTCACCGTGAAGCAGATCTTTCCCCCAGCCGACAAATGTGTCGAGTCGGTCATCCGGCAGCCCCAGAAAGCGAAGGAAGATGCTCACCGCGAAAGGAAATGCAAAATCCTTCATGACGTCGCAGCTTGTGCCCGACGCGGCGATCCTTTCGATCAGCTCGACCGCCCGTTCGCGGACAGCCGGTTCCAAAGCCATCACCCGCTTTGGCGAAAGCAGCGGATTGAGTAGTGAGCGAAAAACGCCATGGGCAGGCGGATCCAGTTCAAGCGGGATCATCGGCCAGTTTTCGCCAAGCGCGGACGCGAAGATGCTGCGATGGCTCGAAAACGTTTCGGCGTCCTGCAGCACCCGGCGCTGGTCACTGGCGCGAGTGATGACCCAGGTACCCCGCCCATCGCGCGTGTTGCAGGGCGAATAGAAGATCGGCGGCCCGGCATGTACGCAAGCGGCGGCTGCTTGCGGATCCCCGTTGGGCGTCGGTGACATCCCTGGTGACGTAAACAGGCTGAAGTCTCTCACCATTTCGGGCGGGACATGATCTGGAACGGGCTTGGTCGCCATTTTGCTTTCTCTACATTGACGTTCATGGCTCGATTGAGATTGCACCTCTGTTCATAAAGTCGATTTGCAGCATGGGTACGTCTCGGGTCGGGCGCCTTCTAGATTCTGTCGCCCGATACAGCCCACCTGCACCAGCGCGGATGAGATCGGTTGCGAATTCAATCAGAAGGGGCATCTCCGCCGCGCTGCGGTCATGAAGCAAAGCCGCCGCTTATCCCCGTTAGGGTTGAGAGGCTGGTCAATCGCTGAGCTCCGTGACGCACTGCTGATGCCCTGCTGATGCCCTGCTGATCAAATTGTCAAAGCAAGTCGCGTGCCGGATAGGCGTACCGATGGCGCTGCACCAAGCGATGCCAGCCTGCACTGGGCCCACCGCCGCTAGGTTGATGCTCACCTGTCCATCATTCTTAGGACAACGTCCGACAACCGACATCCACGTTGGTTTTGTCG
Organism: Mesorhizobium sp. M1273; assembly: GCF_040318195.1. Taxonomy (NCBI): domain Bacteria; kingdom Pseudomonadati; phylum Pseudomonadota; class Alphaproteobacteria; order Hyphomicrobiales; family Phyllobacteriaceae; genus Mesorhizobium; species Mesorhizobium sp. M1273. The sequence continues at coordinate 94,584 of NZ_JAMYLV010000015.1, read as the reverse complement.
AGTCCGCGACATCGGGCTGTTCGGCCTGGCTGCTTGCTGCCTTCCGGTCGACGAGCGAGGAGATCGCTCGCACGGCCCGGATTGAGCAACGACGCGATCCAGCACAAGGATCGGGTGCGGTCCGACAAGACCCGGCGGCGCTTGCGCGATGATCGAAATTATCAACAAGGTCGAGCCGCGCTTCGGTTCGGCGCTGATGGAGCTCGGAGCCGCTGCAAGGATTTCCGGTTAGACGGCGATGCACTCGTGTGCAGCGGTCCGGCCGACGACGAGCTTGACTGTATCGATGCGGTCAATTCCGGCGTGCACACCTGACCGTCCGTATGCGCTACGACGGCAAGCTCTATCGCACATGGACCTATTTCCTCGCGAGCCGCTGTCGGAACGTGGAGCCGAGTCCTATGGCGGCCGGTTCAATCCGAGGGCCTGTCGGCTCTACACATCCCTGTCGGTCGGACCGGGAACGCGTGGCAGACTCTCGGCCAGAAACCGCCAGTCGCTGCGCTCGCGTTCGCCTTCCTTGCGCGTGCCGAAGAACTGGATGATCATCTTGCCGTCGGCGCCATAGGCTTCAATGGACGTGACGTGACCGTCCCTCGTCGGCTTGCGCACGGCCCAGACCTCGCGGATGTGATGGGTCCTAAGATGCAGATGGAAGGTCTCGTCGAGCACATTGATCCGCGGCCCGATCTGCTTGACCGACTTGATCGGGCCGGAATGGATCTGGATGCAACCATGATTGCCGACAAAGCACATGATCGGCATCTCGTCTTCGGCCGCCTGTTGGAACAGGGCGCCAACGGCATCATTGTCGAGCAGCCAGGCGTAATCCTCGTCGGCCATACGCATCGCCTGGCAGCGGCTGAGCTTCAGTGCCTTCAACATATGGTAGAACTGATGCACGTCGCTCAGCCGGCTCCAGTGCTCGCGTAGGTCGTCGACCGTGGCGGCTTGGTCTGGACTCACTGCGTTATCGCGCGCCCCGCTCGCCTCGACCGATATGATCGGCTCCTGGTCGGAGGATGCGAGCTCTGCCGCCAGATTCTGATAGGCCTGCAGGTTCGAGGCGGGCCTGAGATGTACTTTGTGCATCGCCTCGCCGGTGGCATCAAAGAATTGCAGGCTGCGGCGGATCTCGGCTCCCTCGCGCTTCTCGACGGCGAAGCCATACGCCCACGCTTTCGGGAAGATGCGCAGGTCGATCTCGTCGCCGAGCACCATGGCATGCGGGTTGCCGGTGACCACTTTGTCGTAGACGCCGATCTTTTGGTGCACGGCACTTTGGTTGCGGGTGACCGCCATCACCTCGCCGACCGCTTCGAGGCCGGTCAGCAGATCATCGACGCGCGGCTCGATGCGCACCGCGCCGTGACCACAATGCGCCGCGACCAATTCGGCTTCCGAAATGCCCAATCGAGCGGCGAGATCATGCTCCCGGATTTTCGGATTGTCTTCGCACGCCCCCCGGATTTCGTCCGGCGACGGTTTCTCGCGCTGGTCCATGTCTTACCCCTGCTTCCACCTACGTGTAAGGATCAGCTGCCCTGCCGGGGAATCTCCAGCCGATAGGGCGTGCCGTAATGCTCGACCCTGATCTGCTGCTGCCCCGTGAACAAAGTGTCGCTGGACAGCGTGCGCACGTCGTCGCACCCGCGCGAAAACCGGGGGTGCTGTCGGAGCGGCGAGACCCGAATGACACGAGCAGGCACATGCCGATGGAATCCCATCGAGCCGGTCGGCGGCCACTGGGCGGTGGTGAGCGATTGTGGGTGTTGTCGCAATCGGCCAATCGGTCATTTGGATGCCACGGGCGGCGCTGCTTTGGCAAACAAAGCGTATCTGACCCAGTCCTGACATGTTGCTCCCTTGCTTCGCCCCATCGATCGCGAGGGCACCCACGACATGATTGTGGATCGGCAGTCTCTTGCCGCCTCGCCAAATGGAGCTTCAAAAACCGTGCCAATTGCGCCGGAGCAAGCTCAGAGAGAAGTCTTCTGTATGGTCATTGGTTTAATGTGAGTTCAGCCAAGAACTCAGGCCCAACATCCCCCGTGGCGGACCCGACAAACCCGACAGTACGTGTCGGTTGGCCGACACCTTCGCAGCAATGGACTCACAAGAACCACCGCAGTGTCAGAGATGCCGCGCTGTGTTGAAACATTTTTTCGCTTTGGCACGGTGCATGCAACGTGATGCGCAAGCAGGTCCCGGACTGAGGAGAATGGAGCCATGATTACGCTCACCGACAACGCTGTTGCCGCCATCAAGACTGCTCTTTCCCGCGCCAGCGAGCCGGCGGAAGGCTTTCGCATCATGGTCCAGGCCGGCGGCTGCGCCGGCTTCAAATATTTGATGGGCCTGGAGAGCGTGTCGCGCGAGGGCGACGCGATCACCGAGACAGATGGGATCAAGCTGTTCGTGGACGCGGGCTCCCAACCCCATGTCGCCGGCATAACCGTCGACTTCCTCACCGGGCTCGAATCTTCCGGCTTTGTCTTCGATAACCCCAACGCGCGCGAGAAGTGCGGCTGCGGCAAGTCCTTCAGTTGATCGCCCGAAGCGCCTGTGCGGGTCCATGAAGCGATTGCCGCCGACGGACTCATTTGCGGCAGAGGAGGCTTATATGGCCGGCACAACAGATGTCCCTGTCCTCAAGAACAAGGCAAGGTCGAAGCCGATCTTGGGACCGGCAATCGCTTCAGGTAGGATGCAAAGAACGTCGCCTCCCGAAACAGTTCGGTTCCTGGTGGCACCCAAGCTGCTGGCGGCCAAATCGCGCCGCTGCGCCAAATTCGGCTTATCGATAACGTTGTCGTGTTCGGGTGTCCTTACCTGCGGGCTGACGGCGGCGACTGCGGACTTGTCCATGTCGACGCCGATCCGATCTACGTCAAACTCTCGGGCGTCTGCGCCGGCTGCCAGTTCGGGCCCATCATCATCAACGGCATACGCCAGAGGCTCAATGAGGCGGTCGCGCGCTCGCGTCATTCCGGTCAACTGAGGATCGCACATGAAACCTGTCTACCTCGACAACAACGCAACCACACGGGTCGATCCTGAGGTCGTGCAAGCGATGTTGCCGTTCTTTAGGGATCAATTCGGCAACCCTTCGTCGGCGCACGCTCTTGGCGCCTCAGTCAGTGCGGCGGTGAGAAAGGCGCGGAGGCAGTTGCAAGCTCTGATCGGCGCGGAGTTCGACGATGAGATCACCTTCACCTCGGGTGGGACAGAAAGCGACAATGCAGCGCTTCTTTCGGCGCTCGAGGCGGCGCCCAACCGAACCGAGATCGTTACGTCCGCGGTCGAGCATCCCGCCGTGCTGACGCTCTGCGCGCATCTTGAGAAGACCCGCCGCGTTAAGGTGCACAGGATCCCGGTGGATTGCCGTGGCCGGCTCGACCTCGACGCCTATATGGCCGCCCTCACCCCACAGGTGGCAATCGTCTCGATAATGTGGGCGAACAATGAGACTGGTGTGATCTTTCCCGTCGCCAGGCTTGCCGAGTTGGCCAAGGAAGTGGGCGCCCTTTTCCATACCGATGCTGTGCAGGCGGTCGGCAAGCTTCCGATGGACCTGAAGTCGACCGCAATCGACATGCTGTCGCTCTCCGGCCACAAGCTGCACGGGCCGAAAGGGATCGGCGCGCTTTTCGTAAAACGTGGCGTCAATTTCCACTCGCTGATCAAGGGGGGCCACCAAGAACACAACCGGCGTGCTGGCACCGAGAATACGCCCGGCATAGTCGGGCTCGGCATGGCGGCCGACCTCGCCTTGAAATTCATGGACGACGAGACCACACGGGTAAAGTCGCTCCGCGACCGTTTAGAGGACGGGATTCTCCAGCGCATCCCAAGCACCTGTGTCACTGGAGATCCCCTGGAACGGTTGCCCAACACCGCAAACATCTCCTTCGAACATGTCGAAAGTGATGGAATTCCACTCCTCCTCAGCCGCGTGGGCATCGCGTGTTCCTCCGGCTCTGCCTGCACCTCCGGCTCTCTGGAACCGAGCCATGTCCTGAGCGCGATGAAAACGCCACACGCGGCAGTCCGCTTCTCCTTGGCGCGGGACAACGGCGAAGCGGACGTCGACCGGGTGCTCGAGGTCATGCCGGCAATCGTGGAGAAGCTGCGTGGCTTTCCCAGTTCTGGGCCGGGTAAGCGAAGCTCCGAAGACGTTCAATCCGGTCTATGCCTGAGCGGCAGCAGAACCGGCTACCGTTCATGACCCGTCATGTCTTTCTCAACGATACGACCTTGCGCGATGGCGAGCAGGCGCCCGGCGTCGCCTTTACCACGACGGAAAAGCTGGAGATCGCCGAGTCTCTTGCGGCGGCCGGCGTCACAGAGATCGAGATCGGCACGCCGGTCATGGGCGCCGACGAGATCGAAACAATTCGCGCCGTGGTCGCGCGGCGTCTCCCGGTTCGGCTCATGGCCTGGTGCCGGATGACGTCGCTGGATCTCGATGCAGCGATCGAGAGCGGCGTCCACGCCGTCAATCTATCGCTGCCTGCGTCGGACATCCAACTTGCCGCCAAGCTCGGCCTCGATAAGGCGGGAGCGCTCCAGGTCATCGAGCATATGGTCAGGCGCGCAGCCGCCGCCGGCTTCTTTGTCGCGGTGGGCTGCGAGGATGCCTCGCGGGCCAATCGGGATCATCTCGCCCGCGTCATCGAGACGGCTGCACGCGCCGGCGCAAGCCGCGTCAGGCTAGCCGACACAGTCGGCGTTCTCGACCCGTTTTTGACCTTCGAACTTGTCGCCCAGCTCGTGGCGCAGTCTCCAATGGATCTTGAATTTCATGCGCACAACGATCTCGGACTTGCTGCCGCCAACACGCTGGCCGCGATCCGCGCAGGCGCGCGCCATGCGTCCGTCACCGTCCTGGGGCTCGGCGAGCGTGCGGGCAATGCCGCGCTGGAAGAGGTGGCCGCCGCGATGGCGGTCCTCGACGGCGCGGATACCGGCATCGAGCTGACCGCATTGCCCGACCTCGCCGCCCAGGTGGCTTGGGCCGCCCGCCGGCAGACCGCGGCCATTAAGCCGGTCGTCGGCGCCGATGTTTTCACCCACGAATCCGGCATTCACGTCGCAGGGCTGCTGAAGGACTCGCGTACTTATCAAGGGCTCGATCCGGCTCTCGTGGGCCGCTGCCGGCGTATCGTCATCGGCAAGCATTCCGGCGCCACTGCGATTGCCCATGTGCTGAGCGAAAGCGGTCGCGATCTCGACCCGGATCTGGCAGCCGCGATGGTGGCCCGCGTCCGGCGCGAGGCGGCCGAGACCAAATCGACCGTCACTGCAACTCAACTGGTCGAGCTCTACGATGGAATGTGCAGCGAGGCATCCCTCGCGGAGCTGTGCGGGTCCAGGTCAGCCGTGCGCGAGCGCACCGACACCACAGTTTTCCGACCAGGGAGAATGCAATGAATTGTTCCGCTAACAGCCGCCCCATCGATGTCACCGACATCCTCGCACGACTGAAGCGCCTGTCGGCTGCGGAGGAGTTCTTCGCAGTCCTTGGCGTCTCCTATGATCCGAAGGTGCTGAATGTCTCGCGGCTCCATATCATGAAGCGCGTGGGCCAATACCTTGCCGAAGAAGATTTCTCCGGTCTGCCCGACCAGGTGATTGCCGCGCGGGTGCGCGCGACGCTCGAACGCGCTTACGAGGACTTCGCGGTTTCCTCGCCGCTCACCCATCGGGTCTTCAAGGTGCTCAAAGACCACGATCCGAACAAACCTGCCACGCCGGGCCGCACCTTTGTCCCGTTCGACTCCGTACTGAAGCGGTTCGGACAGGAATGACCGCGACACGGGTTGCGACGCGACAATGTCGAGAAGCCGACAAATCCGGTCATCACCACGGCGGCCTCAGAAGCAACCAAGCGAAGTTCTAGGAATAGGGGGCAGCGCAAAACAGTTGGCACGAATGATGCAAACCAAGGAGATGAACCGCCAAGCCCGCATCCGGACAGGAGCCTGGAGAAACCGCCAATGCACATCGTAATCTGCATCAAGCAGGTGCCGGACTCGGCACAGATACGGGTCCATCCGGTGACGAACACGATCATGCGTCAGGGTGTTCCGACCATCATCAACCCTTACGACCTGTTCGCCCTCGAAGAAGCCCTCAGACTGCGCGACGCCCATGGTGGCGAAGTTACCGTGCTCACTATGGGTCCGCCCATGGCAGAGGACGCGCTGCGCAAGGCGCTCGGTTACGGCGCCGACCGAGCGGTGCTCTTGACCGACCGCTATTTTGCCGGCTCCGACACGCTGGCGACCTCGTTCGCCCTTTCCCAGGCAATCGCGAAGGTTGGCGAGACGTTCGGCACGCCAGACCTCGTCTTCACCGGCAAGCAGACGATCGATGGCGACACCGCCCAGGTCGGGCCCGGCATCGCCAAGCGCCTCGGACTCCTGCAGCTGACCTATGTCGCGAAGATCGCCTCTATTGACCTTGCTGCGCGCGAGATCAAGGTTGAGCGCCGCTCGGAAGGCGGCACACAGATGCTGAAGAGCAGGCTCCCTTGCCTGATCACCATGCTGGAAGGCACAAACGAGATCCGCCGGGGCTCGATCCAGGACGCCCTGTGCGCCGCGCGCAGCCAGGTCTTGAAATGGAGTGCGGCCGACGCCGGCATTGAGGATCTCACCAAATGCGGCCTGCGCGGTTCACCGACGGTCGTCAAGCGCGTTTTCGCGCCTCCTGCGCGGGCGGAAAAGGCGGCACAAATCGACACCGCGGAGATGGCCTTGCGCGATGTCGCTGACGAACTCATCACCGCAATCTTCACCCGCCAGCCGGCGCTGGAACATGAGCTCGCCTTCAACGGCGGCGCGTGACGACAAGGAGCAGACGATGTCGACCGCGAACCGAGAAACCCCTCGCCCTGCTGCCGGCCGTGCCGGCATAAAGAAGGAGCTGCCCGCGCACTTCAAGGACTACCGCCACGTCTGGGTCTTCATCGAGCTCGAACGCGGCCAGGTTCATCCCGTATCATTCGAACTGCTCGGCGAAGGTCGCAAGTTAGCCGACAAGCTTCAGGTCCAGCTTGCGGGCGTCGTGCTCGGACCGCCGGGAGAGGCCATCGGGAACGCCGTTGCCGAAGCCTTCGCTTATGGTGCCGACCTTGTCTACATCGTCGAGGAGCCGCTGCTCGCCGACTATCGGAACGAGCCTTTCACCAAGGCGATGACGGATCTGGTCGGCACCCACAAACCCGAGATCCTTCTTCTCGGTGCCACCACACTTGGCAGGGATCTTGCCGGTTCCGTGGCGACGACCTTGCAGACAGGGCTCACGGCCGACTGCACCGAACTCGATGTGGATGCCGACGGTTCGCTGGCGGCGACCCGTCCGACTTTCGGCGGTTCCTTGTTGTGCACGATCTATACGCTCAATTTCCGGCCGCAGATGGCGACAGTGCGACCGAGGGTCATGCCCATGCCGCAGCGGGCGGATAACCCGGTCGGGCGTGTCATCCGGCACAAGCTGTCGGTAGCCGAGGACGAGATCGTTACCAAAGTCCTCGGCTTCCTGCCGGATAGTCAGTCGGCAAAGGCAAATCTTGCCTATGCCGACGTCGTGGTTGCGGGAGGCCTCGGTCTAGGCGCGGCGGAGAACCTGCAGCTGGTGAAGAATCTCGCGCGAGCAATTGGCGCCGAGCACGGCTGTTCGCGCCCGTTGGTCCAGAAGAGCTGGATGCCGGCTGATCGGCAGATCGGCCAAACTGGCAAGACCATCCGGCCGAAGCTTTACATAGCGGCCGGGATTTCCGGCGCCGTCCAGCATCGGGTTGGCGTGGAGGGGGCGGATCTCATCGTGGCCATCAACACCGACCCGAACGCGCCGATTTTCGATTTCGCTCACCTCGGGATCGTCACCGACGCGATCCGCTTCCTGCCCGCACTGACGGAAGCCTTCACCCGGCGGCTGTCGCCCCACAGTCGCGATAAGCTTGCGAGCTAAGGGATGGACATGATTGAGGAACAATTCGACGCCATTGTTATTGGGGCCGGCATGTCCGGAAACGCAGCTGCTTACACCATGGCCAGCCACGGCCTGAAGGTGCTGCAGTTGGAGCGAGGTGAATATCCGGGCTCCAAGAATGTCCAGGGTGCCATCATGTACGCGAACATGCTGGAGAAGATCATCCCGGATTTCCGGGACGATGCGCCTCTCGAGCGGCATTTGGTTGAACAGCGGCTTTGGGTGATGGACGACACATCCCATACCGGGATTCACTATCGGTCGGACGACTTCAATGAGGCGAAGCCCAACCGCTACACGATCATTCGTGCCCAGTTCGATAAATGGTTTTCGCGTAAGGTGCGCGAGGCCGGCGCGACGGTTCTGTGCGAGACGACCGTGACGGAACTCATCCGTGACGCCAAGGACAGGGTGATCGGCGTCCGCACAGACCGGGCCGGCGGAGCCATCTACGCGGACGTGGTCGTCCTCGCAGAAGGTGTTTCCGGGCTGCTGGGCACGCGGGCCAGCCTGCGCGAGATGCCGAAGCCGCAAACCGTGGCGCTCGCCGTCAAGGAAATGCATTTCCTGCCCGAAGAGGTCATTGAGGAGCGGTTCGGCCTCAAGGGCGATGAAGGCTGCGTGATCGAGGCGGTGGGCACGACCTCCCGCAGCATGGCCGGGCTCGGCTTCCTCTACACCAACAAGGAGTCGATCTCACTGGGCATTGGCTGCCTCGTCTCCGATTTCGCCGCGATGGTCGAGAGCCCTTACGTCCTCCTCGACGCCTTAAAAAGCCATCCTTCGATCCGGCCGCTGATCGCCGGCTCGGAAGTGAAAGAATATTCCGCGCATCTCATTCCCGAAGGCGGCTACAAGGCTATTCCGCAGCTCTTTGGCGACGGTTGGGTCGTGGTCGGTGATGCCGCGCAACTGAACAACGCCATTCACCGCGAGGGTTCGAACCTCGCCATGACCTCCGGCCGCATCGCGGCTGAGGCAATCATCGAGGTCAAGAGCCGCAACGGTCCTATGAACAAACGGAATCTCGCCCTTTACAAAGCCATGCTGGACAAGTCCTTCGTGGTCAAGGACCTGAGGAAATACAAAGACATGCCGGCCTTGCTCCACACCAATTCCTGCAATTACTTCACGACTTATCCGCGGTTGATGTCGCAAGCCGCGCAGAATTTCATGCGTGTGGACGGCACGCCGAAGATCGAGAAGGAAAAGGCGACCACGGCGGCCTTCATCAAGGCGCGCTCGCGCTGGGGGCTGGTCAGCGACGCGGTCCGCCTTGCATTGGCGTGGCGCTGAGGGGAGACGAAATGACGATCGCAGTGACGAAGTCACGTGTCGAGGACAAGCTTTACCAGAACCGCTACTTGGTGGATTCCGGCCGTCCGCATATCAAAGTGCTACCGCACGAGAGGCCAAGCGCGAACTTGCTCGCGCTGACCCACGTCTGCCCGGCGAAATGTTATGAGTTGAACGACAAAGGTCAAGTGGAGATCACCGCCGACGGCTGCATGGAGTGCGGCACCTGCCGGATTTTGTGCGAGACCAGTGGCGAGATCGAGTGGAACTATCCACGCGGCGGCTTCGGAGTCCTCTTCAAATTCGGATGACCGACGCACGCACGTATCAAGAGGGTTAGTCTTGGTACACCTGAGGTCGCGACCAACGCCAAGTCTCATCTTTGCTTGAATCGCCTCGCAACGAAGAGAAGCTCGTGAATACTGTGCTTCACAATTCAGACTCAGATACAAAAGGAGGAGCACTCTGGACGACAACCGCTGAGGTGTTTCCATGGCTGACGTACCGCAAGATCGGGTCGACGAGGTAGCACCTCGGGATACCCGCCCTGAACCGCCCATCAAAAGCATGCCCCAAGCAGATATCGCGCTCAGGGGACTCTACGAGATATCGAAGGTGCTGACCTCCCCCAGCGAGCTGGAGATTACGCTCGCCAATGTCGTGAACATCCTGCCTTCGTTTCTGCAGATGCGTCACGGAGCAATCGTCGTCCTGGACGCTGAAGGAGAGCCGGAGATTGCCGCGACTGCCGGCAATACCCACGCACCTCAGTCAGGCACTCGCCGCGTCATACCAGAGGCCGTAACACATCAAATCGTCGCTACGGGGACGCCGCTCTTCATACCGGACGTCCGCAAGTCCCAACTATTTCAGGCTGACCTTCAAACGTTTTCGAGCAGCGGCACCATCCCAATTGCCTTTATCGGTATCCCGCTAGAGGCTGATCATAAGATCCTTGGGACATTGTCGATCGACCGCGCCGGAGACGGCGCCACCGACTTTCGCGACGACGAGGACACATACTTCCTGACGATGGTCGCCAACCTTGTCGGCCGGACCATCCGTCTCCATCGCATCCTGAGTACAGATCGTCAGCGGTCTGTCCATGAGCAATGGAGATCGGAGAAATCGCCCAACGAGGGGAGGACCTACGACCCTGCCCGGCATGCGGATGCCAAAATCGACGGGATCATCGGGGAAAGCCCCGCACTCAAGCAGGTGCTCGAAACCGTCTCGGTCGTAGCAGGGACCAATTCCACCGTGCTACTGCGGGGTGAAAGCGGCACCGGCAAGGAATTCTTTGCGCAAGCCATCCATAAGCTCTCACGTCGGAGGAAGAACTCTTTCGTCAAATTGAACTGCGCCGCACTGTCTGAAAGCGTTCTGGAGTCAGAACTGTTTGGGCATGAAAAGGGCGCTTTCACGGGTGCTATCTCCCAGCGCGCCGGTCGTTTTGAATTGGCAAATGAGGGAACGCTGCTACTTGATGAAATCGGCGAGATTTCGCCGGCCTTTCAAGCCAAGCTGTTGCGTGTCTTGCAGGAAGGCGAGTTGGAGCGAGTCGGCGGCACCAAAACGCTACAGGTCGACGTGCGCCTCATATGCGCCACCAACAAGGACCTCGAGACGGCCGTCATAAAAGGGGAGTTCAGGGCCGACCTTTATTACCGCATCAATGTGGTGCCAATTATCCTGCCTCCGCTCAGAGAGCGACCCGGCGATATTCCACGCCTTGCGAACGCCTTCCTCAATCGATTCAACAAGGAGAACGATCGCGCACTCGCCTTCGCGCCGTCGGCGCTTGACCTGATCTCGCAATGCTACTTCCCTGGTAACGTCCGCGAGCTGGAGAACTGCGTCCAAAGGACGGCCACACTTGCGCGTTCAAGGACGATCACGCCATCCGATTTCGCCTGCAAGAAGAGCCAGTGCCTTTCCTGGCTCCTCTGGAAGCGAGCCGACCGCTCGAATGGCGGCAATACCATCGACGATCTCGCACGGGTCAACGCAGTGCCGGTCGGATTGCGGCTGCCGGCCAGTCGCATCGGTGCCTCCGCAGGCAACGCATCTCCCCTTGCGGCCGGCGATCCGAACGATCCCGCTTGTCCCCCGCGTCTGACGGAACGCGACCGGCTGATCGACGCGATGGACAAAGCCGGTTGGGTTCAGGCCAGGGCGGCTCGTATCCTCGGCCTCACGCCGCGGCAAATCGGCTACGCCCTGCGCCGGCATGGTATCGAGGTGAAGAAATTCTAGACGTTGTGATGACGTCAAACGTAAGCCCGGAGTAGTCTCCCTCACACTCTGCGCGCCCAAGGCTGGTAGCCTTCGCGACCCGATTTGCTTGTCCACTGTCGGAAGCCCGACAAAGGTGTGTCGGAGCAATCCGACGGAATCCGACACGAAAGCCAATTCGTGAACCAAAACCGCTCTTTGAGCTGGCATAGCTCTTGCGGTTTGAACTGCGACATTCACCCAGCAACGGAGCCGTTCGATGTCCGCACCGGCAATTTCGCTTGAGAGCCTCAGCACGACATTCGATGACCAGTTGCTTGCCACCGTGAAAGCCGGTGGCTGCGCGTCTTCGTCCTGCGGCTCGTCGATAAAGCCGGACGACACGGATCCGGCTGTCTGGGACAAGATCAAGGATCACCCCTGCTTTTCAGAAGAGGCGCATCACTATTTCGCGCGCATGCACGTCGCGGTCGCGCCCGGCTGCAATATCCAGTGCAACTACTGCAATCGCAAATATAACTGCGCCAACGAAAGCCGGCCTGGGGTGGTCTCCGAAAAGCTGACGCCCGACCAAGCGCTACGCAAGGTGGTCGCGGTCGCCAACGAGGTGCCGCAGCTCTCCGTGCTCGGCATCGCCGGACCGGGCGATGCCTGTTACGACTGGAAGAAGACGAAGGCAACGTTCGAACGAGTTGCCAGGGAAATCCCAGACATCAAGTTTTGCATCTCCACGAATGGGCTCGCGCTGCCGGACCATGTCGATGAGCTTGCCGACATGAATGTCGATCACGTGACGATCACCATCAACATGGTCGACCCTGAGGTCGGTGCAAAGATCTATTCTTGGATCTTTTACGACCATCGCCGCTACTTCGGCATCGAAGCCGCCCGGATCCTGCACGAGCGGCAGATGTTGGGTCTGGAGATGCTGACCGCGCGCGGCATCCTCACCAAAATCAATTCGGTGATGATCCCCGGCGTGAACGATGAGCATCTGATCGAGGTGAATAGATGGGTCAAGGAGCGAGGCGCGTTCCTGCACAACCTCATGCCGCTGATTTCGGACCCGGCGCACGGCACGCACTACGGACTGAGCGGGCAACGCGGCCCAAACGCAATGGAGATGAAGGCTCTTCAGGATCGTGTCGAAGGCGGCGCCCAGTTGATGCGCCACTGCCGGCAGTGCCGGGCAGATGCCGTCGGCCTGCTCGGTGAGGACCGTGGCCAGGAATTCACACTCGACCGGATTCCCGGCGAGGTCACCTACGATGCCAGCAATCGCAAGGCCTATCGGGAGCTGGTCGCGGAGGAGCGCCGTGATCACGTGGCGGCTAGGAGAGAAGCGATCGGATTGGTCAAGGCAGCGAGCCCCGGCAAGTCCCTTCTCTTCGCGGTGGCGACCAAGGGCGGCGGCCGCGTCAATGAACATTTCGGCCATGCGAAGGAATTCCAGGTTTATCAAGCCTCGCCGAGAGGGATCAGCTTTGTCGGGCATCGCAAGGTGGAGCAGTATTGCCTCGGCGGCTGGGGCGGAGAAGCCGCCCTCGATGGCGTCATCGCAGCGCTTGAAGGCATAGATATCGTGCTGTGCGCCAAGATCGGAAATTGCCCGCAGGATCAGCTCGCGGACGCTGGAATCCGAGCCACCGACGCTTATGCCCATGACTATATCGAGACCGCAATCAGCGCGATTTACGCCGCCGCGTGTGGGACCCCCGCACTCGCGGCGACGGCCTGAGCGCGTCTCATTCATTCGGACCAGGAGTTAAAATGGCTTTCAAGATCATCGCATCCCAATGCACCCAATGCGGCGCCTGCGAATTCGAATGTCCCTCCGGCGCGATCAAGTTCAAAGGCGAGAGCTACGTGATCGAGCCGCACAAGTGCACCGAGTGCGAGGGAGTATTCGATGCGCAGCAATGTGCCTCGGTATGCCCGGTGCCGAAGACCTGCGTTCCTGCGTGACGGACATTGGGCTGCCGACATGGTCGGGGCTGCCTCCGCAGGACGCCTGGAACGCCTTTGTTCACAATCTGCAGCCTCACGAGAAATCAGGGAACGGACATGTCGCTCGGACGCGAAGAGGAGGTCGAAATCCGCAGGCCTCCACGATTCATGCCGGGAGAGCGGGTACGTGCCACTCGCCACATAAAAAATGACGGCACCTATCCTGGCAGGGAGATCGGCGAAAATCTCGTGCGGAAGGGCGACGAGGGATATGTGCGCGACATTGGCACCTTTCTCCAGCAGTTCTTCATCTATGCGGTCGAATGGGTCGACCGTGGCACCGTCGTCGGCATGCGAGCGCGTGAACTGATGAGCCTCGACAAGGCCGAGGCGCCCTGCAGTGCTGAAAGCAATACCAATGAAGGGACGGCCAGATGAAAGTCATGATCCGCAGGACCGAGGCTGGCTTGTCGGCGTATGTCCCGAAGAAGGACCTCGAAGAGCCGATCATCAAGCTCGAGAAGGAAGAGTTGTGGGGCGGAACTGTGACGCTCAGGAACGGGTGGCGGCTCCTCCTACCCGATCTTCCACGGGATACGCGTCTGCCGATCACCGTCGAGGCAAGGAAGGTTTCCGAACAGGACTGATGCTGCCCCTTGATAGGTGCGTCGCGAGGAAACGAGCATGAACACGATCCTGACATCGGGCCACCTCGTCATCGTGCGGGACAGTTTTGCCGAAAAGCTGCTTGACCTGGCGAAGGAAGCGCTCGCCGCCGATGAGGTGATCCCCTATCTCGGTCCGGGTCTTCTTGGGTTCAACTGTGCGGAACCGCCTGTGCCGCATACGCCGGAGGTCGTTGCCGCGGCACTCAATGCGCGGGCGCCAGCCCCTTCCAGGATCCGCACCAATATGTGGTCGGTTGCGCAGTTCATCGAACAGCGCCGGCATCGCCGGACGCTGCAAGCTTGGATGACCGACATATTCGCAGCGCCGGTGGCGCCGACCCTCCTCCACGCCTGGCTCGCAAGGCTGCCGCTCTCCCTCATCGTCGACAGCTGGTACGACGGCGCGATGCGCACGGCTCTCGTAGAGACCGGCCGAACGGACGTCGTTGAGATACAGGGCGTCACGCGGGCGAACGAAATCGGTAACATTTGGACGAAAACCTACGATTTGTCCGGGAGGGAACTCGACCCCCGATCGGGGGCCAAGACGGTTCTCTATACGCCTCACGGGAGTATTAGGCCGGCGCAAAACTTTCTCGTCGCAGATTCCGACTATGTCGAAGTTCTGACCGAAATCGATATCCAGACACCGATCCCAGACGTGGTGAAGGAACGGCGCATCACCCGTGGATTTTTCTTCGTTGGCTGCCGCTTCAACGATCAGATGCTGCGCACCTACGCCAGGCAGATCATGAAGCGCTCCCGAGGTCCATATTGCGCGGTAATGGACGCGGAAACGCTGACCAGAAACGAAGCGCGTTTCCTTGCGGCAAGCGGAATCACGGTGATCGACATGCCAGTAAGTGAAGCCGCGGCTCGGCTTACAGGAACGCGCCCTGCTGCAGGTGGTGGACAGGATTAACAATGGCGGGCCCCTTTGATGATTGGTCCTTCGGCTTGCCTCGAAGGCGCAAAATGCAGTCGGGAATACACCCGTGAGCAGTGATGCTATCGGCAGCGCAACGAACGCTCTGAATTCGTTGACCCATGTGGAAGCGGCGCGCTGGGGCCGGGATTTGAGTACGCTGTTGCGCATCACGCGTATGAATTTGCGGCATCCCTGGCAGGTCGCCTTCGCTATGGGCTCGACGGTCCTGGCGGCAATCCTCCAGTTGCTTATTCCCCAGCTTCTCGGCCGGGCCGTCGACCTGACCCAGACAGCCATCGGGGGCGGTGTCGCGGGGACCGCGGCAGGACAAGCGCTCTGGATCCCGGCTCTCCTGCTGCTCGCCGTCAGCGCGCTACGCGGCCTTTTCACGATGGCGCAGAACTATTTTGCCGAAGCCGTCGGGCATCATGTCGCGTACGAACTGCGGCTCGCCTACTACGACAAGATCCAGCGTCTCAGCTTTTCCTTTCACGACCGGGTCCATTCAGGCGATCTGATCACCATCGGAATGCTCGATCTCCAAGGCGTGCGGATGTATTTTTCCACCGCGCTCGTTCGCGTGCTCCTGCTTACCATGCTGATCGGGATCGGCGCCTACATGATGATCTCGACCGATCCCATGCTCGGCCTGGTCGCGCTGAGCTTCGTGCCTTTTGTCGCCTGGCGCTCATCGGCCACACAGCTTAGGCTGCGCGCCACCTGGCTCGACCTGCATGAGCGGCTTTCAGTACTAAGCCGCGTGATGGAGGAAAATCTCGCAGGCATCCGCGTGGTCCGCGCTTTTGCGGCTCAAGCCTATGACATGCTGAAGTTCGACGGCGCTTCCAAGAACGCGCTCGACCTCGCCCACGACCGAGTTGACATCTACGTGCCCAGCACGTCGGCGATGACCTTGTCCTTCTTTTTCGCAATGGGATTGGTGCTCTGGATCGGTGGCAGCAAGCTCGTCGCTGGCGAGATAAGCGTCGGAACGGTGGCGACCTTCCTGACCTTCATGACAATCCTGCAAATGCCAGTCCGCCAGATCGGCCTCATGGTCAATGCCTTTGCCCGCGCTTCTAGCTGCGGTTCGCGGCTTTTCGGTCTCCTCGACCAGGAGATCACAATCAGGGATGCTCTCGAGGCCAGACCGCTCGAGATAAGCGACGGCACTCTGCGCTTCCACAATGTCTCGTTTGCGTACCCCAGCGCCGAAAACCGCGCCATTCTGAAGAACCTCAGCTTTGAGGCCCGTAGAGGCGAGACGATCGCGATCGTCGGTCCGCCGGGTTCGGGCAAATCGACGATAGCTCATCTGGTCCCCCGCTTTTATGACGTGACCGGTGGCGCCATCACGCTGGACGGCCAGGACATACGCAATGTCACCCTCGCGACGCTTCGCAAGGCGGTCGCCGTCGTACAGCAGGATGCATTCCTATTCACCACTACGATCGAGAACAACATCGCTTATGGCGATCCCTGGGCGAAGAGACAGCGAATCGAACGCGCTGGCGAATTCGCCCAGCTCCACAACTACATCCTCGGGCTCCCAGCGGGCTACGAGACGGTCGTGGGCGAACGCGGCGTCTCTCTCTCTGGCGGCCAGCGCCAGCGTCTCACGATTGCTCGCACCATGATGCTGCGCCCCTCCGTCGTCGTTTTCGACGACTCAACGGCCGCGATCGATGCCGGCACCGAGCAGCGCATCCGCGCGGCGATGCGGCGCTTCGCCAAGGATCGGGTGACGATCATCATCGCGCACCGGCTGAGTGCGCTTGTGCATGCCGATCAGATCCTTTTTGTCGATAACGGCGAAATCGTAGAACGCGGCACGCATCAAGAGCTTTTGGCGAAGCGGGGACGCTACAGGGCCCTTTACGATCTCCAGACGCGCCCGGGTGATGACAATATGACCCAGTATGGGGGCGCCCGCTGATGGCGCAGGGCCGCGCCGGCGAAGTCGAAGCCGAACGTGACGACGGCAGACGCCCTCCGCGCGCGGCTGTCGGCTCGCACCGCATCGAGGAGGAGATGTTCGGCCGGGCTTTCGACAAGAGCATCCTCCGGCGCATCTGGGCTTTCGTCCGTCCCTATCGGGCCAGGGTAGTCATCACGATTGCAGCAATGCTGATCTTCACCGGGACGCAGCTTCTCATCCCGTTGATCATCCGCTACGCGCTCGACCAGGGCATGAACCCGGCAAGGACCGATCGCTCAGCCCAGCTCGCGGCCGTCGGCGCGTTCGTTTTGGCGATTTTGGTCAATTTCGCTGCCGGCTACATGCAGGAAACCGTGGTTGGGAAAGTGGCCGAAACTGTCCTGTTCGACATCCGCCGCGCCATGTTTGGCCATCTGCAGAAGGTTTCGCTCTCCTTCATGGACAAGACCGAGGTCGGACGCCTCATGTCGCGCCTGCAAGGCGACGTCAACTCCATACAGGAATTCCTCGAAACCTCGGTATATTCCGTAGGCGATGTTGCGCTTCTCTTCGGCATCGTTTTCGTAATGCTGTGGCTCGACTTCCGCCTCGGCCTCCTGACGCTCTCGGTTCTGCCGGTCCTGGTGATCGTCCGCATTGTCTGGCTGCCGCGTGCCCGCGACGCCTTCATGGCCGCACACGAGACTAATTCCGTCGTCAACGGCGCGCTGGCCGAAGCCATTCACGGCGTGCGCACCGTCCAGTCAATGGACCGCCAGCAGGTGAATTTCATCCTTTTTGACGACAAGGCCCATGCCAACCTCAGGACCCACCTGATCGCTGCCAAATATGCACTGGTCATGGTGCCTATCGTCGATGGCCTCACCGGCCTCGCCATGGCCGCCGTTATTGTGGTCGGCGGCTCGATGGTCATGAATGGCCGCATAGATGTGGGCGTATTGGTTGCCTACCTATTTTACATCCAGCGCTTCTTTGACCCGATCCGCTCACTCACCCTGCAATATTCGGTCATGCAGCGCGCCATGGCCTCAGGCAAGCGCCTGACCGATGTGCTCGACGTCAAGATCGATGTTCAGGACAAACCCAATGCCGAGGTGCTTTCGCCCGAAATGGACGGCTCGGTCGAGTTCAGGGACGTCACCTTCGGCTACAATCCGGACCGTTCGGTGCTGAAAAATGTCTCCTTCCGGGTCAATCCCGGCGAGACGGTCGCACTGGTCGGGCCGAGCGGTTCTGGCAAATCGAGCGCGATGGCCCTGGTCCACCGCTTCTATGATGTTCAGCAGGGTCAAGTGCTGGTCGGCGGACATGATGTGCGCGATCTCACCCAGGAATCGCTCGGCCGCCAGGTCGCCATGGTGCTGCAGGAGCCGTTCCTGTTCACCGGGACGGTCTTCGAGAACATTCGATACCACAAGACGGAAGCCACGCGCGACAAGGTGATCGAGGCCGCCAAGGCGGTCGGCGCCCACGACTTCATAATGAGCCTCGCCGACGGGTATGAGACCCAACTTGGCGAACGCGGCGACAACTTATCTCTCGGCCAGCGCCAGCTTATCAGTTTCGCCCGCGCCCTCGTCGCCGACGCCAAGATCCTCGTGCTCGACGAAGCTACCGCCAACATCGACAGCTACACGGAAATGCAGATTCAGAAGGCTCTGATAAAGCTGCTTGAAGGGCGCACTGGCCTCGTCATCGCCCACCGTCTTGCCACGATCCGGGGTGCCGACCGCATCATCGTGCTTCAGAATGGCCAAGTTATTGCGACTGGCAACCACGATCAGCTAATAGCCATGGGGGGCCTGTATTCCAAACTCTACAATCTCAACTACGCCTCCTTTGACGATATTCCAGAACACGATACGACCGTACAAGCCGGCTCCCAGACCTGACGTCTTGGCGGCCTTGTGGTACTGAAACATTGACTTCGGGCGTGCCGGCGGACACTCAGGCCGCCGCAGACGAGGAAGCAGGCAGCATTCATGCAAAGCACTCGCGCGGATCGTGAAGACCGGCTGCGAACGATTTCCTCCAGCGTCGTTATCCGACCGCGGTGCACGCCGCGACATCGGGCGAACTCGCTCCAGGTGGTGTCGCTCGGCGTAGCAAAGCCGCTCGCGAGCGCGCCCTCAACAGCGCCGTAGCGAGTGACGGCTTTGCTACCGCCGAGCCGCTGATGAAGCTGGATGCGGGAGCCGCCACCGGCGCCGCCCCGGTCGAGAAGAACCTCTTGCGGCGGGCTATGGGCAACGACTAGCGCGAGCGCGACGAGCAGATGCGTGCCGGCATCGTGACGCGCTCGGCCATCATCTCCTTAGGATCGTGCAGTCTCACACCGTGCCCAGATGCCGGCCAACGCACAAACCTGGTAATCTGTGCCGCCGGCTCGTCGTCAGTTTGGCCTCCCTCACGATTTCCCAATCCCCACCACGTGCACGCTCGAGCAATGTGAGGGAGCGCAGTTACAACGATTTACCTTCGGATCAGACCGCGAATTTCATGGTCAGCCAAGTCGAGCCATGATTTCGGATTGAATGGTCGTCGCGGTGTATAGGGAAGCATCTAGCGGCAGATTCCCAAATGCCAGTTGACAAAGAAGGTAGTTAGCACCTGCCTCTTCCAACTGACTGAGCAGAGCTTCTCGCACAGACGCTGCTGATCCTACCACGCACAATTCACTCTCGACTGCCGCATCGAAGGTCAGCGGCAGGTTGGGTGGAGTGGGGATAGCGTTAAGCTCGTAAAGGAATTGGAAGCTCTTGAGCCATCTTTCGTAAGCAGGTGCCGCGAGCGAATAGGCATGTGTGTCACAACGCCCAACCACGACCATGCGGAGCAATCCAATAAATGGCGCTCGATCGCCCGCGCCAGTGTTGTCCTCTTGATAGGCGCGGAACGCATCAGTAGTTTTGCGAACAGAAGAGGAAGGTCCTACACACGCGATATTTGCTCCATTCGCAGCGGCCCAGGCTGCGGACTCGGGTCGATTGGCGGCGACCCATGTCGGCGGATGTGGACGCTGATGAGGTCTTAGCGTCAAAGGAACGTCATTGAGCTCAAAATGGCGGCCTTGATAGCACAGCGTGCCAACCTTCATGGCATTAACAAGTATTTCAACAAGAATTTCGCTGGCTTCCGCATAGCGGCCCGGCACCGCGTCCGCACCAATCCCGAAGTAACCCAATTCGATCGGGAGAGCACCGCGCCCTATGCCCAGTTCGAGCCTGCCACCGCTCAACTGGTCCAGCATACAGATCTCTTCGAACGCACGCAGCGGATGATAAAGCGCAAGCAGCATCACCAAGGGTCCGAGACGCAGGCGCCGGGTGCGCTGGGCGACGCTCGATAAGAACAGATTCGGCGATGGACCTCTCCCATGGGGGGTACAGTGGTGCTCTGCGAGATGATAGGCATAGAACCCTAGCTGATCGCACGCCTCTGCTAATATCAGGCGATCTTCGTACTGCCGGGCGATATCGAGGCCGTCCTCGTCCAGATGATCGAAGATGCCGAAGGCTAGGTTTGAAGGAAAGACGTTTGTCACTCGATATTGTCCCCGATTTTAAAGAAAAATGTTGTCGTGCTTGGGTGACCAAGCAAGTCTAAAGATAGCAATGTGTGATATCGGATTAGCGTCAGCGTACCGAACGAGCAGAGCCTGACGCTCCCCTGCCTGTGGTGCTTGGTATGCTTAAGCTTCCAACTATATCGCGAGCGGCAGCAAGAAATGCATCCAATTGCTCTTTTGTGCCGATGCTGACGCGGATGCAATGTTCCAAACCATTGTCCGGAAAGTATGCAACGAGTATCTTTTGCCTTTCCAAGGCTGCTTGCCACCATGAGCCGTCCTGTCCCGCTGGCACACGGGCTAGCAAGAAATTGGCGTGGGAGGGCGTTACGGAAAATCCAAGTTGCGACAGTGCGGCTGTCACTCGCTGTCGTTCATGTCTGATGTGCTTGTGGTTCTCTGCGTAGGCGCCGCGATGCGCAAGCACGCTGATACCAACCGCATGCCCGATCACGTTCATGTTGAAGACGTTCTGGATGTTGCGCAGCCTGCCAATAATCTCAGGGTGACCGAAACCGAAACCGACGCGAATGCCGGCGGCGGCATAGCTCTTCGAAAATGTTCTCAAGATCAGAAGGTTCGAATAACGGTTGATGAGGCGCAGCCCGTGATCGGGTGCAAAGTCGACATAGGCCTCATCAAGGACGACCAGGCGATCCGATTGTGCCACGAGGCGTTCGATATTGCTTATCGAGAGGAATGTTCCGGTCGGATTGTTTGGATTGGCCACCAGAATGAACTTGGCGTCTTTTGCCGGACCGGAAAGCAATTGCTCCATTGGCAGCGAATGAGTTTGACATCCGATCTCGAGAAACTCAGCACCATGCAACATGGCAAGTTTGCGGTTGAACGAAAACCCTGGCGATATCATCGCCACCTTGTCGCCAGGGGCGAGGAAAGCTCTGTAGATGAGTCCGAGCAGTTCAGACGACCCGTTGCCTGCGATGACCTGATCCGTGGATACGCCATAGGTATTGGACGCTGCTTCCCTCAAGCTGATGTTATCGTCGTCCGGATACAGATACTGGCGATTGAGGGCCGCCACTGCACTTTGCATTATGATTGGCGGCAACGGAAACGGGTTCTCATTCGTATTCAGCTTGACAAAACTACTGTCCGGCGCTGGTCCGTTGGACGGCAGAGCATCTAACTGTCGCGTCCCTTGCGGAAGAGACGAAAGCACAGCTTGCAGTTTTGCATCGGACATATTTTATCTCCGTTTCAGTCGCACAGGGCATCCGTATGAGCTCGCAACGAGAGCAACATGGCGGACGGATTGACGATGGCAGCGTCGCCTTTCACAAGATGGTCGCAACGCCGGCTGCCATGGGATTTCGGCCAGGCTGTCCTCGGTCGGATCGACTTGACGCGGACGCGGATCTGCATCCCTGCGCGGGCCAAGCCGCTAAGCGGTCTCAGCTAATCCGCCTGAGTCATGCTTTCACAGACGCTTGACCTCGATGCCGTATTTCCTCAGCACGTAGCCAATCTGGCGCGGGGTCAGTCCAAGCAGGCGCGCCGCCTTTGCCTGCACCCAGCCACATCTTTCCATGGCAGCAATGACGCGCTCGGCGTCGGTGGTCCTCGCGCCCAATGAGTGGGTTGCTCCGGCAGGCGGGACTGTGGTGGCGGCCGAACGAGCGGCCGCATCCGGCGGCGTGGCCGGATTCACTGCCTCTGGGAGGATTGGCGCTGGTTGCAGCGCGGCCTTGCCCGATCTGCTCTTCCGCAGCGCCTCGGCAAAGCATTGGTCGTGGGAGCACGCAAAGTCGTTTCTCCCGATTGATCGTCCCTCCGCCAGGATCGCTGTCCGGTGCACGCAATTTTCAAGCTCGCGAATGTTGCCGGGAAATTCACATTTCATCAGTACTTCAATCGCACGCGGATCGAAGGTCAGCGTACGGCCGTTCTCATCGTTGAAATTCTTGAGAAACTCAGCTGCGAGGAGCGGAATATCGCTGCGCCTTTGGCGTAACGCCGGCACCAGCAAGGGAACCACGTTGATGCGATAATATAGGTCGGCGCGGAACTCATTCCTTGCAACCGCCTCTTCAAGGTTCCTGTTCGTGGCGGCAATCACGCGAACGTCGACCTTGATGGTCTGGTTGCTGCCGACGCGCTCAAACTCCTGCTCCTGCAGCACGCGCAGTAGCTTTGCCTGGAAGGAGGCCGAGATCTCGCCGATCTCATCCAGAAACAACGTCCCCTTGTCGGCGAGCTCAAAGCGACCCTTGCGGGAATTGAACGCGCTTGTGAAGGCACCCTTCTCATGACCGAACAATTCGGATTCCAGGACTGTCTCTGGCAGCGCTGCACAATTGAGTTTGATGAAGGGCCGCTTGGCGCGCGGCGACAACTCGTGAATTGCCTTCGCGACCAGCTCCTTCCCGGTACCGGATTCGCCTCGCAACAGAACCGTGGTCTTTGCCTTAGCTACCACTGCGATCTTCTCGAGCAGCGCGCTTAGCGCCGGACTGTCGCCAATCATTCCCTTGACGTGAACCTTCTTGCGCTGCGGTGCAGGGTGCTTGACATCAGAGAATTGCGTTTGCAGCCGATCTTCCACCTCCGTCGGTCGTTCGCGGTCGCCCGCGGAGAAGCGGTGCAACTTGACTGTCTGTCCCACCATGTTGGCTATCATGGTGAGCAGCCGGACATCATAATCGAGCCGATGCGTTGACCTGCTGTCCAAGGCGGGGTCGATAGTCAGCGTGCCTACGGCGTTCCCATCAACACGAATGGGAACGCCGATTAAGGACACGGTGTCGGAGGCCCCAAGCACCTCTATGTCAGCGGCAGTGAAGGCCGAATGCACCGCTATGTTCTCGGCGACGAGCGGCGTGTCCGTCGTCACAATCAGATCGATTGCCTTGCGCGGCAGGCGCATCCGGGAGCGCTCATCGCTGTTCTCGTCGCAGCCGGTGACTACGGTGATGTCCAGTACGCCCTCAGCGTCGAAGAGAGCGATGATGCCGTGCCGCATCTGCACAAACGAGGGCAGGAGATCGACGACCTTGGCCAACGTGACTTCGAGCCGGGCGGGGTCGGTGAGTACTTTCGATATTTCGAAGATGCCGGTAAGCGCGTGCTCGTGCGATGGCACAAAAGGGACCGCGGTGTTCATCTCGGACTTTGGGTAAGCCCTTTTCGCATCCGGAAGCGAAATGCGGCACTCGCTGGCATTTTGTTCTGATTTGGGAATGTTGTGGTGCATATGATCCTCGATCTCGCGCCATGAAATGCATGCCGGCGGCATGTGCGCCCGCGACGTCGCGGGCAAGCGCGAAAATGCTCTGACGTGAACTCGTGCCACCGCCGTGTGGTCGAGTGCAAAGCGGGTCGACCCCTGACGCATCGCTTGGCTCTCCCTCCACGAAGCTTGGCCACGTTCTCGGCTTGCACGGGGGCAACCACACGTTGATTTTCAAAAGACTGGAGCGAGGCGGGATAGTCAATCGAGCTTTCTTTCATTCGTGAAAGGAAACCTCGCGGCCTATGATAGAATTCGTCAGTTCTAATTTTTGTCGGCGATGTTGAACGACAGAAATACGGCGCCGGCGATGCGGTGCCCGAGCGGCTGACCGCGCCGAGTTGCCGGGCCGTGCCAGTCACCAGCGCCTGCGAACCAGGGGCGGGAGCGATAATCACTGCCGACGACACTGGTCGGTCGCGGCAACCGCCATTTCCTCGATATTGATGACGCAGATAAGGCGGCGGCGTCGCGTGTGAAGGCGCGAAGGTGGCGGTCGAGCGCGGCTTTCTCGGCGGTGCTCGGAACTTCTGAACCGCATCGTCGCGGTCAGCACCAGCGGCGTCAATCCCTACGTCTCGACGTCGCTTTCAAGCTGTCGCTGCAGCGGCAGCGCGGCAAAGAACACGGCAATTCTGCGCCCTCGTGCCAGCGATGCGGCCCTTCCCAAAGTCGGCAAACCGAGGAGCCCGCCACGATGTGCAGCAAAACCGCAAGCCAGAGAGATCGACCGGCAATCTGCCGGAGAACATCAAGCGCGTGCTGGACGGCGGCCTTGTCATTCCCGTCTTGTGCCACCGCTCATCCCATCATTGGCGAGCCCAACGTCAGTTCAGGTCATGCGGATCCATTTGGCATGGGTATTGCGGCGGCCTTGGTGCAGCGTTCGACCGGAGCGCCGCGATAGGGAGAAGCCCGGGAGAAGTCACGCCACCTCGATCCGGTCAGGGAGAGAGAAACAGTGTCAGCTGCACAAGTCCGCGGCGCGAGTCCCGCGCCCCGCAAACCCTTCTATGCCAAGCTTTACGCGCAGGTGCTTGCCGCCATCGCCCTCGGCGTCGCAATTGGCTATTTCTATCCGGGGACCGGCGAGAGCCTGAAGCCGCTGGGTGATGCCTTCATCAAGCTGGTCAAGATGATCATCGCGCCTGTCATCTTCCTGACAATTGCGACCGGCATTGCCGGCATGAACGATCTTCACAAGGTCGGCCGGGTCGCCGGCAAGGCAATGGTCTATTTCCTCACCTTCTCGACGCTGGCGCTGATCGTCGGCCTCATCGTCGCCAATGTCGTCCAGCCTGGCGCCGGCCTCAACATCGATCCGGCCTCGCTCGATGTCCAGGCCGTGAATACCTATGCCGCAAAGGCCCACGAGCAGTCGGTCACCGGCTTCCTGATGAACATCATCCCGCCAACGATAGTCGGCGCCTTCGCGGAAGGCGACATCCTGCAGGTGCTGTTCTTCTCGGTTCTGTTCGGCATGGCGCTCGCGATGGCCGGAGAGACGGGCAAGCCTGTCGTTTCCTTCCTTCAGGCGCTCATCGCGCCTGTCTTCAAGCTCGTCGGCATTCTGATGAAAGCCGCGCCGATCGGCGCTTTCGGCGCAATGGCCTTCACCATCGGCAGATATGGCATCGGTTCGGTCGTCAACCTCGCGATGCTGGTCGCGACGTTCTATTTCACCGCCTTCCTCTTCGTGTTCGGGGTTCTCGGCGCGGTCTGCCGCTACAACGGCTTTTCGATCTGTTCTCTCATTCGCTACATCAAGGAAGAGCTGCTGCTTGTTCTCGCAACGTCCTCCTCGGAGGCCGCGCTCCCCTCGCTCATGCAGAAGATGGAGAAGGCGGGCGCCAGGCGTTCGGTTGTGGGTCTCGTCATCCCGGCCGGATATTCGTTCAATCTGGACGGCACGAATATCTACATGACCCTGGCGGCCCTCTTCATCGCGCAGGCGACGAACACCGATCTGTCAATCGGCGATCAGGTGCTGCTGCTGCTCGTTGCGATGCTTTCCTCCAAGGGCGCTGCAGGTGTGACAGGTGCGGGCTTCATCACCCTGGCTGCTACGCTCGCCGTAGTTCCGAGTGTTCCCGTTGCTGGGATGGCCCTGATACTCGGCATCGACCGCTTCATGTCCGAATGCCGGGCGTTGACGAATTGCGTTGGTAACGCAGTGGCATCCCTCGTCGTCGCCCGCTGGGAAGGAGAATTGGACCAAGCGCAGATGAAAGCCGCCTTCTGCGGTCATCAGCTTGCCGAGCCATCAAACCGGCTATCCTCCGCCGAGTAAGGGCGACGCACCGCGACCGGTTTCGCCAAGCTGGTCACATGACCTGAACGATCGACTCGCAGGCTCTAAACGGCGCCTCACGGACCATGTATCAGAAGCGCTAAATGTGTGAGGGCAAATCATCGCCGCCCTAAGCGAATGAACCTTCCGTTATACCCGGCCGGTCTACGTCTGGAGTAGTCCGATACGCTGTCGATCATTCAGTATGCGGGCGTCTTCACTTTGCCCACCCGAAAGCATTGTCGAATCGCGCTAGGTGACAGAGAGCCAGCCTGCGTCAAAAACCAATCAGAATAGGACCCATGACCAAGCGCCCCACAATTACCGATCTCGCCCGCGAAGCCCGAGTCAGCGTAGCAACGGTCGATCGGGTTCTGAACGCCCGCCATCCGGTGCGCGAGGAGACCGCGCGGCGGGTCCACGACGCCGCCCACGCGATCGGCTATCATGCTGCCGGGCTCATCAAGCAGCGCTTGCGGCGAGACCTACCGTGCTACCGTCTGGGCTTCATCTTGAGAAAACCGGCCCAGCATTTCTACCAAGACTTTGCGCGCGAGGTCGAAGCGTCGGTCAATTTGGCCCAGTCCTTCCACGGCATTCCGCTCATCCAATTCGCCCCGTCACATATGCCGAGCGACCTAATCGCACCGCTCAAGGATTTGGGCGCACGCTGCCATGCGATCGCGATGGTGGCACCGGACCACCCAAAAATTACAGCAGCGGTTGAGGACCTCAAGGCCAAAGGCATTCCGGTTTTCTCGCTGCTTTCCGACTTCGCCGCCGGCGTGCGACAGGGCTATATCGGCCTCAACAACCGCAAGGTGGGACGCACGGCCGCTTGGATGGTGTCCAAAGTCGCAAAACGGCCCGGCAAGGTGGCGGTGTTTGTCGGTAGCCATCGTTTCCAGGGGCACGAGCTCCGTGACGTCGGCTTTCGCTCCTATTGCCGTGAGAACGCGCCGACGTTCGAGGTGCTCGATCCGCTTGTGAACCTGGAGAAACGGCAGGTCACCTACGAGGCAACGCTTGATCTCATGCAGCGGGAACCCGAGCTCGTCGGCTTCTATGTCGCCGGGGGCGGCATGGAGGGCGCCATCTCCGCGGTCCGGGAAGAGGGTAAAAGTCGCGATCTCGTCGCGATCGTGAATGAAATCACGCCGGAATCTCGGGCGGCACTCGCTGATAACATCATCACGATGGCGGTCGCCACGCCAATGCGCCGGCTTTCCCAGGAGCTGATAACGCTGATGACGCGGGCTATCGAGACCGGCACTGCTGAAACACCAGGACAGACATTTCTGCCGTTCGACATCCATCTGCCGGAAAATATATGAAGCTGATGGATTCTATCGTAAGCGGGGAGTTTCCTTTCATAAATGAGAGAAAGTTGATTGATGATCCGATCCACGCGGGGTAGCCGCACCCCACAGGCCTCAGCCGCGGCCCAGGATGAAGCGCCAATTGGGTGAACGGATCGGCCGCGCGTTCAGGCGGAAGCGCGAGGTAAATTCCCTACATCCGCAGCGTCGACCTCGACCGGCTTCATTGCCAACATCTCGACGTTGTCGGTGCAGGGCGGTGTCGTCAAGGATGCCTCACGCCAGTAGCCGAGCGAGGCCGGCACAGTCCATTGGGATCGACCTCGTCGACCGCCATCTCCTCGCCTGGCCGCGCGTGAAAAGCCGCGGCAAGGCCGGCAAAGTTGGCATTTGAATGGGGCTAGACATCTTCTGGGACTTCGCACGCGAAATCGGAGGCGGCAGTCAACTCAGCACCAACCCGGGCATGTGTTCTGCTCGTTCCTGGCCCTCATACTCAGCAAGGAACTGCGCCGCTCTGCCCCGAATGGCAACCGCTCCTCCGCGACCGCCTCCAGGAGCCACCATCGAAAAGGATGGTCGCGTCGTCACCACCACGTCACGGCAAAAGTGGGCAACGTCTTGAAGGCAGCTGGCATCGCTCTGCCACACAACCTGGACGAACAACTCGCCTGAGATCACCCCCAAAACGTAGTGGTAACACGCGCCGGAGCGCGCCTAACATGCTGATTAATGACATATTCTTGCGGGCGGTGTTTAACTGCCAGGTCGGATGGTCGTGCCCGAGACGCTCAATAGCTTTCAGGCAAAGGCGCCAGGCGAGATGCCTCCTGCAACATCATTTCCCGCATCCACAGGCTTGCCGGATCAGTGTTGTGAAGCGCAGGCCATTGGACGGCCTCCGTGAATGCGGGATGAGGAAGTGGCGGCGGAAGTCCGACAATCCGCAGGGGTGTTGTTTTTGCGAAATGCTGCGCCAGCCGTAAGGGCATGGTCCCGATGCGGTTGGTGCCTGATAGGACGGGCGCGATCAGGCTAAAGCCCTGTACGACGACCTCGATACGTCTCTCGAAACCGTGCTCGAGCAAATACCACTCCTCCATGGTGGGCTGCCGGGTGTGCCTGAATTTGAGCACGACATGCCCCATCGACAAGTATCGCTCGAATGTAAGTGGCTCTGACAGCTGCTTGTTCGTGCCGCAGCCTACGCATACGAGCATATCTTCGAACAGGGCTGCGCGAGGATGTTTCGACATGAACACTTCCGGCATAATCAGAAAATCAACGTCGCCGCGCCGGAGAAGCTCCTCGGGGTCGTCGCAAATAGGCAGACATTCGAAGCGGACGGCGGGAGCTTCCCGCGCAGTACGCTCTACGATCCTCTTAAAAAGCACGAGCGTGAGGTAATCGGAAAGCATGATTCGGAAGAGACGATCCGATTGGGCTGGGTTAAAGGCGTCGGAGGAAATAATCGATAGCTGGATGTGCAGCAATGCGTCCCGGACTGCTGGGGCAAGCCCCTCCGCGCGCGGTGTCAAAATGAGCTCGCGGCCGTTCATCGTAAATAGCTCATTGCTGAAGTAGGCGCGTAACCGAGCGACGGCGGCGCTCATGGCCGGCTGGCTCAGGTTAATACTGTTGGCCGCGGCAGTGACTTTACGCTCCCTGATCAGAGCGTCCAGCACAACGAGGAGATTCAGATCCAGCCCCTTAAACCGCATATCCTGATCTATCCAGCGTGTGGATGGGCATCATCTAAACAATCAATTTTACGAATTTACGAACCATGCATTAGAGGAACGTAAATGACCGACGTCAAGCTCAAATCGACGGCGCCGCCATACGGGCGGGAACATCGAGAGAGCTCATTGGCGAGCCCCCACCGGCTGGCTCACCGTCGCTAACGACAACGGTTGAGTGCAGCCAACAACGCCGCCGCTTTGGCCGGGTAATGCGGCCCGCAAGAAACTATTTTGAAGAGAGGTCCTGAATGCGCCCTCAGGTGCAGTGGAAATTGTGCTGGGAAAACGAGTTGCAGCTCTCGGACCACGTCGAGCTCGCCCAGTTCTTTCGTAATACCTACGGGCCGACTGGGGCGTCCAACGCAGAACCGTTCGAAGGTAGTCGAAGCTGGGCCGGAGCCAGGCCTGAACTCCGCGCAATCGCCTATGATTCGAGCGGTGTAGCGGCTCACATGGGCATACTGCGCCGTTTCATCAAGGTTGACGCGGTCGATCTGTTGGTGGCTGAGCTGGGCCTGTACGGGGTACGTCCGGATCTTGAGGGTCTCGGAATCGCCCATTCAATCCATGTCATGCTTCCAATACTGCAGGAGCTTGGCGTTCCATTCGCTTTCGGAACCGTCCGGGACGCGCTGCGGAATCATGTTGAGAGGTTCGGGCGGCGATACAGCCCTTTGGCCGTTTTGTCGGGAATTCGCGTGCGCTCCACCCGACCAGAGGCGCGCCTCGACCTGCCGCCCACACGCATCGATGACGCACTCACCATTGTTCTGGCAGTTGGACGGCCGATCAGCGAATGGCCCACGGGCACGATGATCGATCGGAACGGACCAGAGCTATGAGCCGTCCCGATTGCTTGTACGAAGTGCGCCGTGAGTGCTCTGACGGCTCCGGCCGTCGCAGCGTTTATCTGACGTTTGACGACGGTCCCAATCCACTTTTCACACCGGAGATTCTGGATGTGTTGGCAGAGCAGCGGGTGCCGGCGACTTTCTTCGTCATCGGCGCCTACGCCTTAGAGCACCCGGATCTAATCCAACGAATGTTTGCAGAAGGGCACGAGCTAGGCAACCACACGATGACTCATCCGGATCTGTACAAATGCGGCTTCGGCGAAGTGCAACGTGAGATCTTTGAAGCGAACGGCGCCATCATGAGGGCGTGCCCTCAGGCCTCGGTGCGCTATATTCGCGCGCCCTACGGGGCCTGGAGCGAAGAAGTCTTCACAGCGTCACAGATCGCCGGGCTGACGGCCCTCCATTGGTCCGTCGACCCTCGAGATTGGTCTCGCCCTGGGGTCGACGCGATTATCGATACCGTGCTCGCCTCTGTCCGGCCGGGCGCAATCGTACTCTTGCACGACGGATGCCCTCCCGGCGAGTTGAGCCAGGGCGCTCACGCCGGTCTGCGCGACCAGACGGTCACGGCGCTGTCCCGGCTGATTCCAGCACTTCATGAGCGCGGATTTGTAATCCGCTCACTTCCTCAACATCACTGAACAAACGAGATCCCATGACTCTTCTTGGTACAACCAGCACTGTGGCCATTTCGCTTTATGCACTGCTCTCGACTGCTTATAAGAGCATGCAGGGGATTTATGCTCTGCCGACAAACGACTCATCGGCGTTGGAGGATCTCGTCGGCTCCGATCAACTGCCCAGCGTGGATGTCATCGTCCCCTGCTTCAACGAGGATCCGCGCACGCTTTCAGAGTGCCTGGCGTCCATTGCAGACCAAGAATACGCCGGAAGACTTCGGGTCTATGTGGTTGATGACGGTTCTGGAAATCGCGAAGCCGTAGGAACTGTCCACGAAACCTACGCGCGCGACCCTAGGTTCGACATCATTTTGCTTCCCGAGAATGTTGGAAAGCGCAAGGCGCAGATCGCCGCGATACGCCGCTCATCCGGGGATTTGGTGCTTAACGTTGATTCAGACACGATACTCGCGCCCGACGTCATCACCAAGCTTGTACCGAAGATGCGAGATTCAGCGGTCGGCGCAGTCATGGGTCAGTTGATTGCCAGTAACCGGAGCGAGAGCTGGCTGACAAGGCTGATAGACATGGAGTACTGGCTGGCTTGCAACGAGGAGCGCGCGGCACAGGCTCGCTTCGGTGCCGTTATGTGCTGTTGCGGCCCATGTGCCATGTACCGCCGGTCTGCGCTCCTTTTGTTACTGGACCAGTACGAGTCGCAATTTTTTCGGGGCAAGCCAAGCGACTTCGGGGAGGATCGCCATCTCACTATCCTCATGCTGAAAGCAGGCTTTCGAACCGAGTACGTTCCGGGCGCCATCGCGGCCACAGTCGTTCCGAACAGACTCGGACCGTATCTGCGCCAACAACTCCGTTGGGCACGAAGCACATTCCGGGACACGCTGCTTGGGCTGCGCTTGCTGCCCGGCCTCAATAGCTATCTCACGTTGGACGTGGTCGGACAGAATCTCGGGCCGCTGCTCCTCGCCCTATCGGTACTAACGGGCCTCGCACATTTCGCACTGACAGGCACTGTGCCTTGGTGGACAGGACTGATGATTGTGTCCATGACCATGCTCCGATGCAGCGTGGTAGCATTTCGTGCTCGACAGTTTCGATTTCTGGGCTTTTCCCTGCACACGTTCATCAACATCTTTCTCTTACTTCCCTTGAAGGCCTACGCGCTGTGTACATTGAGCAATAGCGATTGGCTGTCGCGAAGCTCTGCTGTCCCTACATCGAACACTGGGGGAAAACAGGCCCCCACCCAAACTCCGATCACTGGATCAAGCAGGGCAGAATTCTCACCGCATGCGGCTCCGCTTCGCAGGCTCAATCTTGCGCGGATTCTTCGGGATTAGCGCTGTCGAGCAACATCTGCGGCGACGAGTGATCGCTAATTACCTAGGTGGACGAGAGGTGGACGAGTTTGACCCAGAACATGAATCATCAGTTGCTCGATCGGGAATTGGCCGCAGACGATCCGTGGCGCCTCGACGGCAATCCGTTCGAGCGGGAGCGCCACACGCAAATGCTCCAGCTGGCGCTTGCCCAAGGCTCCATTACAAATGCCCTCGAAGTCGGGTGCGCTGCCGGCGCATTCACGGAAAAATTAGCTCCCAACTGCCAAGGGCTCACCGTCATCGATGTCGTGGCGCAAGCGATTGCTCGAGCACGTCAACGGATAAAGGAGCCGTCGCGCATCAACTGGATAGTCTCCGATGTTCAACAGTTTTCGACCGACGAGTTGTTTGACCTGATCGTTGTGGCGGAGGTCCTATACTACCTCGAAGACATAGCCGAGATGCGCGCGGCCGTCAAAAACCTGGTGCGGGTGCTTGCGCCAGGCGGGCATCTGATCTTCGGATCGGCAAGGGATGCTAATTGCCGTCGCTGGGGTCACGCCGCTGGTGCTGAGCCGGTCATCGCCATGCTGAACGAAACGTTGATCGAGGTAGAGCGTCTTGAGTGTCGGGGCGAGTCGGTCAACGAAGACTGCTTGCTCGTCCGTTTCCGGAACCCGCTTTCCGCTTCCTGATCAATCGAATCTATCGCCGTTAACGTGGAGACACTATGCGCATCTGTGGTACCAAGCTGACCCATGATGGGGCGATCGCCCTTGTCGAGGATGGACGGCTCGTCTTCTGCGTTGAGCAGGAAAAGCGGCACAACAATCCGCGTTATCAAACCATCGATAATCTCGACGCAATTGTCGCCGCTTTGGCGGAACAGGGGCTAAATCCTTGTGATGTCGATCAGTTCGTTATCGACGGCTGGGATGGCGAAGACGAGTCACAGTTTCAGGTCCGGCAGGCAACCAAGCAACCGCCAGTCTTGGCGTCCCTCTCGGTAAAATGAACCCATGTCCATGGTAGCGATCGATCTTACTGACGTAAGCAAAACTTATGACAAGCTCGTTGTCGACAGACTGTCGTTCCGCGTTGCGGCGGGGGAATGCTTCGGGCTCTTGGGACCGAACGGTGCGGGCAAAAGCACGATTGCGCGTATGGTCCTCGGCATGACATCGCCTGATGCGGGGAAGATTACTGTGCTCGGCGCTCCAGTGCCGGCGCGCGCGCGTTTGGCACGTATGCGCATCGGCGTGGTCCCGCAGTTCGACAATCTTGATACCGCGTTCACTGTACGCGAGAACCTGTTGGTGTTCGGGCGCTACTTCCGGATGAGCAGACGCCAGATCGAAGCGGTCATACCATCGCTGCTTGAGTTCGCCCGCCTCGAGAACAAAGCGGATGCGCGCGTCGCCGAACTGTCCGGCGGCATGAAGCGGCGCCTGACGCTCGCGCGTGCGCTGGTCAATGACCCGCACTTGCTGGTGATGGACGAGCCGACCACCGGCCTCGATCCGCAGGCCCGCCACCTGATCTGGGAACGGCTGCGATCGCTGCTGGCGCGGGGCAAGACTATTCTTTTAACTACCCATTTCATGGAAGAGGCCGAGCGGCTGTGCGATCGGCTGTGCGTTATGGAGGAGGGGCGCAAGATCGCCGAAGGCCGCCCGTCCGCACTCATTGACGAGCAGATCGGCTGTGACGTGGTCGAGGTCTACGGCGGCAATCCGCATGAACTGGGTGCGCTGATCCGGCCGTACGCACAGCGCATCGAGGTGAGCGGTGAGACGCTTTTTTGCTATGCACCCGATCCGGAGCAGGTGCTGGTGCAGCTACGCGGGCGCGCGGGTCTGCGCCTTCTGCAGCGTCCCCCCAATCTCGAGGATGTGTTCTTGCGGCTAACCGGGCGCGAGATGGAGGACTGAACAATGGGCGAACGTTATGCGGCGGCCATGCCCGCCAATGCGTGGAATTGGGTCGCGGTTTGGCGCCGCAACTATCTTGGATGGAAGAAAATCGGGCTTGCATCGGTTCTCGGCAACCTCGCCGATCCGATGATCTATCTGTTCGGTCTCGGCTTTGGCATCGGAACAATGATAGGTCCTGTTGAGGGCACTTCGTACATTGCGTTTCTCGCGGCTGGCATGGTTGCCACAAGCGCGATGGCATCGGCGACTGCTGAAACGGTTTACGGGAGTTTCGGCCGCATGGACAACCAGCGCACCTGGGAAGGAATGCTATGCACTCAGCTGACGCTCGGCGATATCTTACTCGGCGAATTGGCGTGGGCAGCCACCAAGGCCCTGATGGCGGGCACAGCAATCACTATTGTTGCCACCACGCTCGGCTACACATCGTGGCCATCCATCCTCTGCTTGCTGCCAGTCATCGCTCTCAGTGGCCTCGCCTTCGCGAGTCTAGCGATGGTCGTCACGGCGCTTGCGCCCAGTTATGAATATTTCATATTTTATAATACGCTTGTTATAACACCCATGCTGTTCCTTTGCGGCGCGATGTTTCCGGTCAACCAATTGCCCGGCGCTTTTCAGGGCGTCGCCTCCTTGTTGCCGCTCGCACATGCAATTGACCTCATTCGTCCGGCGATGCTTGGCCGTCCGGCCGGCAGCATGGGCCTGCATATCGGCGCGCTTTGCATATACACGGTTTTGCCGTTCTTCCTATCGGTTGCTCTATTTCGTCGTCGGCTGATGCGTTGACGCTACTCACCATTCGTAAAATTGATTCTTTGGGCG
The DNA here is from genome assembly GCF_040318195.1 of Mesorhizobium sp. M1273. Taxonomy (NCBI): domain Bacteria; kingdom Pseudomonadati; phylum Pseudomonadota; class Alphaproteobacteria; order Hyphomicrobiales; family Phyllobacteriaceae; genus Mesorhizobium; species Mesorhizobium sp. M1273. Next base: position 59,825 of record NZ_JAMYLV010000015.1, on the reverse strand, counting down.
ATACCCATCCACGCGTCGGATAGGTCAATACATGCGTTTTAAGGGACTCGATCTAAATCTCCTGGTTGTGCTGGACGCTTTGATCAGGGAGCGTAAAGTCACCGCCGCGGCCCGCAGTATTAACCTGAGTCAGCCGGCCATGAGCGCCGCCGTCGGTCGGTTACGCGCCTATTTCAGCGATGAGCTATTTACGATGAACGGCCGCGAACTCATTTTGACACCGCGCGCGGAGGGGCTCGCCACAGCAGTCCGGGACGCATTGCTGCACATCCAGCTGTCGATTATTTCCTGGGACGCCTTTAACCCGGCCCGATCGGATCGTCGCTTCCGCATCATCCTTTCCGATTACCTCACGCTCGTATTTTTTAAGAAGATCGTAAAGCGTGCTGCGCGGGAAGCTCCCGCCGTCCGCTTCGAATGTCTGCTTATTTCCGACGACCCCGAGGAGCTTCTCCGGCGCGGCGACGTTGATTTTCTGATTATGCCGGAAGTGTTCATGTCGAAACATCCTCGCGCAGCCCTGTTCGAAGATATACTCGTATGCGTAGGCTGCGGCACGAACAAGCAGCTGTCAGAGCCACTTACATTCGACCGATACTTGTCGATGGGGCAGGTTGTGCTTAAATTCGGGGACACCCGGCAGCCCTCCATCGAGGAATGGTATTTGCTCGAGAACGGTTTCGAGAGACGTATCGAGGTCGTCGTACAGGGCTTTAGCATGATCCCGCCCCTTATATCAGGCACCAACCGCATCGGGACAATGCCCTTACGGTTGGCGCAGCATTTCGCAAAATTAACACCCCTGCGGATTGTCGAACTTCCGCCGCCACTTCCTGCCGCATTCACGGAGGCCGTCCAATGGCCTGCGCTTCACAATAATGATCCGGCAAGCCTATGGATGCGGGAAATGATGTTGCAGGAGGCATCTCGTATGATTACCCCGCCTAAGAGCACCGGACGTCTCAGTTGTCGGCCGACGACCCCTCGGTTATGAGAGGAGGCATGGATGGCGATTGGGATTGGGCGATTCCTGCATTGTCGAGAACGATGCAGGGAGAGCAGATCCTTCAGCCTGAAGAGGTGGCAGCGATGCTGCCGCTGCATGAGCTTGGCTGGGGAACCGACGGGCGAACGAATTCGGGTGCGCTCGCAACACGGTGCCTCGGTATCTAAGCGAGGGCGGGACTGTTCCGTTTCGCAAGCCTGTGCGGCCGACTCGTTTGACGGACTGGACGATTGGCTGCGGGAGCGCTTCTTCCCCCATGGCTCGGGCTGGATGACGATCTCGACCCGCTCCAGATGCGCCGGGAACGCCTTGCGCGGTCGCGCAGCACGTCGCGGCTCGCCTGTCGGTCTTGCGGCCTCGAGCTCGGACTCAATCGCGCCGAGCCCGGTCTGGATTTCGAAGGCGAAGGCCTGCTGGGCACGTTCGAGCTTCTCGGAGCTGCGACCGAAGCGGCGCGCTCCAGCTGCTTGACGATCCCATGAAGGTCGGCGATCCTCTCCTGGGCACGCTCGTTGAGTGTCGCCATCCGGACGATCTCGGCCTTGAGTGTTTCGCTCCGGAGTTGTTGCAGTTCGGCCTTCTCCGCCGCCATGGCGACGAACATCGCCTTGAGCGGATCGATTTCGTGGGGACGGGCCGAAGCGCTTCTCGTCATGACGCCGACAGGAGCTTATTTTGCACGGCCTGAGGCCCGCCTTTTGCGCCTGAGTCACTTCGCCACGGCCTATCCGGCCGACGTCGGACGCCGTCTCCGTTCGGCTCAAACGCGCCAGTCCATGCCTTCGACGAGCGCCATCAGTTCGGCGCGGCAAGCCGGATCACGCCGTTCTCCACCCGCGGCCAGCGGAACTTGTCCTCGTCCAGCGCTTACGGTGCGGGTATGCCGGCGTCGAGCAAACAGAGAGAAGTTTGGGGCCGAACCAGGACGGCCCCGTTACGAAGTGTTGTCCTGGTGGTTTGAGTGTCGAATCTTCAGATCGATTGCTTGGGCGACCAGCGTCCCCGCCGCCAGCGAGCCCGCAACTGCTCAGCAGAAGGGCGAAGTGAACGTGAGTGCATCCATTTCGTAAATGTGTGTCTATCCAAGCAATCGATTTCTCTAATTATCCGACGAGGAATATGAACGCGTCAGGCAGGGTGCATCATTAGGAGTATTTTCAATGGCAAAGATTATCGAGGGTGGCCCGGGTTCCGAAACACTCCTCGGCACCGAGCTTGAAGATTGGATGGAGGGTTTCGGAGGCAATGACTGGATTGACGGTCGTGGCGGCAACGACGAGATCTCGGCTGGCCAGGGCAGTGACCGAGCCATTGGCGGCGAGGGTAACGACCGCATCTTCGGCGGAGATGGCTGGGACGATCTCTCCGGCGACAACGGCCGCTTCAACGCGCGCATCTCCGGTGAGGACAATGACAGGCTCAGCGGCGGTCCCGGCCAGGATGTCCTCTACGTGGGTGACGGCCAGGATACGTTGACCGGGGGCACCGACAATGACACGTTCGTGTTCCAGTTCCACAATCCGGTGCCTGGGGTTGTCGGGTCGAAGTCGGACATTACCACTATCACCGATTTCAACCCGGCGGAGGATAAGTTCGCCTTCGATGCGGTGGGCCTCTACAACGACGGTTTTGGCGCGAACTTCGTCAACAACGCCAGCATACAGTCCGGCTACCCGGTGAGCAGCTTCTACAGTGGTGCGGCCTCGGGTGCGAACGGCGAACACGTCGTGGTGATCACTGGCGAATCTTTCAACTCTGCTTCTGAAGCCGCGAGTGCGATCTCCGGCGAGCACGCCGGCGACATCATTGTCTACCAAAGCAGCTACAGCGACAGAGTCGCAACTCTGGCCTATGTCACCGCCGAGAACAACGGGCATGAGTTCGCCCACCTGGGCGGTGTGGTCACCGTGGCCGACCTAGGCCTGACCGCGTCGGACTTCACCTTCGTTTGATCCAGAAAACCCATACGGAACAGCGCCCTGCCCCCCTGGGCGGGCGCTTTCCGTCTCCGCTACTTGCGATGGGCCGGGGCGCCCGGGAGCAGTCGCAGCGTGTACAGCTTGACGAAGCCCTGCACGTCGCGCCGGTCGTACACCGAAATCTCCCTGAACGCGTGGAGGCGGAAGCCTGTTCGGGCCCTTGCGGCCGGCCACGATGACGTTGCCCTTCCAAACCTTCAGCCGGACGGTGTTGTTGTTGACCCGCTCCATTAGATGCCAAGCCAAACATATTCGGCGGGAGCACTGATCCTGAATCAGCGAGTCGGTTGCCGCTCGGGGAGCAATATAGGGAGCTGGGTCGCCAAATCCTCACGGAGACCTACGTGAGTAACCATTCCTTGAAGGATTCAGCTTTGAGACCTTTCCCTCTGACTTCCGCTATTTGGGGAATTCTGTTGATCAGCGGCGTGGTCAACGTGCTTGCGCTGATCTCGCCGCTGTTCATGCTTCAGGTCTACGACCGCGTCCTGGCAAGTGGCAGCGTATCGACGCTAGTGGGGCTTGTCGTGCTTGCTGCAGGGCTGTATGCGTTCCAATGCCTGCTCGACGTTTTGCGCGCCCGCGTGCTGCTGCGGATTGGCGAGCGTTTCGATGAACAGTTTTCCGGACGCGTTCACGATGCGATCGTTCGCCTTCCGCTTTTAACGCGCATGCCGGGCGACGGCTTGCAGCCGCTTCGCGACCTCGACAATATTCGCGGATTCTTAGGTGGAAACGGTCCGACAGCGTTCTTCGATCTGCCATGGATGCTGCTTTATCTTGCCATTTGCTTCCTCCTTCATTTCTGGATCGGCATGACGGCACTTATCGGGGCGATCGGTCTCACATCTCTGACACTTCTTACCAACACTCTCTCGCAACGGCCGATACGCGAGACCATTGCCCACGACATGGTGCGCAATGGCCTACTGCAAGCAGCGCGTTGCAATGCCGAGGTCGTGCAAGCTCTCGGTCTCGGAAAGCGGATCGCTGCCCGATGGCACAAGGCCAATGCCGAGTATCTGGCCGCCAACCGGAAAGCTGGGGACGTGGCAGGTGGGCTGGGTGGCATTGCAAAGTCGTTGCGCGTGCTGCTGCAATCGGCCATTCTTGCCGTCGGCGCGTACCTTGTCATCAGGCAGGAGGCTACGGCCGGGGTCATGATTGCCAGTTCGATCATGATGGGGCGTGCGCTGGCTCCGGTCGATCTGGCCATTTCAAGCTGGAAACCCTTCCTCATGGCGCGCCAGGGTTGGGCGCGGCTGGAGGACCTCCTGGGAAAGGTTCCTGAAACCGCTCCTGTTATGCCAATGCCTGCACCTGAACGCGAACTCCGCGTCGAAGGCGTGACAATCGTTCCGCCCGGCGAAAGGAAGCCGACCGTGACCGGCCTTGCGTTTGCCGTTCAGGCGGGAAGCGCACTCGGGATCATCGGTGCATCGGGTTCGGGCAAGTCGACACTCTCGCGCGCCATCGTCGGCGCATGGACGCCGGTCGCCGGAAAGGTTCGCATCGACAGCGCAAGCCTCGATCAATGGGACCGGGAAGCGCTAGGCCGTCATATCGGCTATTTGCCGCAAGGTGTTGAACTGTTCGACGGCACCATTGCCGAAAACATCGCTCGTTTTGAAGATAATCCTGACCCTGAGGCTATTGTCACCGCGGCGAAAGCAGCGGGCACGCACGAACTGATCCTCCGATTTGAGCACGGCTACGAAACTCCGATTGGTGAGGCCGGATCGGCACTTTCCGCCGGGCAGCGCCAGCGTATCGGTCTTGCCCGTGCCCTTTATCGAGACCCTTTCCTTGTTGTGCTGGATGAACCCAATGCCAATCTCGATGCGGAAGGCGAGGCTGCGGTCGTTAAGGCGATCGCCTCCGTGCGCGAGCGCAAGGGCATTGCGGTTGTCGTTGCCCATCGGCCGAGCGCCATCCGCGCCGTGGATTTGGTGTTGGTGATGGAAGGTGGACGGCAGCGAGCATTCGGTGCGCGTGATGAAGCGCTTTCCAAAGTCTTGAAGGGGGCAGCGATGGCATCAGGCGCTGGGGTCAAGGCCATCGAGTCTACACAGGATAACGAGCGCGCTGACATGGAGGATCCCGGTGTCCGGCATTCATCAGAACAATGACGTTTCCAGGTCCATTCGCCGGCACCTGGTGGCGGGCCTGCTGGCGAGCGTGATCTTTGTGGGAGGAGCCGGAGCCTGGGCGGCCTTCACGAATCTCTCCGGCGCGGTTGTCGCGTCCGGACACTTTGTCGTCGATTCCTATGTGAAGAAGGTGCAGCACCCGACCGGCGGGGTGGTGGGAGAAATCCTGGTGAGCGAAGGTGATAAAGTAAAAGCCGGCGACATCCTCATGCGGCTCGACGCCACCCAGACGCGCGCCACTCTCGCTGTAGTCACCAAGCGGCTCGATGAGCTGGCCGCCAACCTGGCACGACTCGAAGCTGAGCGTGACGATCTGGCGGAGATCGCCTTCCCGGACTGGCTGCTCGCCCGCAGAGATGTTCCGGACGTAGCTTCGGCAGTACATGGCGAGACGCGGCTGTTCGAATTCCGCAGACAATCCCGCGACGGAAGGCAGGCGCAGCTAGCGGAACGCATCACTCAATATGAGCACGAGATCGAGGGGCTCAAGGCGCAGGAAATCGCTTGTGAGAAAAGCACCGAGATTCTCCAAAAGGAAATTGCTGCCCTGAGTGGGCTGCGCGACCAAGGCATTGTCTCGGACCAACGCTTGAACAGCCTGAAGACGCAGGTTGCCACTTTCGGCGGCGAACGCGGTGAGAAGATTGCACATCAGGCACAGACGGCAGCCCGCATAGCCGAAACGCGCCTCCAGATCCTGCAGATCGATCCGGATTTCAAGACGGAAGTCGGCCAGGAGCTCAGAGAGGTTCAGGCGCAGGTTGGGGAGTATGTTGAGCGCAAGGTGGCGGCTGAACAGGAACTGCGACGGATCGATATTGTCGCGCCGCAGTCAGGCGCCATTCAAGAACTCGCAGTTCATACGGTCGGAGGAGTGATCACGCCCGCCGATCCGATTATGCTAATCGTGCCGGAAGGCGACGATCTTGCGCTTGAAGCACGAATCACCCCGAAGGACATCGACCAAATCCAGCTTGGTCACAAGGCCGTGCTGCGGATGTCAGCCTTCAATCTGAGGACCACGCCGGTATTGAACGGATATGTCAGCCGGATCGCAGCCGATCTGGCGACGGACGAAAAAAACGGCGTTTCGTATTACCTGGTGCGTCTGTCGGTTCCGCATGCGGAACTGACGAAGCTCAAGGACCTGACGCTCGTGCCCGGCATGCCGGCCGAAGCGATGATCCAGACGGGCGAGCGTACGGCGCTTTCTTATTTTGTGAAGCCGCTGTCGGACCAAATCAGTCGCGCATTCCATGAGGAATGAAAGTGATCCACAGAAATATTTTGTTGGTCGTTGTTACGCATGCATGAGAGTCACAACCGTCTGAAAACACAATCATGCGTTCCTCAGTTGGATTGCGCCTCTGAGTCAGATACGTGGTTCCGCGGTCATTTTGCCCTTGCAAGTCGCCGCCCATTCAGTTCTTGGCCTCGAGCGCATTAAGATACCCATCATCGTACACAAAGGCTGGAAAAGAGTCCGGTGTCTTGAGCGATCCTAGGTCTGGAGACCTAGGGTGAGCCTGCAAGCACAGGGCCAGGACATGATTGAGCGTCTGCAATATTCGGACAGGTGCATAGAAAGACAGGCAGGCGCCAAAGACGCGCTTTCAACGCACTAGACTAAACCGATGCTGCGCACCCCGAGCGTCTTGCCGCCCTCGCTCCCGCCGGTAGGAATCAATCGCGAGCAGGCTGCGACGTTCATCGGCGTAAGCTCAACGACCTTTGATGAAATGGTCCAGGACGGCCGGATGCCGCAGCCACGAATGCCGAGCAAGGGGCGCATTGTTTGGGACGTCGAGGAACTTATATTGGCGTTTCGAAAGCTCCCTCACCGCCAAATCGGAGGAGCACCAAAGCTTGACGAAGATTCGCCGCCACTAGACAATCCTTGGGATCGAAAACCACGAACATGACGGATGAGCCCGTGAAGGTCGATCTTAAGGGCGTAGTGAAGGACACTGATCGCCACGGCAATGATCGGTACTATTTTCGCGCACCGGGTCGGAAGAAGGTCCGGCTCCGTGAACCGACCGGCAGCGACGAGTTCCTCGAGGAACTGCGCTGCGCACGCGCCGAGGTCTCTTATGTTCGGCCCGGCACTCTTCCCGAGATTTGCCGGCGCCTCCCCAAGCCTTCCGAGCCAGCGAAGAAAGGCACGTTACTGTGGCTTTGCCAGGAGTATTACCGTCGGGGCGGCACGGAAATCACCCAAGACACTATGGCGCGCCGACGAGCAATTCTGGAGCGCGTATGCGAATTACCTCATCCCCTCGAAGGTGACCCGGATCCTCAGTATCCCACCAAGGGATCTCTGCCATTCGCCGGTATGAAACGGTCTCATGTTAAGGAGATCAGGGACACCAGGCTCGACGCCCTTGGCGCGGCAAACAATATCGTAAAAGCCATCAGCGCGATGTTTGAGTGGGCAAAGGACACAGAGATTCCGGGCGTCGACTCCAATCCCGCCCGCGGCATCAGACGGCTAAAGAGCGGCGACGGCTGGCACCCATGGGACGTGTCGGAGATCGTTCAATATGAGAAGCGGCATCCGCTGGGTACCGCAGCCAGACGTGCGCTCTCGATCTTCATGTTTACTGGCCTGCGGTTGTCCGACGTCGCGATCTTCGGTCGACAGCACATCACGCTCGTCTACAACGAGGAGACCGAGCAGTGGGAGAAGTGGATCAGAATTAAGCCTGGGAAGACCAGTCGTAACAAGGATGCGGTGTTGGTGGAGCTCCCGCTTCTGCCCGAACTAGAGGCGGAACTTGAGCACACGCCCTCCGACCAGATGACCTTCCTGGTCAATGAGTATGGTCGCCCGTTCTCGGAGAACGGTCTGGGCAACAAGATGCGCCAGTGGTGTGATCAAGCTGAGCTGCCGCACTGCAGTGCTCATGGAATTCGCAAGGCCGGCGCGACGATCGCCGCTGAGAACGGCGCGACGCACGAGCAGCTGAAGGCGATATATGGGTGGACTACGTACCAGCAGCCCGACCACTACATCAAGAAAGCGCGTCGCCGGAAGGTAGCGAGAGCGGCGAAATACCTGCTGGTTATCGATCGAAAAGAGAACAAAATTGTCCCACTTTCTGAGGGGGTTGAAAGAGGTGGGACAAAAATGGCCAAAAAATCCAATTAAATCAGCGGCCACAAAAGCCAATGGTGGGCCCGGAGGGACTCGAACCCCCAACCAAGCGGTTATGAGCCGCCGGCTCTAACCATTGAGCTACAGGCCCCACGGCGCTGGATTAGTGTTTTTCCCTGAACCGCACAAGGCTTTCCGAGGGCTTTCCGAGCAGGCGTTCCAAGGGGGCTGGCAGGGATCGCCCAAATCAGCCCATATTGATAACCTATTGCACGTCGCCCATTGGACGCCGGCCAACACACGGCTGTCTTGGGATCCCAGATCGAGGAGATTTCATGACCAGACGTATTTTGCCCCTGGCGATTGCCGCCGCAATCGCATTTCCGGCGATCGCGGCCGCCGCCGATTCGCCACCGCCGCCGCGTATCGTCGTCACCGGTGAAGGCGAGGCGGCGATAGCACCCGATCTGGCTCTGCTGACGCTCAGCGTCATGCGCGAAGCCAAGACGGCACGTGCAGCGCTCGATGCCAATAACGACGCCATGGCCGCGGTGATCGCTGCCATGAAATCGTCCGGCATCAAGGAGCGCGACCTGCAGACAGCGGGCATCCAGATCAATCCGCGCTATAACTACACCAACAAGCCCGACGGCAGCCAGGAGGCCGAGCTTGTCGCCTATCAGGTGACCAACACGCTTTCGGTGCGCGTCCGCGACATCGACAAGACCGGCGACATTCTCGACAAGGCGGTGTCGCTCGGCGTCAACCAGGGCGGCGGCATCTCCTTCTCCAACGACGATCCGGCGGCAGCCGTCACCGAGGCGCGCAAGAAGGCCGTCGCCAATGCCATGGCCAAGGCCAAGACGCTGGCCGAAGCGGCCGGCGTCGGCATCGGCCGGGTCCTGGAAATCACCGACCAGAATTTCGCACCACCGCCGATGCCGATCAACGCCAAGGCATTCGATGCCGCCGGCGCGTCGGTCCCGGTGCAAGCCGGCGAGAATTCCTATACCGCACAGGTGACGGTGACTTTCGAATTGAAATGATCATCGCTTGCAGCATGAAAAAACCCCGGAGGATCGATCCTCCGGGGTTTTTTGAGCCGCGCTTTCCGTCCTGGCGGAAAGGGCTCCGCTACTCTACCGGCTGCAAGTCAGCCGGCCGCAAGCCCGAAGACCTTAGCGATAGATGATCGGACAGCCGCGCTCGTTGGCGAATACGATTACGACGCGGTCGCCATACTGGCGGCCGGCGACCTTGACCGTGCGGCGGTTGATGTCGATGATGCGGGCGCGGTGCAGGCCCATGCGTTCGGCCTTGTCAATGGCACGCTCCGGCGAACAGGACCGGCGCCAGCCGCCATGACGGCGGTGTTCGCGATAGTAACCATCATCTTCGTCGCCGGTATAGACGCCGACGCGCGGATCCTGGTTGTTGCCGAAGCCGAGATAGATGCTGTCAGCATGAGCGGGGATGGCAGCAAGCGTGCCAAGGCCGACAAGTGCCGAAAGAGCAATCGTCTTGATGGTATTGAACATTGTCTTCTCTCCTTGTTTGAGGGTTTCCACCCGTTTTCGTCAAACCTATGCGAGGAGAATGCACCCGCCTGTCTGAATTTTTTGCGAACCGGCCATTCATCCCCCGTTCATGCGGCAAGAATGGGCCAGCCGTTAGTCTGTCCGTTTCTGGAACCGTTCTATGCAGGGCAGATGGGGAACGTACCCTTTTGCCATGGTTCCCGGTCTTCGTTACCGCAGGAAATCCTAAGGCTCGTCCGCGAGCATATGGTCGAAATAGTCGTCCGGCTCGGCAAGGTCGGTCTCGCTGGCGCTGACCCGGCCGCGCATCGAGATGCCGGCCTCGTGCACGGTCTCGTCGCTTCCCGACACCAGCCTGTGCCACCAATAGAGATCGCGGCCCTCGGCCACCAGCCGGTAAGCGCAGGTCTTGGGCAGCCAGCTGATGGTGCGCACGTTCTGCGGCGTCAGCCCGACGCAATCCGGAACACGCGCCAGCCGGTTGGCATAGTCGGAGCAGCGGCAGCTTCCAGCGTCGAACAGCCGGCAGCCGACGCTGGTCCAGTAGATCTCTCCGGTGTCCTCGTCTTCGAGTTTGGACAGGCAGCACTTGCCACAACCGTCGCAGAGTGATTCCCACTCGGCCGGGGTCATCGCCTCGAGCGTCTTGGTCTTCCAGAACGGCTTTTCCATCGTCGGCATGTGGCCCCCGGACGCTTCAAGGTCAAGCACGGCAACCGTGCACCCTCGTCCGAACGATACGCCGGGACCATACGCCGGAACATACGCCAGGACCATACGAATGACATGAAGTCGCCTTCAAAACGCCGGTCAATCGCCCTGTGCCACAGCTAGAACCTACAAACAGGAACCAAACATGGTTGCTGAAAGTTTGGGCATGGATGGGACGCCACAAGGAGTGTTTATGATGAAACGCCAACCACGGATTCTGGCAGGCACGGCGCTTGGCCTGTTGATGGCGTCCGCGCCGCTAGGCGCGTTCCCGCTGCAAGGCAATGCCGCACTCGGCCCCGTGCAACGCACCGCAGCGCCGCTCATCCCAGTGCAATCGAGTTGCGCCGAGGGCGAGTCGGCGGAGGCCTGCGCGCAGAGCCAGCAGGCAGAGCAGCCCAGAAAGAAGAAGCGCGACCAGCAGCAGCAAACGGAATCCGCTCCGGCCGAGCAGATCGCTCCAGCCGAGTCCGAGCAACCCCGCAAGAAGCGGCGCAATCAGCAGCAGCAAACAGAATCCGCTCCGGCCGAGCAGATCGCTCCAGCCGAGTCCGAGCAACCGCGCAAGAAGCGGCGCAATCAGCAGCAGCAAACAGAATCCGCTCCGGCCGAGCAGATCGGTCCGGCCGAGACCGAGCAACCCCGCAAGAAGCGGCGCAATCAGCAGCAGCAAACAGAATCCGCTCCGGCCGAGCAGATCGCTCCGGCCGAGACCGAGCAGCCCCGCAAGAAGCGGCGCAATCAGCAGCAGATCGAAGCGGCCCCATCGGAACAACCGGCCGAGCAGGCAGCGCCGGCAAACGACAACCAGCCCAACGTCAATCCGCGCAAGAAGAAGCAAAAACAGAACCAGCAGATCGAGGCTGCCCCGGCAGAACAGGCTCCGACTGTCGAGCCCGGACAAAAGCCGGGCAAGCGCAAGAAGCCTGCTGAATTGACCGGACCCGCCACGGAGGCGGAAGGCCAGCCGGCGCCGACCAATAAGGAAGCGACCCCACAGGCCCAACCGGCTCCGACCGAGCAGCAGGCCGCTCCCGTCCAGGGCGAACAGCCCCAGGACAAGATCAAGAAACGTGGCAAGAGGCCTGTCGGCGAACAGCCGGTGACAGGAGAGCAACAGCCCTCGACCGGCGAACAGCCTTCGACTGGCCAGGCCGCGCCGGTCCAGGGGGAAAATCCGGTCCAGGGTGAAGCCCAGGCCAATCCGAACGAGGCACCTGTTCTGGACAGCCAGAAGGATGTCTTGCGCAAGCGCAAGGGTGGCAAGGAGCGCGGCCAAAATGCCGGTAAGCAGCAGGGCAACCAGCCCGCCCAGCAGGGCGAGAACCAGGTGGAAGCCCCGAAGCCGGCTCCGGTCGATCAGGGGCCGCCACCCACCGACGACCGGGCAGCCCAGCGGGAGATCAAGCCTGAAAAAATCGTTCCGGTGACCGAGGAAAAAGGCAAGCGCGTCGAGCGTGCGCCGGACATCGAGGATGTTCGTCGTCGTCCGCGCCCCCAGGGTGCCAACGTCGTCAGGGAATTCGGCGACCGCGTTATCCTGCAGTTCAACAACCAGACGTTCGTCGAAAGCAGTGATGCACCGCGCATGCACCGCGGCGCCAGGAATGTCTATTACGAGGACCTGTCGGGCGATCGCACCCGGGAAATAGTCGAGCGTGACAATGGTGTCCGGATCGTCACCATCCGCAATCGCTACGGCGACGTCATCCAGCGTTCACGCATCGCGCCCGACGGCCGCGAATATGTGCTGAGCTATGTCGACGAGCGGAACTATGACGACGATGCAGACTGGCGCGACCCGGGCGACGACCTGCCGCCGATGCGCCTTACCATCCCGCAAGAGGAATACATTCTGGATTCCGAAGAGGTCGAGGATCCGGACGACTACTACACCTTCCTCGAACGGCCGCCGGTCGAGAGGGTCCAGCGCCTCTATTCGATCGACGAGGTCAAGCGCTCGGCCCGCGTGCGCGACATCGCCCGCCGCATCGACCTCGACACGCTCAACTTCGAATTCGGTTCGGCCTCGATTTCCGACACCGAGGTCCAGAAGCTGGAGGGTGTTGCCAACGCCATGGACAAGCTGCTGAAGAAAAACCCGGCCGAGAGCTTCCTGATCGAGGGCCATACCGACGCTGTCGGCACACCGGAAGCGAACCTTGCTCTGTCCGACCGCCGCGCCGAGGCGGTCGCCGAAGCCTTGACCAACGCCTTTGGCATCCCGCCGGAGAACCTGACGACGCAGGGCTATGGCGAGGAGTATCTCAAGGTCAACACGTCGGGACCCAACCGCGAGAACCGCCGCGTCGCCATCCGCCGGATTACACCCCTGGTAGCGCCTGTGGCCAGCGCCCAATAAACCGCAATGTGAACCGCGCGATTTGATCAACCATTGAATCGCGCGGTCATCAATCTTGAAACGCGCGGTTACCCATCCCAGATTCTGGAAAGGGCGTTCCCTGCCCTGTCCCGACTCCAGCGGGACACACGAGCCCCGCCGGTTCCCCTCCCCGGCGGGGTTTCGTTTTTTTGAAACCTTGCAAACCGCCGCAGCCTGCCCGAAATACGGCACTCCGACAATGGAGCCCGAATCGCCGCATGAAGCGCCTCGAACTCGCCATCGAATCGATCATTCTCGCCTCGCGCTGGCTGCTCGTCGCCTTCTATCTCGGACTGGGTGCGGCACTTGCAATTTATGCCGTGTCCTTCGGCAACAAGCTGTTCGAGTTCGTCTCCCTCGCCTTCACGCTCGATGACACCGACACCATCCTGAAAATACTCGGCCTCATCGATGCCGCGCTGGTCGCCTCACTGGTGGTGATGGTGATCATCTCGGGTTACGAAAACTTCGTCAGCCGCTTCGATGAAAATGACGGCAAGGTGCATTGGCTGGGCACGATCGATGTCGGCTCGCTGAAGGTCAAGGTCGCCTCGACAATCGTAGCGATCTCCTCGATCCACCTCTTGCAGGTGTTCCTGAACTCGGTCTCCTACACGACCGACCAGCTGATGTGGCTGACCATTATTCATCTGGCCTTCGTTCTGTCGGCACTGATGCTTGCCTATATCGACCGGCTGATGGGTCTTGGCAAAGCCAAGAAAGCCGAAGACTGAGCACGCGTCTGTGCCGGTCTTTAAGAGTTATGCCTGTCAGCTAGATACTTTCCGTCAGTAGATACCTTTGATTTTGGTCCGTCCGGCCGAACACCTCGTCCGGCACAAAAAAGTCGCCGGCGAGCGGGCCTGTCGCACCCGGCGCATAGGCCGAGAAATCGCTGACGCCCTCAGCGCGCAGCACTTCTTCGTCAATGTAGAAATTGCCGGTCGCCTCACGCGACGGCCTGACCAGGATGGCGTATGCCGCATCCGCCATGATGTCGGGCGAACGGCTCATCGCCGCCACCGTCGCCCCGCCCAGGAGGTTACGCACCGCCGCCGTGTCGATGGTCGAGATCGGCCATAGCGAATTGACCGCAATGCCGTCCCTGGCGAACTCGGCGCTCATGCCCAGCGTGCACATCGACATGCCGAACTTTGCCATCGTGTAGGCGACATGGTTCTTGAACCACTTGGCCTTCATGTCGAGCGGCGGCGCCAGATTCAAGATGTGAGGATTTTCCGCCAACCTCAAGTGCGGAATGCACATTTTGGAGACGAGAAAAGTGCCGCGCGTGTTGATCTGGTGCATCAGATCGTAGCGCTTCATATCGGTCTCCAACGTGCCGGTGAGCTGGATGGCACTGGCGTTGTTGACGGAGATATCGACGCCGCCGAACCTCTCCACGGTCTTGGCGACCGCCTCGGCGACCTGTTCTTCATCCCGAATGTCGCACAGCGCCGGCAGCGCCTTGCCGCCGGCCTGCTCGATCTCGTGCGCCGCCGTGTAGATCGTCCCGGGCAGCTTCGGATGCGGCTCGGCGGTCTTGGCCGCGATCGTCACATTGGCGCCATCGCGCGCGGCGCGCAGCGCAATCGCCAGCCCGATGCCGCGCGACCCGCCGGAGATGAAAAGCGTCTTTCCCTTGAGCGACATCCTTGCGCCTTCCTGCAACATGAAAGACACGATCCTTGCGCGGCTGAGAACCGCCGCGCAAGGCCCAACACACCGCATGTGGGTTACGCTGCGTCGGCCTTGAGACAATCTGAACTAGACCAGCACCAGGCCCTGCCGCATGGCGATGGCAATCGCATCGGTGCGGTTGGCGGCACCGAGCTTCGTCAGGATCGCTGCGACATGGAACTTCGCCGTATGCACGGAGATGTTCAGCCGCCGCGCGATGACCTTGTTGGGGGCGCCCTCGGCCAGTAGCGCCAGCACCTCGCCTTCCCGCGGCGAAAGCGTCGGCCGGACGATATGCTCGTCAGTCGGTTCCTCTTCGAACCGGTCGCTGCCATGGAAGGTCAAATCGTGATGCAGATCGGATAGAGCATGACTGTCACGCGAAATCCGGTAGCCCGCAGCCGCGAGCCGCGCGGCGGCGGCGATCAGCAACTCGTCCGCTTGCACCGGCAGCACGGCAAATACTGTATCGGCCGGCCATTCACGGGCCGCTCGCGACGATAGCAGCACGCGAGGCATAGCCGCGTCGACGAGCCCGCCTTGTAGCCCATGATCATCGACGATGGCGACATCCGCCGCCTCACGCCCGTCGACTTCGCCGGCCAGAACCGGCCGCAGATCATCGGTCGCGGCGAGAATGGCGGACAGACTTCGCGTGCGCTCGGCGTCACCGAGCGCGATCAGCACCGTCAGCCGTCTGCCAGCGACCTCACCGCTTACCATCTATCCCTCAGCTCAGTGGCTTTTCACCGATGGTCAGGGAAACCTCACGATTCTCGCCGCCGCGCACCACGCCGAGTGTCACCAAGGCACCGGCGCTGTCCGGCCCGAGCTTGCGGATCAGCTCGCGCGGGCCATGCACCGTCTCTGCGTTCCACGACACGATGATGTCGCCGAGACTGAGACCGGCTGATTTCGCCGGCCCGTTATCGTCGAGACTCATCACCATGGCGCCCTGTGTATCACCATTGCGGACCGGATGCAGGCCGGCGCCAAGATAGCCGCGCGCCACATGACCCTTCTCGCGCAGCGTCGTGACTGCCCGCTCGATCGTTTCGTAAGGCATGACCAGCGCCCGCCGGCGTGGCCCGAACAGCAGCATGCCGATCAGTCCGCCCTTGGCGTCGAGCACAGGGCCACCCTCGAAACGGCCGCCGGCATTGACGGCAAGGTTGATGCGCCGGTCGATCGTGCCACCGCGCATTGAACGCCAGGCCGGGCCGACCTCGCCGACCGTGCCGAAGGTAGCGAGCGAGGTGCCGTCGCTATTGCCCGCCACGACCACCAGGTTGCCCGGCCGCACCGCATCCGCCTTTACCAGTGACGGGGCGGCCGGCGCGCCGGCCGGTTTCAAAACGGCCGTGCCGGTGGACGGGTCGCGGCCGACCAGTTCCGCCTTGACGGCTTCGCCCGAAGAAAACGTCAGCTCGATCTCCTCGCCGGCCTCGACCGCCTCCTCGGCAGTGACGAAATAGCCGTCCCGCCAGTGGAAAGCAGTTGACGTCCGGTGGTGCGTCGCGAAGCTGGCCGTCGCTGGTGCCGCGGCTGCCGCGATGTCGGCAATGGCGTCGGAAAACGTGCTCAGATTGAAATCGCTCATGATTTGTCTCCTGGGTTCTTCGTGACCCAGATATCGCCCGGCAGGGCGTTGGCGGATACTCGCCTGACGGCTAGTTGGGCATTTGACTGGCCATCTGGTCAGGTCGCGGCCGGTCCGGCCGCTCCGCACATATAGGCATTGTTCATCTTGTTCCAAACGGAGCCCTCGGATGGCCCTGCCCGCCCAGCAATTGCAATATGACGATGCCCTTCTCGATGCCTATTCGGCGACGGTCGCCGATGCCGTCGACCGCATCGGGCCCGCCGTCTGCCGCATCGAGCGCATCGGTGGCCCGGGTGGCCATGGCTCCGGCTTCGTCATCGCGCAGGACGGGCTGGTCGTCACCAACTTCCACGTCGTCGGCGATGCGCGCAGCGTACGCGTGTCAATGCCGGACGGCGCCTCCAGGGAAGGCCGCGTGCTCGGCCGCGATCCCGACACCGACATTGCGCTGGTGCGCGCCGACGGCAACTTTGCCGATGTTGCGCCGCTTGGCGATTCCAAGCGTTTGAGGCGCGGCCAGATTGCTATTGCCATCGGCAATCCGCTCGGCTTCGAATGGACCGTCACCACTGGCGTCGTCTCGGCACTCGGCCGCTCGATGCGTGCCTCCACCGGCCGGCTGATCGACGACGTCATCCAGACCGACGCCGCGCTCAACCCCGGCAATTCTGGCGGACCGCTGGTGTCCTCGGCTGGCGAGGTGATCGGCGTTAACACCGCGATGATCCACGGTGCGCAAGGCATCGCCTTCGCGGTTGCCTCCAACACCGCCAATTTCGTCATCTCGGAAATCATCCGCTTCGGCCGTGTGCGCCGTGCCTTCATCGGCGTTTCCGCCGACACCACCAACCTGCCGCGCCGCGCAGCCCTTTTGTCGCAAGTATCGAGCAGCACGGCGGTGCGCCTGCGCACCGTCGAAAAGAACAGCCCGGCGGCCAAAGCCGGCCTCAGGGAAGGCGACATTATTGCCGCCATCGACGGCCGCCCGGTCACCGGCGTCGACGATCTGGTGCGCATGCTCGACGCCGAGCGAATCGGCCGCGAGACACTGTGCACGGTGGTGCGCCGCTCCGGCATTACTCAGGTCACCGTGATGCCGTTGGCGCGGGCGAGTTAGCGCGCCGCAGCACCCTGCGCATATTGCGCCATAAATTCTGGGCTCGGCGGGATCGGCCTGATCACGTCGATCAGCACGCCGTTGGGATCCCTGGTGATGAAATGGCGCTGGCCGAAGGGTTCGTCGCGCAGCGTTCGCAGGATCGGCAGGCCAGCGGCGGTGATCCGCTCATAGATGGCATCCGGATCCCTGACCTCGAAATTGATCAGCAGGCCAGATGTGCGGCCCCGCCCTTCCTCCGGGATCGTCTCATGATCGCCCTGGACGATGCCGAGGTTGACGCGGCGATCTTCGGCTGAGCGCAGATGCACGTACCAGTAGGCCTCAAACAGCGGCTTGAAGCCGAAATGCGCAACATAAAAGGCTGCCGTGCCGGCAACGTCGCTCGTCATCAGCACCGGATAATAGCTCGTCGTCCTCATCTTTCCTTCTCCCGGCAAATAACATACAGTCTGCATGTAAATGGCAATAACATACAGGCTGCATGTATGCAACAAGGATCCGCTCGTCGCTCCAACCGTGATCGCACCGAGGCGACACGCGCTGAGCTCATCGCCGCGGCTCGCAAACTGTTCACCGAAAAGTCCTATGCCGAGACCGGCACACCCGAGATCGTCGCCGCTGCCGGCGTCACGCGCGGCGCGCTCTATCATCACTTTGCCGACAAGCAGGCGTTGTTTGCCGCTGTGGTCGAACAGGAGGCGCAAGCCGTCTCGGAAGAGATCGAACGCGCGTCGCCGCCTTCGCTATTTGCCCGCGATGCGCTGATTGCCGGCTCGGATGCCTATCTGGCTGCCATGCGTGCGCCCGGCCGCACGCGGCTCTTGCTGCTTGACGGCCCGGCCGTACTCGGCCGCGCCGCCATGGATGCGATCGACAATCGCCATGGCAACCGTTCGCTGCGCGAAGGCCTTGTTGCTGCGATGCGCTCGCACTCCATGACGAGACTGCCTGTGGAAGCACTGACCGCGTTGCTCGCAGCCGCCTTCGACCGCGCAGCGCTCGCCATCGAAACTGGAGCATCGATCGAGGACTATCGCGCCGTTCTCATGGCGCTGATCGACGGCCTGTCTCCGGCTCCTCCTCAGGTATCTCACCCGGTTCGAACTCGTTGAAACAGCCTAGCTGGCGCTTGAACTGGTCGATCAGCCAGGCGGCCGCCGGTTTCGGGCTGCGATCGGCGCGGTGCATGGCATAGAGCGGCGAGCGGACTTCGCTGTAAGGCTCGAGATCGAGTTCGACGAGCCGGCCGGTCGCCAGATCATCGGCGATGAGCCATCGCGGCAGCCCGCCCCAGCCCAGCCCCTCGCGCATCAGCACGTGCTTGGTGCGCACATCCGTCAGCCGCCAGGTGCGGTAGGCGAAGACGCCATAGTCACGCCCGCGCGTACGCTCGGACTGGTCCGAGACGACCAGTTGGATGTGTTCGCGGACATCCTCTAGCGCCACTGGTCTCGGCAGCAGCGCCAGAGGGTGATCAGGCGCTGCGGCTGGCACCAGGGAGAAGAAGCCGATGCGAAGCAGATTCACGTCCGTCTCACCCAGAAGCCCCCCGATGCCGAGATCGGCCTGTCCGCCGACAACATGATCGAGGATAAGGCCAAGCGAGCCGATATGCAGACGCAGCGTCACGGCCGGGAACTGCGCCTCGAATGCCTTTAGCACCCGAACCAGCACCGGCGACGGTAGCGTCACGTCGACCGACAGCGTCACTTCCGCCTCCAATCCCTGCCGGTATCCGTCGACACGCGAGCGGATGCGTTGCAGCACGCCGACCATGCGCCGCGCATCTTCCAGCGTCGCCTTGCCGACATCGGTCAGTTGCGGTTCACGCGTGCCCTCGCGCTCGAACAGCTTCAGCCCGAGCTACGCTTCGAGGTTGGCGATGGCGTAGCTGATCACCGATTGCGCGCGATTCAATTTGCGCCCGGCGGCCGAGAAGCTGCCGGTCTCGGCCACCGCAACCAGGATCTGCAGTTGGTCAAGCGTCGGGTTCGGTTGCATCGTTCAATCCACATTTTAGATGGATAATATACAAAATATACCAGTTTTTCAAATGGGTCTGCGCACACATATCTGCCGGGAGATTTTGATCCAACCCTGGAGACCCCATTATGTCCATCCTTCTTGTCACATCGAGCCCGCGCGGCGCTGCCTCACACTCGACCCGTATTGCTACTGAATTCGCCGAAAAGCTTGTTGCCGCCGATCCGTCGAACACGCTTGTCGTGCGCGACCTCGTCGCCAATCCGTTGCCGCACATCGATGCCGATTATGCGACCGGCATCTACACGCCGGCCGAAGCGCGCACCTCGCGCCAGGCTGAAGTCGTTGGCGTCTCCGATGTCGTGCTGGATGAACTGTTCGCCGCCGATTCGGTGATTCTCGCCACCGGCTTCATCAACTTCAACATCTCCTCGACGCTGAAGTCCTGGGTCGATCACATTGCCCGTTCCGGCAAGAGCTTTGCCTATGGCGAGAACGGCCCCAAGGGCCTCGTCACCGGCAAGAAGGTCTACATCGTGCTGGCTTCGGGCGGCATCTATTCCGAAGGTGCGGCCGTGCAGTTCGATCACGCCATTCCCTACCTGCGCAGCGTGCTTGGCTTCCTCGGCATGACCGATCTCGAGGTCATCCGCATCGAAGGAGTCGGCATGGGCGCCGATGCGGTGGCAGCAGCGCTGGCCAAGGCCTCGACCAAGGTCGACGCCATTGTAGCCGCGACCGGCAATGCCGAGCGCGTCGCCACCGCGGCGTAAAGCGTCAGCATCGTCTGAAAGGGCAGGCGCCCGGCGCCTGCCCTTGTTGTCGTTGGCGACAACCTATTGTGGTGGGCCACACAACCGCCATTGGTTATTCCGCTTGTCTGCGCTATCGGTCGCGGATGTTCCTTTCCGTTGCCACAACGCACCGTCCGGCCACCGATCTCGGTTTCTTGCTGCACAAGCATCCGGATCGCCTGCACGAGACCGACCTGTCTTTCGGCAAGGCGTGGCTGTTCTATCCCGAGGCAACCGAAGAGCGGTGCGAGGCTGCACTCCTGCTCGATGTCGATCCTGTGGGACTGGTGCGGGGCAAGGGCCAGGCAGAAGGCCTGCTCGACCAATATGTGAACGACCGGCCTTACGCAGCATCATCCTTCCTGTCGGTGGCGCTGAACAAAATGCTGCGGACGGCGATGACCGGTATATCGAAGGAGCGCCAGGAACTGGCCGACAGCGAACTGCCGCTGGAAGCCGTGGTTACGCCACTGCCAACGCGCGGCGGTGAGGTTCTGGTTCGAAGTTTGTTCGAACCCTTGGGCTGGACAGTCGATCTGACGCCAATCGAAGGAATCGGGGGTGCTGCAGGCGAGCCCCGATACGGCCATCTGAAGCTGACCGGCACAGGCCGGCTCAGCGCCTTGTTGAATCACCTCTATGTGCTGATCCCGGTGATGGACGATGCCAAGCATTACTGGGTCGGCGAAGCAGAGATCGACAAGCTGCTGTCCAAGGGAGAGGGCTGGCTGGAAAACCATCCGGCCAAAGACCTGATCGTGCGCCGCTACCTTGGCAATCGCCGGGCTTTGG
The DNA here is from genome assembly GCF_040318195.1 of Mesorhizobium sp. M1273. NCBI lineage: Bacteria > Pseudomonadati > Pseudomonadota > Alphaproteobacteria > Hyphomicrobiales > Phyllobacteriaceae > Mesorhizobium > Mesorhizobium sp. M1273. The sequence goes on along the minus strand of NZ_JAMYLV010000015.1, from coordinate 38,989 downwards.
CCCGCATCGCCCTGGAGCGGCTGGCTCCCGAGACGGCTGGCGAGGCACAACCTGCCGAGTTGCGCGTCACGCCCGAGGAAGCGCTGGAGACGCCTATCCGGCTCAACGATCTGCGCATGGACGCAGTTGTCCACGCCATTCGAGCGACGGGAGGAACCACGGTTGCGGACCTGGGATGCGGTGAAGGCAAGCTGCTCGACAGGCTGGTGCGCGAGCGATGGATCCACATGCTGTTCGGTCTGGATCCGGCGGCGCGCGAACTGGAATGGGCCGCAAAGCGTCTCAAGCTGAACGAATTAGGCGGGCCGCCCGAGGGCCGGGTCACGCTGCTGCATGGATCGCTGACCTACCGCGACAGCCGTTGGGCCGCAGCCGACGTCGCCGTTCTGGTCGAGGTCATCGAGCATCTCGACGAGGACAGGCTGCCCCTGGTCGAACGCATCGTTTTCGGTGAGACGGCGCCCAAATCCGTCATCGTGACCACTCCGAATGCGGACTACAACGCTCTGTTTCCAAGACTGGTCCCTGGCGCATTTCGCCATCCCGATCACCGTTTCGAATGGAGCCGGGCTCAGTTCCAAGCCTGGGCGGCCAAAATCGGCGAGATCTATGGCTATGCAGCCACCTTCAGCGGTATCGGAGCCGAGGACCCGACCCTCGGCGCCCCCACACAGATGGCGGTGTTCACCCGATGAGAGAACCTGATAAGACCAACCTCACCATTCCTGACTTCGCCCTCGTCGTGCTGATCGGCTCGACCGGATCGGGCAAGTCGACTTTCGCCACCAAGCATTTCCTGACGACCGAGATTATCTCCTCGGACCAGTGCCGGGCGCTGATCTCCGACGACGAAACCGACCAGGACGTCTCTGCGGATGCCTTCGATCTGGTTCGCGAAATAGCCGGCAAGCGGCTCAAACACCGCAGGCTGGCCGTCATCGATGCCACCAATGTGCGAGCCGCCGACCGCAAGCCCTGGATTGAGCTGGCGCGCAAGTGGCACGCTTTGCCCGTCGCCGTGGTCCTCGATCCAGGCGTCGAGGTGTGCGTCGCACGCAATGCGGTGCGAGCCGACCGGCAGTTCGGCGCCGGGGTCGCCCAGCGCATGACAACCGAGGTCCGCAAGGGTCTTGGCGGCCTCCAACGCGAGGGCTTCCGCCAAGTCTGGAAGCTTACCAGCGAGGCCAGCATCGACGCGGCCGAGGTGTCGCGACAGCCGCTGTGGACCGATAAGCGCGACGACCATGGCCCGTTCGATATCATTGGCGACATCCATGGCTGTTCGGATGAGCTTCATATCCTGCTCGCTCGACTGGGCTACAGCGTCGCCTGGTCTGAGCATCAGGGCGACCGAATGGTCACCGTGGTTCCACCAGAGGGCCGCAAGATCGTCTTTGTCGGCGACCTCGTCGATCGCGGCCCCAACTCGCCCGACGTGCTGCGCATTGCCATGAGCATGGTCGCGGCTGGAACGGCTTACTGTGTCCAGGGCAACCATGAACGCAAACTCAGCCGCTGGCTAGAAGGCCGCAAGGTCACTGTCGCTCACGGCCTCCAGCAGACTCTCGATCAGCTAAATGCACAGGACCGAGGCCTGCGCGAGGCGCTGCCGGCCTTTCTCGACGGCCTGCGCAGCCATGTCTGGCTCGATCGCGGAGGCCTCGCCGTCGCCCATGCCGGCCTCAAGGAAGGGATGATCGGACGCGGTTCCGGCGCTGTGCGCGAGTTCGCTCTGTACGGCGAGACCACAGGCGAGACCGACGAATTCGGGCTGCCCGTCCGTGCCGACTGGGCTGCGGCCTATCGTGGCAAGACGGCCATTATCTATGGACATACGCCCACGCTATCGGCCGAATGGGTCAACAACACCCTGTGCATCGACACCGGATGCGTATTCGGCGGCAAGCTGACGGCCTTGCGCTGGCCGGAACGCGAACTGGTCGAGGTGCCGGCAATCGAGACCTGGTCGGAGCCGATACGTCCGCTGGGCGGGTCCGGTCCCGGTAAATCGGCACAGGCCGACGCCGACGGCGTGCTCGATTATCAGGATGTCTCCGGTCGCCGTTGGATCGAGACCGGACTGAGGGGCCGGATTGTCGTGGCCGAGGAGAACGCGTCGGCAGCACTGGAGGTGATGAGCCGCTTCGCGCTCTCGCCGCAATGGCTGATCTATCTGCCGCCGACCATGTCGCCGTCCGAGACCAGCAGCCAGGACGGCTGGCTGGAACGTCCGGAGGATGCCTTCGCTTACTTCCGCGAGCGCGGCGTTGCGCAGATCGTGTGCGAGGAGAAGCACATGGGTTCGCGGGCAGTGATCGCGCTCTGCCGGAACGCGCAGGCGGCACGCAGCCGCTTCGGGGTCCCTGGCGACGAAACCGGCGCAATCTGGACCCGCACCGGACGCTCCTTTTTCAATGACAGTGCCATGACGGAGGACCTGCTCGCCCGTCTTCGCACCGAGGTCGACGCGGCGGATCTGTGGAAGGAATTGAACAGCGACTGGCTGCTGCTGGACGCCGAGATAATGCCTTGGTCGGCCAAGGCCGGCAGTCTGATCGAAAGCCAGTATGCGCCTGTGGCGATATCCTCTGCCGCCGGTTTCAAGGCCAGCAACGAGGCGCTGGCCCGTGCGATGGCGCGCGGCGTCGATGCAGCCGGCCTGAACGCACGCCTTGAAGACCGGGCCGTCCGCGCAGCCAAATACGCGACCGCCTGGGCGCCCTACGTATGGCCAGTTTCGGGCGTCGAGGACCTTAAGGCCGCGCCTTTCCACCTGCTGGCCAGCGAGGGACGTGTTTGGTTTGACCAGGACCATGTCTGGCACATGTCGCTCGCGGACCGTCTGGCTGCCCGTGGCGGCGTGGTCACGCCGACTCGATGGCGTATGGTTGACCTCGCCGACGGCAGCGCGTGTGCCGAGGCCGTCGCCTGGTGGGAAGCACTGACCGGCTCAGGCGGCGAAGGCATGGTGGTCAAACCACGCGACTTCGTCAGCCGTGGCGAGAAGGGGCTCATCCAGCCGGCGCTGAAGGTCCGCGGCCCGGAATATTTGCGCATCATCTATGGTCCCGAATATGATTCACCCGACAATCTCATCCGCCTCCGAGAACGCGGCCTGGCCGGCAAGCGCAGCCTGGCGCTCCGGGAGTTCGCGCTTGGCCACGAAGCGCTAACGCGATTTGTCGCCAAGCAGCCGCTACGCCGGGTTCACGAGTGTGTCTTCGCCGTGCTGGCGTTGGAAAGCGAGCCAATCGACCCAAGGCTGTAGTAGCCGATCTATCCGAAGATCTTTTCGCCCTGCTCGTCGACCAGCTGGATGCCCTTTTTGATCGAGATGTCGACGGCATCATCAAGCCCGGCAAAGCGGTCGGCGCGGATGAATTTGTGCTCCTTCATCACGCCGTCGATCTCTTTCGAAACCACGCCGCAGGTCTGGTACTGGCCCTCCGCCTTGTAGGGCGTGGCGCTGATCAAAAATCCCTTGTGCTCGATCTGCTTTGCCGGCGCCGCTGTCTTTGGCTCGGCGGCTTCGTTGCCTCCGCCGAAAAGACGCTTCAGAAAAGACATGGGGTATCCTCCAACGGCAATCATCCTGCACCACATAGCGCGGTGCAGGATGATTTTCAGTACCGGTCCTTGGCTGGACCGGCAAGGGCCGCCTGCGGCTTGCCGTTAGAGGTCAGTCGCGCGTCAGTGCTTCCAGGGCTTCCGCGGCAGCTTCCAATATGCTGATTGCCTCGGCCTGCTTTGCTTCAGGCGCATCGACGATCTCGCCGAGCGCGGCGCGTAGCCGGTGGCGCACGGCGCGAAACTCGTCGCGCTTTTCCGAGCGGCCGCGGCCGCGCCGGCCACCGTCGCCGTCATCGTTCCAGCCGAACCAGTCGCGCGCCTTGGCCATCTTGCGGCCGAAGCGCTCGAGATGTTCGAGCACGTGGTCGATCATCTCGCGATTTTCGTTGAGGTGCGCCTGCCCAGCCTCGGTGATTGAAAACACCTTCTTGTTGCCTTCCGCCGCAGAAACGGCGTAGCCGGCCTCCTCCAGGAAGGTCAGCGTCGGATAGACCACGCCGGGGCTCGGGCTGTAGACGCCGCTGGTGCGCTCCTCCAGCGCCTTGATGATGTCGTAGCCGTGCCGCGGCGCCTCGGCCAGCAGTGACAGCGTGATCAGCTTGAGATCGCCGTCGGCCAGCATGCGGCCGGCGCGGAACATGTCGCCCGGCCCGCCGCGTCCGCCGCCTCTCATGCCATGCCCGAACGGGCCAAAGCCGCCGCCACGTCCGCCGAACTTGCCGGCCATATGCATGAAGACGCGCTCGGCGCGTTCGCCGAAACGATGATGGCTGAAATGATTGTCTTTGTGCATTGTCTGCTCCTTGAGTTATGTCTTACGATATATCTCAACTAAGTGCCCGCCACGGCCGAGTCAAGATATATCTTACGATGTATCTGAAAATGGCACCAGCAGGATTGATTTCGCCAGCGAGGGCAGCTAGACGGTGCATGAGGGCCGAAGGCCGCTCCGTAAGCGTCTGACGTGAAGCAACGCATCCACCCCGGTCGTTCCGGGCAGTTACGCCGACAATACGGGCGAATGGATGCAAGGCGACGAACCGGATGCTTCAGGGAAATCCAAATGACCATGAAAACCCGGCGCAGCAAGCTGCCTGCGCGCAATGCCGCCGTGCTCGGCCCGCTGGTGCTGTCGTTGCTGATGACGTTCATCGTGTCGTTCATCTCGACACTGAAAAGCCTTGGCTTCCAGCCCGACATGCTGGCCACTTGGCTGACGGCTTGGGGCCTGTCCTGGCTGGTTGCCTTTCCGACGCTGCTGCTGGTGCTGCCGGTGGTGCGCCGCATCGTTGGCTGGCTTTGCGAGCCCGTGGCTCGATAGCAGGGCACGCGAAAGACCTGGAAACAATCTCCGGACCTTTCGGTGCGGAGCGAATAATACCCGTTACCAGCGGCCTTTGCGCCGGTTCCAGGCATAGAGCAGATCGGCAAAGCGATCATAGCCATAGCGCGTCAACGGCAGTGCGCCGGGATTGCCGAACAGCGTTGCGAGCCAGGCTTCGCCGGGCGTCGTGCGCCATACAGCAATGGCAACATCGGCGCCGACCAGCAATTTGCCGTCGGCGTCGATCGCATGCAGCCTGCGCCGGATGTCCTCCAGGCCGATGCCGTACCCGGCCAGCGCCGCCGGTTCGGCATTGATGTCGCGAAATTCGATCCGCCCGGCCTTGACCGCCTCGATCAGCCGCCGCTTCTGCCGGCTGATGCCGGCATCGCAGACCGGACAGCGCGTATTGTACCAGACAGTCAGCAGAGGCTTGGCCATGTTTCGAAACGGCACCAGAGGACACGCACGGATTATCCGAGAAATGCCGTTGCGCCGCAACGTGATACGATACCGGCGGAATGGCCGGCTTCGCTGATCCAGGTCGCCCAAAGGGTACGCAGCGGTTTTACGATAACGACATGCATAAAAAGAAGAGCCTAAAGCGCGTCGCAAGGGCCGTTCAGCGCGACGCGCTTCAGGCGCCGCGGCTCAGCCGAGCGAGGTGATGATCTCGCGATAGGCATCCTCGGGGAAAGCCTTGAGTGTCCGCGTCCTGACGTTTCCGCCCGTCGCCAGCATCAGCGAGAAACGAGCCAGGACAGCATCGTCGGGCGCTTCGAGCACGGCCACCATGTCACAATCCCCCATGGTGAGATAAAATGCCTTGAAGGACCCGCCCATGTCTCCCAGCAGCTTCTTGGCGGCATCGAGCCGCTTCGGCGATTCGCGCACATTTTTGGCGCCTTGCTCCGTCCAGTTGATCAGCACGATGTAAGTTGTCATGGCACACCTCCCTCCGGTGCCACGGAGCACGGCGTCTAACCGCCGGGGCGGGCATCCGGGTTTGTCGCCCAGAGAATGCGTCCGTCGCGGAATTATCCTCTCGTAGGGCGCGACCCGCAAGAGCGGCGCGTCCAATCGTGATCGCCTGTGTCCAAACGGAAAAGGGCGCCACCGGCGCCCTTTAAACTGCTTATCCGTCACCCGGCCTCAGCTGTCGAGGAAGCTTCTGAGCTTGCGCGACCGGCTCGGGTGCTTGAGCTTGCGCAGCGCCTTGGCTTCGATCTGGCGGATGCGCTCGCGGGTGACCGAGAACTGCTGGCCGACCTCTTCAAGCGTGTGGTCGGTGTTCATGCCGATGCCGAAGCGCATTCTGAGCACGCGCTCTTCGCGCGGCGTCAGCGAGGCCAGCACGCGCGTCGTCGTCTCGCGCAAATTGGCCTGGATCGCCGCGTCGATCGGCAGAATCGCCATCTTGTCCTCGATGAAGTCGCCCAGATGCGAATCCTCCTCGTCGCCGACCGGCGTTTCGAGCGAGATCGGCTCCTTGGCGATCTTCAGCACCTTGCGCACTTTTTCCAGCGGCATGGCGAGCTTTTCCGCCAGTTCTTCCGGCGTCGGCTCACGGCCGATCTCATGCAGCATCTGGCGCGAGGTGCGCACGATCTTGTTGATCGTTTCGATCATGTGCACCGGAATGCGGATGGTGCGCGCCTGGTCGGCGATCGAACGGGTGATCGCCTGCCGGATCCACCACGTCGCGTAGGTCGAGAACTTGTAGCCGCGGCGGTATTCGAATTTGTCGACCGCCTTCATCAGGCCAATATTGCCTTCCTGGATCAGGTCGAGGAACTGCAGGCCGCGATTGGTATATTTCTTGGCGATGGAGATGACGAGGCGCAGATTGGCCTCGACCATTTCCTTCTTGGCGATCGCGGCTTCGCGCTCGCCCTTCTGCACCTGGTTGACGATCTTGCGAAATTCCTGGATCGAAATCGCCGTCTCGGTGGCGAGGTTCTGGATCTCGGCGCGCAGGTCGCGGATGGCGTCCTTCTCGTTCTTGGTGAATTCCTTCCAGCCGCGCGAGGTCAGATTGCCGATCGAGCGCGTCCAGTTGGGATCGAGCTCCGAGCCCTGATATTCCTTGAGGAATTCCTCGCGGCGCACGCCATAGCTTTCGGCCAGCCTGAGCAGCTTGCCTTCGTTCTGCACCAGGCGCTTGTTGATGTCGTAGAGCTGCTCGACCAGCGCCTCGATGCGCGCCGTGTTCAAGGACAGCGACTTCACCGCCTTGATCAGCTGGTCCTTCAATTCCTTCAGCCGGCGGTCCTGGCTGGGCGACAGCGTGCCCGCGGCAGCCAGCCGGTTCTCGACCTGCTGGTCCTGCAGCTTGCGCAGTTTCTTGTAGGTGTCGGCAATGACGTCGAGCGTCTCCATCACCTGCGGGCGCAGTTCCGCTTCCATCGCCGCCAGCGACAGGCTCGCCTCGTCATCGTCTTCCTCGTCGTCGTCCACCAGGCCACGCGTGTCGCCGCCGACATTGGTAATGTCGTCCTCGTCCTCGCGCGAACGGCGCGACTTTTCCTCGGTCTTGGCTTCCTCGATACGCTCGACAACCGGCGCCTGCTTGGCCTCCGGCCCGGCATAGGTCGCTTCAAGATCGATGATCTCGCGCAGCAGAATCTTCGATTCGTTGAGCTCGTCACGCCAGATGATGATGGCCTGGAAAGTCAGTGGGCTTTCGCACAGGCCTGCGATCATCGTCTCGCGGCCGGCCTCGATGCGTTTGGCGATCGCGATTTCGCCCTCGCGCGACAGAAGCTCGACTGAGCCCATCTCGCGCAGATACATGCGGACCGGATCGTCGGTGCGGTCGGTCGGCTCTTTCTTGGTCGTGGTGGCGGCGACGGCGGTGCCGGTCTGCTCGGCCAGCTCGTTGGCGTCTTCCTCGGCGTCAGCGGCGGTGTCGGCGGCTTCGGGCTCCTCGCCCTGCTCGTCGTCCTCGACCACGTTGATGCCCATGTCGGAAAGCATGGCCATCGTGTCCTCGATCTGCTCGGAGGTCACTTCCTCCGAGGGCAGCACCGAATTCAGCTCGTCCATGGTGACATAACCGCGCTTCTTGGCGGCCTTGATCATCTTCTTGACAGCATCGTCGGAAAGGTCGAGCAGAGGGCCATCGGTCGCGGCCTCGCGTTCGGTCTCGACTTCTTCCTTTTCTTTTGTCGCCATAGTCTTTATTTTCTCCAAGCGGCTGAGTATCAAAGCCGCGTAAGCTGCCGGTCCGGTCAAATTGGATGCGCTCTTTCCAGAACGCGCTTTACCGGGCCAGTAACTGCATCTCTCGTTAAGTCCAGATTAACCCTGATATCTGTGGCAAGCTGACTGCCTGTCCAGTGATCAGTACCTTACATCGCTGCATTCCCGTCGATGCTGGGGCGGGTTAACGTTTCGAATCGACCTGATTCCGCCATTCTGCCGGAAGGTCAAGCGCCTCTCGCATGATTCGCATGAAAAAAGCGAATCAATTACCCGACTTAGAGCACCGCACGCTTGATTCAACGCGCAAGCACGTCCTTACATTTCAGTCTTCTGGAGGCTTCGATCTAAACGCGCCCAGCTCTGCCCGACGATACGCCAAACCCTTCAATCAGCGCTTCCGTTGCCTGCACATCACGAAATTGCGCCTGGATTTCGACCAGGTGCCGGTAATTTTCGTCCGTGGGATCGCTGGCGAGCGCTGCTTCCGCCTGCTTCAGCTCCTTATGTAAGGTGCGCGCGCTGCGCTGCAAGTGGAGAGCTTGGCTGAACGCATCGCGAGCATCGTCGAGTGCTGCCGTTTCCAGCGCCGGCCATTGCCGCGCACGTTTGATCAGCGCCACCGCGCGCTGCCAGACCTCACCGCAGCCGGCCCGCTCGATCGTCGCGATTACAGCCTCGCGGTTGTTGGCCATATCGTGCGCCATGGCGTCGAGGATGGCCGCATGCAGCCGCTTCAGATCGGAATTGGCGAGATCGAGGAACTCGACATGGGCGAAATTCTCGTCGATCAGCACGGGATGGTTGACGAGGGCCGCAATGATCGTCGCCTCGCGCACCGACATGCCCTCGCCGTCGCGTTTGACCAGCGCCGAGCGGCCGAGGCTTTCGGTGATCGCGGTGCGCCCACCGGCACCGCCGCCACGTGCAAACTGTCCGCCGGGTGCTGAGACCCTGCCCGGGAAGCGCTCACCGGGCCGTCCGTCCTGACGTCCCTGGCGTCCGCGCTGGGCACCGAAGAAGCTCTGCACGCGCTCGCGCATTTCCTGTTGGTAGTGATAGCGAAGGCTCTCGTCGCGGATGCGGCTGGTCAGTTCGCGTAGCGTCTTTTCGAGCTCCGCCCGCCGTTCCGGCGTGTCGAAGATGCCGCCGGCGGTCTCGCGCATCCACAAGAGGTCGGCCAGCGGCCGTGCCTCGGAAAGCACGGCGCGGAACGCATCCGGCCCGTCACCCTTGACCAGATCGTCGGGATCCTTGCCCTCCGGCAGCAGGGCGAAGCGCACGGAGCGGCCTGCCTGGACCGCCGGCAGCGCCATGTCGGCGGCGCGCCACGCTGCCTTCAACCCGGCCTGGTCGCCGTCGAAGCACAGCACCGGCTCGCCAGCCATGCGCCATAGAAGTTCGAGCTGGTTTTCAGTCAACGCGGTGCCGAGCGGCGCCACCACGTTTTCGAAGCCGGCCTGCGCCAGCGCGATCACATCGATGTAGCCCTCTACGGCAATGACCGTGCCGCCCTTGGCCAGCGCCCCCTTTCCGAGCGCTTGCCGCGCACGGGCGAAATTATAGAGCACGTTGCCTTTGTGGAAGAGCTCCGTATCGGGCGAGTTCATGTATTTGGCCAGCGCATCCGGCGCCAGTGCCCGCCCGCCGAAGGCGATGATCTTGCCCCTGGAATCCGGGATCGGGAACATGATGCGGTCGCGGAACCAATCGTAGGAAACCGGGACGTCGTCGCCATGGCGCACCAGCCCGCACGCCTCGATGTCGGCCTTGGGGACACCCTTGGCGGCAAGATGCTCCTTCAGCGCATTGCGGCTGTCGGGTGCATAGCCGAGGCGGAAAGACTGCTGCGTCGCCGGTGTCAGCCCCCGGTCGCGCAGATAGGCGCGGGCCTTTGCCCCTTCCGGTCCCTGCAGCCGTTCCTGGAAGAACGCCGTCGCCATCTCCATGACGTCAGTCAGGCTGGCGCGTTCCTTTTCGCGCCGCTCCTCCTGGGCATCGCGAACCGGCATCGGCACGCCGGCCATGTCGGCGATCTTCTCGACCGCTTCAGGAAAGCTCATCCCGTCAAGTTCGGTCAGGAACTTGAAATGGTCGCCCGAAACCGAGCAGCCGAAGCAATGGTAGCGGCCCTTCTTGTCCTCGCAGTGGAAGGACGGGCTCTTCTCGCCATGGAAGGGACAGCACGCCCAATAGTCGCCGCGCGGCGCGTTAGTCTTCTTCCTGTCCCACGCGACGCGCTGGCCGATCACCGAAGAAATCGGCACGCGGTCGCGGATCTCGTCGAGGAAAGCAGGCGGAAAGCGCATGGGGGACAGCTCGTTTGGCCTCCATATAATCACGCCGGCGAAGCCCGACGACTCCTAATGCGGAACCATACCCGGTTTTCACAGGGCCAAGGGGTCCAGGCGCCTGACGTTGCATGGCTGCCACACCGCGGCGGGAATAGTCTCAAGCTTACCTGACCCGTGGCTTCAAGATTGACTTTGCATGAACTCGCCAATCTAGATGATCATAAGCAAAGGCGACTCGTCCGGAATTCAGCGCCCGTAGAGAGCAGGCCCGCCGGTCGGGGGATTTTGGGGGACGGGGTGACCGTAGCTCTGGATGCGCATGTCACCATGCGGCTGCGGCGTTTGCCGTTGTCCGCACTTTCCTTTCTGTTGTCGTCGATTTTTCTGCTTTTGTTCGCAACGCTGAGGCGCGCCCTCGCCGCCATTCTCGTGTTCGTGCTCGTGCCGACCGCGGCGTTCGCGCTGCCGACGGTGACCATCAACCAGGCTGCCGGCCAGAGCGATCCGACCGGTTCCTCACCAATTCGGTTCGACGTGGTCTTCAGCGAGCCGGTGACCGGCTTCAATGGCAGCGACGTCGATCTTTCCGGCACCGCCGGCGCCACCACCGCGTCCGTTACCGGCTCCGGCAGCTCCTACAGCGTTTTGGTCAGCGGCATGACGGGTTCAGGTTCCGTCGTGGCCACAATACCGGCCGGCGTGGCAACCAACGCCAGCGTCGATCCGAACGAGCCCTCGACCAGCACCGACAATACCGTCACCTACAATCTGCCGCCACCACCGCCGCTGACAGTGACCGTCAACCAGGCTGCCGGCCAGAGCGATCCGACCGGTTCGTCACCAATCCTCTTCGACGTGGTCTTCAGCGAGCCGGTGACCGGCTTCAGCGGCAGCGACGTTGTGCTTTCCGGCGCCACCATCGCTGTCGTTACGGGCTCCGGCAGCACTTTCAGCGTCGCGGTCAGCGGCATGACGGGTTCAGGGTCCGTCGTGGCCACAATACCGGCCGGCGTGGCAACCAACGCCGCCGTCGATGCGAACGAAGCCTCGACCAGCACCGACAACACGGTCACCTTTACACCGCCCGTGATCACGGTCTCGCCGCCGTCATTGCCCAGTCCGGTCTACAACCAGGCCTATTCGCAGCAGCTGACGGCCAGCGGCGGTATGACGCCCTACACTTTCGCGCTGACGTCCGGAACCCTCCCGTCGGGCATCAGCTTCGACGCGGCCGGTCTGCTCTCCGGAACCCCGACTAATACCGGCACGTTCAACCTGGTCGTGGCGGCAACCGACGCAAACGGTTTCATCGGTTCGAAATCCTACACGCTGATCATTGCCGAGCCGACCGTCGAGCTGACGCCGGCATCCTTGCCAAACCCCATATACAACCAGGCCTATTCGCAACAGCTTGCGGCCAGCGGCGGCGCGGTGCCTTATACTTTCGCGCTGACGTCCGGAACCCTCCCGTCGGGCATCAGCTTCGACGCGACCGGTCTGCTCTCCGGTACCCCGACCAATACCGGCACATTCGACTTCACCGCAGTTGCAACCGATCAGAATGGGAAATCCGGTTCCAAGGCCTATTCGGTGACCATCGACAAGCTTGGCACCACCACCTTGGTCGTTTCCAGCCTCAACCCTTCCAATCAGGGCGATCAGGTCACTTTCACGGCAACGGTTTCGGCTCCCGGCAACCCGCCGCCGGCCGGAACGGTCACCTTCAGTGTCGACGGCTCGCCCGCCGCTACGGTCGCGCTCGCCGGCGGTACCGCCGCCCTGACGACGTCCGCCCTCCCGGTCGGCACCCGTCAGGTCGTCGCGACCTACAATGGCGACGCGAACAACGCGACAAGCACCTCCAGCGCGCTCGCCCAGGAAGTCCACGCCCTGGGCTCCATCACCATCCGCCAGACCACCGACAGCGGCGACGGCTCCTTCGGCTTCTCCTCGCCGGCGCCCGGCCTCAACTTCACCATCGCCACCAGCAGCGGCTCCGGCGACGGACCGGCCGTTTCGCTGCCGACCGGCTCCTACAGCATCACCGCCGCCGACATGACCGCCGCCGGCTTCGCCTTGACCTCGATCAGTTGCAACGATGGCGATTCCGTCGGCAATGTGGCGAACCGCACGGCTGTGATCAACATGGCGCCCGGCGAAAGCGTCGTCTGCACGTTCGCCAGCACCAATTCACGCGAAAATACCACGGCGCTCATCAAGGAATTCATGGAGACACGCGCCAGCCTCATCCTGGAGAACCAGCCCGACATCCAGCGCCGCATCGACCGGCTCGACGGCGTCGCCGGCGGCGGCAGCCCAGTGGCCACCCTGCTCGCGTACCTGCCCGGCATGGCCGACACCAACTCGGTCAATGTCAGCGCAAGCCTTGCCTCCATGCGGCGGCTTGGCGGGGAAGATGCCAACAGCCTGTTCGACATCTGGTTCGAAGGCACTTACAGCCGCTTCGACATCAATGACCAAGACGGCAAATTCGCCCTCGCAACCTTCGGCGCCGACTATCTGGTCAGCCGCAATCTGCTTGTTGGCGCCTTCGTCCAGATCGATCGTACCGACGGCTTCACCGGCAGCGGCGGCGGAACCGCCGAGGGCACCGGCTGGATCGCCGGGCCTTATTTGACCGCTCGGCTGACGGACAATCTGTATTTCGATTTGCTCGCCGGAGCTGGAACATCCTCGAACAGCGTCAGCCCCATGGATACCTACACCGACGGCTTCGACGCCAGCCGTTGGCTGGTCAGCGCCACGCTGCAAGGGGAATGGCAATATGACGCCTGGACCTTCTCGCCGCGGGCGCGCTTCTCCTATTTCGAGGAAAAATCGGGAGCCTATGTCGACGGCCTGAACGTCCCCATTCCCTCCGTCACCGCCGGCCTCGGCCAGATCGCCTTCGGCCCCGGCGTTTCCTATCGCCATGTCACGGATGACGACGTTACCCTCGACTTTAACCTGCGGCTCGACGGCGTCTTCGACATAAGCGACACAGCGACCGAAAGCGGCGCCGACAATTTCCATGGCCGCGTCGGAGCCGGCATCGATACCCGCATGCCGGGCGGCATGCGTCTCGGCCTCTCCACCAGCTATGGCGGCATCGGCTCCGATTCGGCGAAGTATTTCAGCGGAACCGTGAAACTTTCGGCCGCGCTGAATTAGGATCAAGATGGACCAATGAAAAAAGGCGGCCTTGGCGGGCCGCCTCTCTTTCATTGACCAGCGCCGTGCCGGTCAGACGTTCCGCGGTCACTGCGTGGCGATGGCGCCGAAGATCAAGCCGGAAAGAACGCTGACCAGCAGATAGTCATTGCCAACCCGGATCCATTCCTGCCCGGGACCCGGACGGCGCAGGCCATAGTGGCGATAGTCGCGGATCGGCTGGTGACGCTTCCAGCTGGAATATCTCTGGCCGTTGCGCCAATGGCTGCGCTTCACAACGATCTTCTTCTTCACTAGGACGCGCTTGTTCACGTCGACATGCTTGTTCACGTCGACATGCCTGCCAGGCTTCTGCCAGTCGACCTGGCTGTAGTTCGACTGCGGCGCGTTTGGTGTGTTCAGAGGTGCGGCCTGGCCCTGCCAGGTGGTTGCAGCCAGCATCGAGAAGGCAATGGCGGAAAGAACGATGCGTTTCATGGCGGGTACTCCTTGGTTGTCGATGCCTACGGAATAGAGCCGGAAGGATGAACCGAAACTGAACACCGAGATTACGTTTTCGTAATGATTTCTTACATTTAGAACGACTAATTCAGCGCTACCTTTAAAGCGGGCGCCCGAGAATGGACGCATGACCCGCCGCAACTCCGCAGGCTATGCAACCATTTTGTCAGCCATCCATTTCCGACACGCCCCGTCGCGTGGCAACACGCGTCCGAACCGGGCAAAATTTATTATTCGGCTAAAATAAATCGGAGTAATATCAACCTCTGCAATGTCCACGATTCGCGCCCACTTTTGCCTCTTTGACTTCACCGCGCCCGCGTCGCTGGCACCTGTCGCGTTGCGGGGCCTGGCATGAGTGGCTCGGTCGTCTTGCTGCACCTGGCCGGTGCGGTCGCACTGATGCTGTTTGCCACCCGTCTGGTGAAGACCGGCGTCGAGCGCGCCTATGGCGATGTGCTGCGCCACAAACTGCGCGCCACAATGCGCAATCCGTTCATGGCGGTTCTGGCCGGCTGCGGCCTGGCTGTCGCGCTGCAAAGCTCGACCGCCGTCACCTTGCTGGTCGGCTCGTTCGCCGGCTCCGGTATTGTCAGCGGCATGTCGGGCCAGCTTGCGGTGCGCGGCGCCGAGATCGGCTCGGCACTCGTGGTCAAGCTGCTCACCTTCGATCTGTCGCTGCTGGTGCCGATCTGCCTGGTCGCCGGCACCGTCATGTTCATGGCCACCGAGCGGCGCGACTGGCGCCAGTTCGGCCGCATCCTGGTCGGCATCGGCCTGCTGCTTCTGTCGCTGGAGATGATCGGCCAGGCGTCGGAGCCGCTGCGCCAGAGCACGCTGATGCCGCTCATCGTCGATTACTTCTCCGGCGATCCGGTTACCGCCTATCTTCTGGCGGCGTTGGTCACCTGGCTGTTCCATTCCTCGATCGCCGCGGTGCTGCTGATGGTGACGCTGGCGGGCCGCGGCTTCATCCCGCCCGAACTCGGTATCGTGCTGGTGCTGGGTGTCAATCTCGGCTCTTCGATCATCGCGCCGCTTCTAACCCGCAACGCAGAACCCGGCGTTCGTATCGTGCCGATCGGCAATCTCCTGATGCGCGGCATGGGTTCGCTGATCATGCTGATCCTGTTCCTGACGTTCAAACCGCCGGTCGCCTTCTTGGGCAACACGGTGCCCGAGCAGATCGTCAATGCCCACATTGTCTTCAACATCCTGATCCTGATCGCCGGCCTACCGCTGGCGAGCCTGGTCTATCGCGCCTCGGAAAGGATCGTGGCGTTGGGCACCAAGCCCCAGGCCGCCAACGCGCTCGACGTCGTCGAGCTTTCGGCGCTCAACGAAAGTGCGCTCGACGTGCCGAGCCAGGCATTGGCCAACGCCACCCGCGAGGTGGTGCGGGTCTGCGAAACGGTCGAGATCATGCTGAAACGGATCATCGAGCTCTATGAGAGCGCCGATGCCGACAAGATCGGCGCGCTGGCCGCACTCGACGACCGTGTCGACAGGAAGCACGCTGCGATCAAGCTCTATCTGGCCAGGGTCACCAAGAACCCGCTGAGCGAGGACGAGGCGCTGCGTTGCCAGGAACTGATCGGCGCCTGCGTCAAGCTGGAGCAGGTCGGCGACATCATCGTGCGCAACATGCTGGTCCACGTGAAGAAGAAATTCGAGCGTGGGCTGGAGTTCACGCCGGAAGGCTGGCGTGAGCTTTGCGCCTTCCATGCCTTGGTGCTTGCCAATGCCAGGCTTGCCTTCAACGTGCTGGTGTCCCGCGATCCGGAGACCGCTCGCCAGTTGGTGCTGGAAAAGGACCGGCTGCGCGACCGCGAGAAGGAAACCAGCCAGAGCCATTTCGTGCGGCTGCGCGACGGCACCGCCAAGAGTGTCGAGACCAGTTCCATCCATCTCGACACCATTCGCGACCTCAAGCAGATCAACTCGCTGCTCGCCTCGATGGCCTATCCCGTTCTTGAAGAACGTGGCCTGCTCACCGGTTCGCGGCTGAAGGCCGGATAGATTGCATCCACAGGCCGGGAAGCTTCACAACATCGCCTATGAAAATTGCTGTGGGCCAATGCGCAGAAATTATCTTTGCGCCACCTCCTGTCTGTCGGCTAAAGATCGCCGCATCTACCGGAAGGAAAGTCGATGGACACCCATTCTCGCAGCTTCGCCAAAGCGCTTTCCTGGCGCATCACCGGCACCATCGATACGATGATCATTTCGCTCGTCGTGACCGGAAGCATTAAGCTCGCCGCTGCCATCGGCCTGACCGAGGTCGTCACCAAGTCGCTGCTCTACTATTTTCACGAACGTGCGTGGCTGAAAATTCCTTACGGGAGGAAGGCAGCCGCCTAGCTCTTGCCTCCGCGCGGACGCCTGACCGGCGATCAAGAAAAGCTAAAGCGGCGTCGACAATTTCTGGATTGCCCGCTGCCCTCATCCGTGGTTTGAGGCGACCTTATCTGAGGATCGCCTTTCCGCCATGCTCCCCCTCATTGCCCTGTTCATTGCCGCCTTCGCCTTCGGCACTACCGAATTCGTCATCGCCGGCGTGCTGCCGCAGGTGGCGGAGGGCCTTGGTGTCGCGATCCCGACCGCCGGCTATCTCGTTTCCGGCTATGCCGGCGGCATTGCAGTCGGCGGCCCGCTGCTGGCGCTCGCCACCAAAAGCTTCTCCCGCAAGGCCCTGCTGCTTGGACTGACTGCAGCCTTCACCATCGGCCAGGCCGCCTGTGCGCTGGCGCCCGACTTCGCCTCGATGCTGCTGTTGCGGATAGCGGTGGCCGTCGCGCATGGCGCCTATTTCGGCGTTGCCATGGTGGTGGCCGTCGGCCTCGTGCGCGAAGACCAGCGCGGCATGGCGGTGGCGCTGATCCTGTCCGGCCTCACCGTATCGAACGTAATCGGCGTTCCGGCCGGCACGGCAATCGGCAACATCTGGGGATGGCGTGCGACATTCTGGGTGATGTGCGCGCTCGGTGTGGTGGCCTTCACGGCAGTCGGCGCCCTGCTGCCGCGCAAGACGGGATCGTCGAGCCCGTCGGCGAGCCTTGGAAGCGAGGTCCGTGTGCTCGCACGCCAGCAGGTCTGGACCTAGCTCATTATTATGCTGATGCTGATGATCGGCCAGTTCGGCCTGTTCACCTACATCACGCCGACGCTGCTTGAGGTCACCGGCCTCGACGAGAAATGGATACCTTGGGTGCTCTTGCTCAACGGCGTCGGCGCAACGATCGGCGTCTTTGTCGGCGGGCGGCTCGCCGACTGGAAGCTGATGCCGTCGCTTATCGCCATGCTTTTCCTACAGGCGGCAATGCTCGCCTTGATCTACGCTGTCGGCCCTTACCCGCTGCCGATGGTGATAGCGATCTTCGTCTGGGGCGGCCTCAACTTTGCCATCGGCACGCCGATCCAGACCCGCATCCTGACCTGGACCGCGGACGCCTCCAACCTTGCCTCGTCGCTCATCCCGTCGGGCTTCAATGTCGGCATCGCGCTCGCCGCATCGCTCGGCGCGGCGATGCTCAATGCCGGCTATGGCTATCGCAGCCTGCCGGTGGTTGGCGCGATCGCCATGCTGGTCGCCGTCGCGGTTGCGCTTGCCTCGCATGTCTGGGAATGGCGAAGCCGGGCTGCGCCGCCGCTGCCGGCTGCCGCCGAATAGGGCTACAGATCGATCCGGTAGCGCAGGCTTTCCGCGCCGCCATAGGCGGCGTCCTCGAAGAAACGCCCGACCAGCCGGCCGCCATTGGCCAGAACGACCTTCTGCGAGGGCACATTGTGAGGCTTGCAGGTGATTTCGACGAAGGGCAGGCCAACCGCCCTCGCCTCCACCAGCATCAGCCGCAGCGCCTCGGTCGCATAGCCGCGTCCCCGTTTCCACGGCACCACCGCATAGCCGATGTGGCCGAGCACATGCGACGGCAGCGACGCGGTGCCGTGCTGCCAGCGCAGGCCGATTGAGCCTGCGACTTCCCCGTCCCAGATCCAGCGCCGGAATCCGGGCAGCCGCGGCACCGTCGAACCGTCGGGCAAGGTGATCGGCGGTCCCTTGCCATCGGAATCGTCGAGATCGCCAAGGAAAGTCGCTGGATCCTTTTCGATAGCCGCAAGCTGCTCGCGCGTCGCGTCGAGCAGCCGCACATTGTCCGGCGACCAGCCGCGCTCGAGGGCCGCCTTGTAGGACGGCAGGTGTTCAAACGCCGGTTTGACGAGTTCGATCACGGGCGCGAGCTTTTGGCTGCCGGATTGCGGGCGCGACGGCAAGGGCCTTCGGCGGCTTACTGCAGCAGGCTCTTGACGATGCCGCTCGCCTTGGAGAAATCCATCTGGCCGGCGTATTTTTCCTTGAGCGCCGCCATCACCTTGCCCATGTCCTTGACGCCGCTGGCACCAGTCTCGGCGATGGCGGAACGGACGGCGCTTTCCGTCTCGGCCTGGCCCAGCTGCGTCGGCAGGAAGTCGCGGATGATGGCCATCTCGTCGCGCTCCTGCGCTGCAAGCTCCGGCCGCTTGCCGTCATCGAACGCCTTGGCCGATTCTTCGCGCTGCTTCACCATCTTGGCCAGGATCTGCAGGATCTCGTCATCGCTCGCCGGCTCCTTGCCGGCGCTGCGATTGGCGATGTCGCGATCATGGATGGCCGCCTGGATCAGCCGCAATGTCGGCAGCCGGCGCTTGTCCTGCGACTTCATCGCGCTCTTCAGGGATTCGGCGATTTTGCCTCGCATGGTGCTTTCTCCTTCGAATGCGGCGGACAATAGTCGTGCCGATAGCTCAAGGCAAACTCGATAGCGTCCGGCAAACCGCTGATATTATTCGACGAAATAAATCTAGGCTCGCACGGCGCGGCATCATTGACCGCCTTGGCGCCTTCCCCTATGTACTGGGCCTTGCATGAAATTGAATTCTAGTGCACGTCGCCCAAAAATGCGCAGCGGTTTTGGGCAACGACAGGCACAAATGAAAACCTAGCGCGCCGAGGCTGTGAGATCGCCGCTTCGCGCCTTTTGTTGCGCCGACTGAGGGCGCAACCTTTAGGAGTGCCGCCATGGCTACGATGACAGCCGCGTCGACCCCCCCTTGGGCCAGCGAGAGGCCGACAGCCCTGCTGGTGCTGGCCGACGGCACTGTCATAGAGGGCCGTGGTCTGGGCGCCGCCGGCTCCGCCGTCGCCGAGGTCTGCTTCAACACCGCGCTGACCGGCTACCAGGAGATACTCACCGATCCATCCTATGCCGGCCAGATCGTCACTTTCACCTTTCCGCATATCGGCAATATCGGCACCAATGACGAAGACACCGAAGACCTCAACCCGCTGGCCCGCGCCGGCGCCGTCGGCGCCGTGTTCAAGGCCGATGTCACCAACCCGTCGAATTACCGGGCCGGAACCGGTCTCGACCAGTGGCTGAAGAAGCGCGGCATCGTCGCACTTTCAGGCATCGACACGCGGGCGCTGACCGCGCTGATCCGCGAAAAGGGCATGCCCAATGCCGTCATCGCGCACGCGCCCGACGGTATCTTCGACATCGATGACCTCAAGCGCCGCGCCGCCGCATGGTCAGGGCTTATCGGGCTTGATCTCGCCAAGGAGGTGACCTCCGGCCAGTCATCAGTCTGGCGCGAGACGCCTTGGGTCTGGAACGAGGGCTTTGGCGAACAGGCTGATCCGTCGATGCACGTCGTTGCCGTCGACTACGGCGTCAAGCGCAACATATTGCGCCTGCTGGCCGGCCTCGGCGCCAAGGTCACTGTGGTGCCGGCAAAAACCGGCGCCGAGGAGATCCTGGCGATGCGGCCGGACGGCATTTTTCTATCCAACGGCCCTGGCGATCCGGAAGCCACCGGCGACTACGCCGTTCCGGTTATCCAGGATCTGTTGAAGACCGAAATCCCGCTTTTCGGCATCTGCCTCGGCCACCAGATGCTGGCGCTGGCGCTGGGCGGCAAGACCGCAAAAATGCATCAGGGCCACCACGGCGCCAATCATCCCGTCAAGGACCACACCACCGGCAAGGTCGAGATCGTCTCGATGAACCATGGCTTTGCCGTCGACGCCGACTCATTGCCGAGCGGCGTCGAGGAAACCCATGTCTCGCTGTTCGACGGTTCGAATTGCGGCATTGCGCTCACCGGCAGGCCGGTCTTCTCGGTCCAGCATCATCCCGAAGCCTCGCCCGGCCCGCAGGATTCGCACTATCTGTTTCGCCGCTTCGTCAATCTCATCCGCGAAAAGCGCGGCGAGCCGGCACTGGCCGAGCGTGTTTAGCGCATTGCGTAAAAACGGATTTGATTGACGGCGCCGGCCGGGCTCCCGGCGCCGATCAAGCCCCGTCCGTCACGGCTTCCTGCGTGTGCATGCGTTTGACTTCCTTCGGCGTCGGCTTGGCCACCCTGGTGACGAAGACGACGAGCGCCAGCGTGAGGAAAATCGCGCCGAGCAGATAGGGGGCACCGCCGAAAACCACGGGCGCGTTCGGGCCCGTGAACCAGGAAAAGATCGCCGTATAAAGCAGCGGTGTGATGATCGACGTAATCGAGAAGATCGAGGTCATTGCGCCTTGGAGTTCGCCCTGGGCGGAAGGTGGCACCTTGGCGGCCGCCAGGCTTCTGAGCGGCGGGTCGGCCAACGCCTCGAGACATCCGACGACGATCACTGCATAGATCATCCAGCCTTGTGACGCGAAGGCGTAGCCGAAGGCGCTGAGTGCGGTAAATGCCAGACCGATTACCGCCGTCTTCCACTCGCCGAGCTTAGGGATCACGCGCGGCAGGACTGTCGCCATGACGATCGCCCCGCACAGGCCGAAAGCGCCGAGCGAGAAGCCGATCTGTTGTTCGCTCCAGCCATAGCGATAACTGGAGACGAACGACCAGACCGCAGGATACATCATGTGCCCCAGCGTCATCAGAAAGAAGACAAGTCCGATCCAGCCGATACCTTCGTAGTTGCGCATCTGGACGAGCGTGCCGACCGGGTTCGCGCGTTTCCACTCGAAGCGGCGACGGTGCTTGTTATCAAGTGTTTCCGGCAACAGAAACAGCGCGATCAGAAAGTTTGCGAAAGCAAGCCCGGCAGCGAAATAGAACGGCACACGCGGCCCGAACGTGCCGAGCAACCCGCCCAGAACCGGCCCGATGACGAAGCCGACGCCGAAAGCAATGCCGAGCAGCCCGAAATTCTTCGCACGATTTTCGTCGGTCGAGATATCGGCAATGAATGCCGATGTCGTGGAATAACTGGCGCCGGAAATGCCGGCCAGCACGCGGCCGATGAACAGCATCGGATAGGACCAGGCGATAGCGCAGATCAGATTGTCGATAGCGAACGTCAGCACCGAGGCAAGCAGGATAGGCCGCCGCCCGAACCGGTCGCTCAACCCGCCCATCACTGGTGCGAAAACGAACTGCATCGCCGCATAGACGAAGAACAGCCAGCCGCCCTCGATAGCCGCCTCGCTGATGCCGACGCCGGTCAATTCCCTGAGATAGGCCGGCAGCACCGGCATAATGATGCCGAAGCCAATGATGTCGAGCAGCAGGGTGGTGAAAACAAGCGCAAGGCCCCGCCTGGCGGTTTTGGGGTCTATCATGATGGTATCTCCTCGGGCCGCCCAAGCTAACGGGAACACACCTTATAGGCGAGCACATCGCTGGGAACAATGAGGGAACGGGCAGAGTGCTTTCATCCTGACATCCCCTGACTGCGATCCAGTCTCTCGGATTACGAGAAAACCGTCGGCTCAGATCGGGTTGTTGAACGTGTCGCAGTCCGAAAGCTTGCCGTTCTGGAAGCCTCGCGCCAGCCAGGTCTGCCGCTGCTGCGACGTGCCGTGGTTGAAGCTTTCCGGCACGACGTAGCCCTGCATCTTCTTCTGCAGCGTGTCGTCGCCGATCTGCTTGGCGGCGTTCAGTGCCTCCGCCATGTCGCCCTGTTCCAAGATGCCTTTCTGACCGGTGAAATGCGCCCAGATGCCGGCAAAGCAGTCGGCCTGCAACTCGACCTGCACCGACATGTGGTTGGCGTCCGCTTCGCCCATGCTCTGCCGCATCTGGTTGAATTTGGGCAGGATGCCGACGAGGTTCTGCACATGGTGGCCGACCTCATGCGCGATCACATAGGCCTGTGCGAAATCGCCCGAGGCACCGAACTGCTGATCGAGCTGCTGGAAGAAGGTGGTGTCGAGATAGACTTTGCGATCGTTGGGACAGTAGAATGGTCCGGCCGCTGACGAGGCAGAGCCGCAAGCAGAGCCGATCCGTCCGCTGAACAGGACCAGTTTTGGATCTTGATAGGTCAGGCCCTCGGACTGAAAAATACCGGTCCACGTGTCCTCGGTCTCGGCCAGCACAGTCGACACGAACTGCTTCATCTCGTCGGAGGCGGGCGCACCGGTGCCGCCGCCTTGCGCACCGCTATTGTCGGTGATCTGACCGCCGCCGGGCTGCAAGCCGCTGTTATCGAGGATCTGACTCGGGTCGAAGCCGAAATACCACCCTGCCAGGAAAATCAACCCTACGATGATAATGCCCGACATGCCGCCGCCGCCCGCGCGACCGCCGATCGGGATGCGAAACTGCCCCGGCCCGCCGCCAAGCCCGCCGCTCTGGCCGCGCTCGTCCTCGACATTGTCACTCTGACGACGGCCCTTCCAGAGCATGGCAACCCCCGTGATGCAATTTTCCGGCCGATCGGGCCGTGTCCCGGTTCGATCGGACACGACAACAATTATCTCAACGGTTACGCCAAGTCACAGTATTTTTCGTGCGAACAAGCAATGCTTGCTGACGCTTGCCTGCTCTGGCCGAGACATCGCAAGGTCTGTGCCGTTCACCCTGCTCGTGGGAAGCGAGTCGCGCGAAGAGATACGCTGGCCGTGCTTTTCAGCGGGCGGCGATTATTGCCTTGCGAAAGGCTTCGAGCGTCTCGGCGCTGACATGATGCTCGATGCCCTCGGCGTCGATGCGCGCCGTCTCGGCGCTGACCCCGAGCGAGCGCAGGAAGGCCTCGACCGTCTGGTGGCGAATGCGGCTCTCTTCCGCAACCTTGCGGCCGGCATCGGTCAGGAACACGCCGCGATAAGGCTTCCGGGAGACCAGCCCGTCGGCGCACAGCCGCGTCAGCATTTTCGCGACCGTCGGCTGAGCGACGCCGAGCCGTGCCGCGATATCGACCTGGCGCGCCTCGTTGCCATCCTCGATCAGGTCGGCGATGAGCTCGACATAATCCTCGACCAGCGCGCTGCGGCGCGCTTCACGCGTCTGCCTGAAGCCTTCCGAGTGGATTTCTGCGTCAGGCAGCGGCTTTTCGCGAGGAACCGGTCTTTTCTTCAGCGCCAATACGCGCTCCTCCCGGCAGTTTGAATCGACATTGCGGTCATAACACGGAACCCTATTGGTTCTGGCCCTTTATTTCCATTCGGTGGCCGGCGCAACCGGCGTTCACTGCCGTTCAGGCCGCACGCCAAGCGGCCACAAGAAAAAGCTCAGACAATGAAATATAGCATATTGCATAATGTTCAGCCGTGGCATAGATAAGGAGACAACATCGATCGTTCCAGTGGAAAGCCATTTCATGTCGGAAGCCGAAGCCACCTCAGCCCCCCGGTCCATGTGGCGATTTGCCCGCCCGGAGGACGACGAGCAGCCCAGCCTTCGCGAAGTCAACGCAACGATCGCGGTGCCGCACTCGGGGATCTGGCTTCGCCGGCTGTTCGCCTTCATGGGGCCGGGCTACATGGTTTCGGTCGGCTATATGGATCCGGGCAATTGGGCGACCGACCTCGCCGGCGGGGCCCAATTCGGCTACACGCTGCTTTTCATCATCATGTTGTCGAACCTGATGGCGATCCTGCTGCAGGCACTCGCCGCCCGGCTCGGCATCGCCACCGGCCGCGACCTTGCGCAGGCGTGCCGCGCCTATTATCCGCGACCAGTCAATTTCATGCTTTGGGTCGCTTGCGAACTGGCCATCATCGCCTGCGACCTGGCCGAGGTCATTGGCACGGCGATCGCCTTGCAACTGCTGTTCGGCATTCCGCTGATAGGCGGCGCCATCATCACCGCGCTTGATGCCTTCCTGCTGCTGCTGCTGATGAACAAGGGCTTCCGTTTCCTCGAGGCCTTCATCATAGCGCTTTTGATTATCATCTTCGGCTGCTTCGCCATCCAGATCTTTGCCGCCGCCCCGCCGGTCGGCTCCATCCTGCATGCGATGTTCGTGCCGTCGTCCGAGATCGTCACCAATCCGGCCATGCTCTACATCGCCATCGGCATCATCGGCGCCACGGTGATGCCGCACAATCTCTATCTGCATTCCTCGATCGTGCAGACCCGCGCCTATGAGCGCACCGATCGCGGCAAGCGCGACGCCATCAAATGGGCGACGACCGACTCGACCATCGCGCTGATACTGGCGTTGTTCGTCAATGCTTCCATCCTGATCGTGTCGGCGGTGGCGTTCCACGGCACCGGTCATCATGACGTTGCCGAGATCGGCCAGGCCTTCGAGCTTCTGTCGCCGCTGCTTGGCCTCGGCATCGCTTCCATCCTGTTTGCCGTAGCGCTGCTCGCCTCCGGCCTGAACTCGACGGTGACGGCGACGCTCGCCGGCCAGATCGTGATGGAAGGGTTCTTGCGGCTGCGCATCCCGCAATGGGCGCGCCGCCTGCTGACGCGCGGCATCGCCATCATTCCGGTGGTGGTGGTCACCGCGCTCTATGGCGAGAAGGGAACCGGTCAGTTGCTGGTCTTCAGCCAGGTAATCCTGTCGATGCAGCTCCCCTTCGCTGTCGTACCGCTGGTGCAGTTCGTCTCGGACAAGCGCAAGATGGGCAATTTTGCCATTTCCCGCGCCGTCGCCGTGCTGGCCTGGGTGGTTGCCGCGCTCATCCTGGTGCTCAACTTCAAGCTGCTCTACGATACGGTCGTTGGCTTGGGCTGAGCGTTCTCGGCTCCAAGCTGAGACGATAAGGTCGGCAGTCACCTGCCCCCGGTCCTAGACTAGAAATTTGCCGGCCGCTGTCGGACAAATGTCCGTTCGCGCGTCCTTGGCTCGAACTCCGGCCATGACGGCACGGACTAGGGAAAGGGAGCTCCAATGAAGAAGATCATCGCCGCAACATTCGTCAGCCTCGACGGCGTCATGCAGGCGCCCGGCGGCCCACAAGAGGACCCTGTCGGCGGCTTCGAATTCGGCGGCTGGACGTTTCACTACTGGGACGATGTGATGGGCGCCGCGATGGGCGAGACGTTTTCAAAACCGTTCGCGCTGCTTCTCGGCCGCAAGACTTACGACATCTTCGCCGCCCACTGGCCTTATCAGAAGAATGATCCGATCGCCGACATCTTCAACGCCGTCACCAAATATGTGGCGACGCACAGGCCGGATTCGCTGTCCTGGCAAAACAGCCAGCCGCTCGGCAGCGACGTCGTGGCGACGTTGCGCCGGATGAAGCAGGAGGACGGCCCCGACCTGCTCATTCAGGGATCGAGCGAGCTGATCCAGACCTTGCTCGCCAATGACTTGATCGACGAGATCAGCTTGCTGATCTTCCCGCTGGTGCTGGGCAAGGGCAAAAAACTGTTCGGCAGCGGCACGATACCTGCCGCCTTGAAGCTGACCCGTTCGCAGGCATCGACCACCGGCGTCCTCATGGCGAGCTATGAACGCTCCGGCGAGATCAAGACCGGGTCATTTGCCACGGAGCAGCCGTCCGAAGCCGAGATCGAGCGGCGCAGGAACTGGAAGTAGATGCCGCGGGGCGATCAAGGACGGCTGAACACTGGCCGTCCTTTTTGCTGTTTTTAAGCCGCCTCTCGTCGCCCTGCCAACCCATCGCGGAGGTGGCCCGCGAATGCCAGTGCAGCCGGCGCGACGGCGTGCTTCGGCAAATGCAGATTGATCGAAAAATTCGGCAATGACGGCAGCTCCGGATCGTTGGCCAAAATGTCGAGGTCGACAGGCACGGTCGACGCCAACCAGGTGGTGACGGCCAAGTCCGAACGCACTGTCGCCGTCGTCGCGTCGATGCTGCCGTTTTCGAATACGGTGCGCCATTCCAGCCCATGCTCGTTAAGCGCCTCCAGCACCACCGGGCGGAACGCACAGGTCTCGGCGACCATCGAAACCGGCAAGGGGCGTTTGCTGCGGGCGGCGCCGCCTTTGGCGCCGACCCAGACCAGCCGGTCGACAACAAGGCATTCGCCGGCCGACCGACCGATCGGCTCCTCGATCACCGCGAGCTCTATCGTGCCGGTCGCCAAGGCTGCAGCCAGCTCCGGCGACGAAGCACAGACAAGCGAGATCTCGACCTGCGGATAAGCTTCCGCATAGGCCTTCAGCACCGGCGCAAGCAAGGTGCCGACAAGATCGTACGGCACGCCAAGCCGCACCTGACCGGCAACTGCATCGCCCGCCATCTCCGCCAGGATCTCGTCATTGAGGGAAAGCAGGCGCTTGCCCTTGCCGAATAATCGCTCGCCGGAGCGGGTCAGCCGCAATCCACGCCGATCGCGATCGAACAGGCTGCAGCCGAGAACCTCTTCCAAACGCTTGATCTGCTGGCTGACGGCACCTTGCGTCAAATGCAGCGCGTTGGCCGCCGCCGTCATGCTGGCCTTGTCGGCAACGGTGACGAAGGTTCGAACCAGGGCAGTATCGAGGTTGCGGAGCATCCGGCTATTATATTTGCTAATGCATGTCATAGCAAACATTGCATTTACTGATGAGCCGAACAGCCTACCGTGCAGGCTTCAAAGGAAGCAGCATGTTTGAACCTGTCCTTCCCCTCGTCCTGTTCGCGCTGGTCTCAACCTCAACGCCCGGCATGGCCACGACCTTGTCGACGGCGTCCGGCGCGCAGTTCGGCTTTCGCCGCTCTATCCCGCTGATGGCCGGGAGTGCGGCCGGCCTGGCCACGGTGGCTGCGGCAGGTGCTGCCGGGCTCGCCGGTCTGCTGGCCGCCGCTCCTTCGCTGCAACTGGCAATGAAAATGGCCGGTACCCTCTATCTGACGTGGCTTTCCCTCAAGATCGGCCGCAGCGGTCCGCCCAATCTGGACGTGGCCATGGCAAAGCCGAACAGCTTTTTGGGCGGCGCCGGCCTGCAATGGATGAACCCAAAGGGCTGGGCCATGGGGCTGGGAGCGGCGGCATCCTTTGCCGGGCTCGCCAACGGGCCGCTGCAGCTCGCCTTGCTGCTCGGCACGGTCTTCGGCCTTGCAGCGGCCCTATCGCTGGCAGCATGGTGCGTGGCGGGCACGCTGCTCGCCGGGTTGCTGCGAACCGAGCGGCAGTGGCGCATGCTCAACGCCGTGCTTGGCCTGCTGCTGGCCGCCTCGATCATCCCGATGTGGCGGACAGCGTAAGATCAGTCTTTAGCCATGTCAGGCAGCGTAACGCGCCGCCGGCTTGCCCGCCAGAAGACTGCCGAAGAAGCCTTGCCGCGCACCAAGATAGGTTTCCAACCCAGCCGGATCGGAGAGCCCGGGCGCGGTGACGGTTTCGCCCTTGGCCAGGCCGACAAGCGCTGCATCGACCAGATCGTCGGCAGTCATAACGATCTCTGCCGGCAGGTCGGCAATATCGCTTCCGGCAACTTCCCAGAATTCTGTCCGCGTAGCCCCCGGCAAGACCACCTGCACGGCGACCTTCGTGCCCGCGACTTCCCGCTGCAAGGCCTCCGTGAAGTTGACGACATAAGCCTTTGTGCCGCTGTAGATGCCGCCGAACGAGGTGTCGAAGGCCAGCACCGACGCGATGTTGACGATTGCGCCGCGGTTGCGCGCCAGCAGCTCCGGCAGAACCGCGCGGGTCAAACGAGTCAAAGCCACGACATTGACCTTGATCATGCGCTCGGCCACATCAGCGTCGGCCGTTGCCACCATCTGCGCGCCGCCAAGGCCGGCATTGTTGACCAGCAGCGTCACGCTGTCGTCGGTTGATATCGCCTGCTCGACCCGCCGCAGATCGCCGTCGTCGGCCAGGTCGGCGCTGATCACACTGATTTTGATGCCATACGCGTAGCGGAGCCTCTCCGCCAATTCCTTCAGCCGGTCGGCGCGCCGCGCCACCAGCACCAGATCGTAATCTTGGCCGGCGAGCCGGTTGGCATAGACCGCGCCGATGCCGGAGGAGGCGCCGGTGACGACCGCCGTGCCTTTGTCCTGATTGCTCATTGTCTTGTTCCTTCTGGTTCGATTCCAAATGCCAGTGCCGCAGGGCAACACCTCTGCTTCGACTGGCACACGATTTATTGGTATATGCCACTATTTGAAAGTAGGCATATGCCACCATCTTGTCAATCCGGGGAGCAAGGACTATTTCTGGT
Source organism: Mesorhizobium sp. M1273 (assembly GCF_040318195.1). Lineage (NCBI taxonomy): Bacteria > Pseudomonadati > Pseudomonadota > Alphaproteobacteria > Hyphomicrobiales > Phyllobacteriaceae > Mesorhizobium > Mesorhizobium sp. M1273. The sequence goes on along the minus strand of NZ_JAMYLV010000015.1, from coordinate 10,593 downwards.
TTGCATCGAGGGGTCCCTTCCGGCCCCTGATTGGAAATCCGCCAATGTCCCAAACCACCCTGCCCGGCCTGGCGCTTTGCAACAACGCCATGCTGCGCCGCGCGACGCGGAAACTCGGCCAGTTCTATGACGATGTGCTCGCGCCCTCCGGCATTAAGGCCACGCAACAGGGCCTGCTTTATCAAATCCACGTCGGCAACGAACCGACGATGGGTGCCATCGCCGCGGCCCTCGTCATGGACCTGTCGGCCCTCGGTCATACGCTGAAGCCGCTGATCCGGGACGGCTATGTCGAGACCTTCGCCGACCCTGTCGACCGCCGCATCAGGCGCGTCAGGCTGACATCGCAGGGCCGGATCAAGCTCGAAGAAGCTCTGAAGCTGTGGCAGGTCGCTCAGCAGCGCTTCGAGGAGATGTTTGGAAAAGAGCAGGCGGCAAGCCTGCGAGCGGCACTGGACGAAATCGCCGCGCTGGATTTTGACGCACCGCCGCCGCGACTTCAACTATCGGCGGCCGGCAGCCAAGCTTTGCCCACAAGCCTTACTCGGCCGGCATCGCCACCGGACGCGCCGCCAGATGGCCCGCCAGCACTACGCCCAGACCGATGATCGGGAACGCCGCCGCGACCACGCCGAGGTCGGCCGGTGCGCCATAGCGCAGCACAGCGGCGCCGACCACGGCACCCAGTGCCACGCCGAGATAGAGCGCCGAAGCGTTCAGCGACAGCACGATGGGCGCGGCATCGGGCGCCAGCTTGATAATGCGGCTGGCCTGCGCCGGCGGGAATGCCCAGCCGACGATGCCCCACGGCACCATCATGGCCATGAGCGCCGGCCCGGCGATCTCGCGCGGCAGGAACATCGGGATCAGCGAAAACGTGACCAGCATGGCGGCACTCAGCGCCAGCGACCAGCAGACGGTGCGCGTCGCGCCGAAACGGTCGGCGGCCTGACCGCCGCCGATATTGCCAATGACCGCGCCAACGCCAAAGGCGAGCAGCATTCCGGGAAGCGCGATCGGGTTCAGTCCGCCGCCTTCGATCGCCAGCGGCGCGACAAAGGCAAAGACGGTGAAGGCGCCGATCAGCGCCAGGATCGTCGTCACCAGGATAGGCATGACGCCGGGGCGAAGTGCCGCTGCAAGCCGCATCCGGAGCGGCAGCCTGGTGCCGACGATGCCGCGCGGCAGCCGGTACCACAGGATCGCGCCGGCGAGCGCACCGAGGCCGGCGATGGCAAAGAAGGTGCCGCGCCAGCCGGCAACCGTTGCAACGAGCGCGCCGAGCGGTGCTCCGACCGCGACCGCAACCGTAGTGCCGCCGACGACCACGGCAATGGCGCGGGCGCGGTGATGATCGTCGACAAGCGCAACGGCCGTTCCCTGTGCGGTCGCCGCGAACAAGCCTGACGACAGCGCCATGACGATGCGCGCGATCAACAGCAATTCGAAGGAGGAGCTTAGCGCCGCGGCGACGTTGCCCAACACGAAGAACACCAGCGTCCACAGGATGACGCGGCGCCGGTCCCATTCGCCGGTCAGCGTTGCCAGGATCGGCGTGCCGATCGCATAGGCGAGCGCAAACGCGGTGATCAGCGTGCCGGCGAGCGGAACGGAGATGGCGGCATCCTTTGCAATGTCGGGCAAAAGGCTGGAGATGACGAAACCTTCGGTCGAAATCGTGAACGATCCGAGCGCAAGCCAGATTAGGCGCTTATCCATGGCAATTTCCTTAGTTCAAAGGTTATTGAACAATTGGACATAACAGGGCATGATGTCAATAAAGCCGCTGCAAAATAGCCGAACCATCCTGACAGCCCGGTGTCAGGACCGGGCGACGGGACGAAACTATGTGTCCATTGGCCACGAGAGGAGATGCGTTGAAATCGGCTCCGAATGTGCTTAATTCCTGGGCATGACCTTGCCCCATCCCACCGCCGACCAGATCAGCCTGCCGAACGTGCTTGCCGTGCTCGGCGACCCGACGCGACTGGCCATCGTGCGCTATCTCGCCAGCAAAGAGGGCGTGCCGCTGAATTGCAGCCGGTTCCTCGATCTCTGCTCGAAGACCAATCTGAGCTACCATTTGGCCAAGTTGCGTGAGGCCGGCGTCACCCGCACCGAGGCGGTTGGAACCAGCCGGCTGATCACGCTGCGCCGTGACGATCTCGACCGCCGCTTCCCGGGCCTGCTCGACAGTGTTATTGCCGCGGCCGGCGACGCATCGTTGCCGGCGGTCGGCGGCCAAGAGATCGAAGTCCGCGCCTGAACGAACCCAAAGCTAGGTTCCGCTCTCGCCCGCTTCGCGAGACGAGCAAAGTAGCTTCACCCGCCCTCCAGCCATTCCAATTAACGGAGCCTGCCATGCGCATTGCCGTCCTCGCCGACATCCACGGCAATGTCCTGGCGCTCGACGCCGTGCTCGATGATCTGCGGCAGCGCGGCGGCGCCGACCTCATCGTCAATCTCGGCGATTGCGTTTCCGGCCCGCTCTGGCCGCGCGAGACCATGGAGCGGCTCGAGACGCTCGACCTGCCGACGGTGCGCGGCAACCACGACCGCCGCGTTGCCCACGACACCGCCGACGAGACCTGGCCGTCCGACCGCTACGCGCAGGAACGGCTGACCGCAGGCCAGCGCGAGGCGCTATTTGCGCTGCCCGTCACGCTGGAGGTGGCGCCCGGCATACTCGCCTTCCATGCCCGGCCCGACCACGACGAAAAATACCTGACTGACGCGATCGTCGACGGCCGGCTGGTGCGCGCGCCGCTGGTCGCAATCGAGCGGCGCCTCGGCGCGATCGATCCCGCCTGCCGCATCATGCTTTGCGGCCACAGCCATCGCAGCGAGCTGGTCCGCATTCCCGGCGGTCCGGTCATCTTCAACCCGGGCAGCATCGGCTGCCCGGCCTATCACGATGATACGCCGCCGGCGCATGTCTCCGAGCAGGGCTCGCCGCACGCCCGCTACGGCATCGTCGACTTGCACCGCGACAGTTTCGAAGCCATCGCCGTCGATTATGACCACGAGGCGGCGGCGCGCCAGGCCGAGCAGGCGGGACGGCCCGAATGGGCTCACGCGCTGCGCACCGGCTTCATGCCGGGCTGAGCTTGCTCATCCCAGGCTGAGCTTGCTCATGCCTAGCTGAACGGATGACCGCCTTCGAGCGGCAGAAGTCGCGACCGGTCCAATCTTCAGTCGTCAGACGCCGATCGCTTCGATCGCTTGGCAGGACGTCGGGCGCTGGCCGCCGAAGTCTTGGACGCCGAAGTCTTGGACGTCGAAGTCTTGGTCGCCGAAGCCTTTGGCCGTGACGTCTTGGGCGCCAGTTGCGTTGGGTTGAAAGTCTGTGCTGGGGCGGATTCGGAACCGGCCCGAATGTCGGCGTCGCGCACCTGCTGGCCAAAGTTCAGGCCGGTCAGCTCTTCAATCTCGGCCACCGTCGAAAGGAACTCCGATACCCTGGCAATTTCAAGCGGGTCATCGAATGCCTCGGCACGCTCGCCGAACGCTTCGGGCATCACTTCCAAAACCGGCTTCTGGTCCGCCAGCAGCGCGATGGCGCGCAGGCCAGCTTGATCGGACCACAGCGCGATCTTCCAGAACTTCAGCGGAACATGGCTGTCGAAGCGGTAGGGAGGATCGTCCTCGCCGAACACTGGCCCGGCAAACACCGTGACACGGCCTCGCGTCGTATAGGCGTTGCGCAGCACATAGGTTTCTACCGCGCGCCATCTCAACTTCCCTTTGGAGCCGGGATGGTTAAGCGAGCTTCCTTGATTGAAGAAGCCGACTTGCGGCGCAGCATTGGTATAAAAGAACGTGTCGCGTTCTGCCGCGACCGCCTCCTGATCGACGCCCCATGCGGGGTCGCCGCGAAGTGTAATATGGCCCTTCTGGAACATTCGAGCGATTCGTTCCTTGGATTTTGCGACGGGAAATCCAGGGACATTCTGGCTCGAATAGAATTCCTGGTTCATCTGCTCGCCAAGGTCGATGCGCCGATCGGGCCGGAAAGCATCGCTGGCTTCCGAACCGGAAATCGACTCCACCCCCAATTCGACAAGCGACGGGTTGTCGATGACCGTCTTGTCCTCACGATTGACCGCCTTGGTGCGGGATCCATCGATATTGCAGGCCGTGACGAAGGCAAGCCTGCGATCGGCGTTCATCAAGATCGAAAAATGATGGTAGCGCAATTCGTGCGGGTCCTCTCCCGGTTTGGCAAGAAGGTTTTTGGCCAACCGGTGGTAGGGTGAATTGGCAACCGTCGGCATTGCCAGGACAAAGCCCGGTATGAAGCCGGGCTCATACCCTCCACGATCGTCGAAATCCTCTGTTTTCCAACCCGCGGCCTCGGCGATGGCCACCTTCCCGGGTTCGCTTGCCGGGCCTTTGCCGTCGTTTCGTCTCGCATCGCCTCCGTCGCGGTTGATCAGCGGCGCCCGGACATTTATCTCGACGGGAAAAGTCCAGGTGACCGAGCCATCGGCATTGTGTCTCGTCGCCGGCCGATTGCGATCCGGTTCCGGCCGCTGCACCGGCTTGTCCGGCACATCTTCGCGAATATCGGCGTTCAGCCGAACTGTCTCGTCCATCATGCGCGGCATGCCGGCCCAAATCGCCAGAGCTTGCGAAACCGCCGATGCCGAGGAGCCCGGCAGCTTGGACTTTCTAGCACCCAGATGGTCAACGATGGCGCTGATCCGTATGCCTTCGTTGATCTCGCGCGCAAGCGCATAGCCACCTATGCCCGTCACCTCGTGGAACGGGCCGGCCCAATGGTGCAGGGCGATAGGTTCCCATTCATTGTTGAAGACCGGGGAGCCGGAAGAACCCTGTTCGGTGTCGGCGACATAGTGCAGCACTTGCACCGTTTCGTCGCGGGCCACCAGCCGGTTTTCACGCAACACCAGTTCCTTGAAGCGGCCATCGGGATGCTGGACGATGTTGGCGATTTCGCCGAGCATATGCTTGTCGCGCGCATCCGACAGCGAGATAAAACCGAACTCCCCCAGTTCCTTTGGGCCGGAACGCCGCTCGCCGACTCCGATCAGCGTATAGTCCAGACCCTCTATGCTATCGCTCACGAAACAGGATTCAGGATCGAACAGGAACGTCGTCGGCGTACGCACGGCATTCGCACCGTCCTGCTCATAATCGAACTGGACCTGGAAGCGCCGGGAATCCGCCTGCGACGAAATCACATGGTTGTTTGTGAGGAACAACCTTGGCCCGACCAGAAAACCCGATCCTTGCGGATTGCCGTTGAGAAAGGCAACGCGGCCAACCGCATCGGCAGCACGGCGCCCACGCTCGAGGAATGCGACCCCGATGAAATCGAGCGTTGGGCCGAGAATAGCCTCCGGCCCTTGCTGCTTGGCGGCGGCCTTTCTTTCCCCGGCAGACCTCATGTCAATTGCTGCCGATATCATCTCCGCTTCGGTGCGGCTGAGCGACGCCTTTACCTGCAACCTGTCGAGGCGCCTGGAGAGGGTCTGTTCGGCGGCCAGCGGATTGCCGTTGGCGATGTGACCAAGTGAAGCCTCAATCTCGGCGCGCGTTTTCTTGATACGCTGGCGAACTATGTTTTCCACCTGCGCAAATATTTCAAGGTCGACCATATTGCCCTCCTCAACCTTACTTGAGAGAGTGCATATTTACATGAAATGTGCAATATTTTGCCGGCTGTTAGTTCACGGAAGTGGCTTGGTCGCGATTCAACACGCGGCACCTTTTCGGGCTTACACAGCGCCGTCTCGTCGCCTATAAAAGCCGGCTGGCGTGCGATGGCGCTTTCGTGCCTGGCCGCGCCTTCGGCAATTGAACCTACCGCCCATGGCAGATGATTAGGCGCACAGTAACACTCCCGACGACGCTGCTTGCGGTGATTGCCGCTCCGCTGATCCTGGCGGAGTTGCCGGCCAACGGCCAGGAGCCGGAGCCCATCGTCTCGATTGTGACGGGTCTCGCTCCGGATGACCTCCTGAACGTGCGCGCCACGGCGTCGGCCATGGGCAAGATCGAGGCGCGGCTGCCGAGTGGTTCGAGCGTGAAAAATCTCGGCTGCGGCGACGTCAGCGGCTACAAATGGTGCAAGGTTGAAGACATTGATGACCCGAAGATGAGCGGATGGGCGCCCGCACGCTACCTCGACCCTATCAATCCCCGGCAAGTGACACCGCAGGTGGCGGCCAGTGCGGAGAACCCTGCGCCTCAGCCGCTGCCCGACCTGACAACGCGCCTCGGCGCGACCGCTCCCGAAACGCCGCTGAATTCCCCTGACGCGATCGGCAGGGTGGCGATCGAGGATGCTTACCGCCTGGCCCTGGCCGGTGGAAACCCCACGACTGGACAGGTTGATGGATCGCCGCCCGCGGCAGTGGGTCCCGTCCAGAATTTCGGCGCGGCCAACGCGGCGCCCCCGGCCGACGCACAGACCGTTGCGCGGCTTCAGCCGCCGGGGACACCGGTACCCGGTGCCGGCAACGCCATCCCCTGTGCGCGCTATCTCGGCCAGCCGATGACCAGCTGCAAGGCAGGCGTGGTGCGCACCGGCGACAAGACCGACGTGACCGTGACCTGGCCCGATGGCGGCACGCGCATCATCAGCTTCAAGGCCGGCAAGCCGGCCGGTGCGGACGCACCCGGCGAATTCCGCTTCACCCGCGAAGGCAGCCTGAACATGATCCGCGTCGGTGCTTCCGAACGCTTCGAGATTACGGACGCTTTGGCGTTGGGGGATAGTGGTAAGGGAGTAGGGCAGTAGGGCAATAGGTTCAAAGGGGGCTCGAACCTCTGCCCTACTCCCCTACTCCCCTACTCCCCTACTCCCCTACTCCCCTACTGCCATTTTAGGGGGTTACATCCGGCAAAACTCTTCCCTATAAGGCCCTCCTAGCCTGATACCAGAATCGCGAGCACAACCGGCCGGGTCATCCCGTCCGGCTTTTTGTGCAAGCCGCCCGCCGAACGGACCCTCGACATGCCAAGACGCACCGACATCAAGTCGATCCTGATCATCGGGGCCGGCCCCATCGTCATCGGCCAGGCCTGCGAATTCGACTATTCCGGCACCCAGGCCTGCAAGGCGCTGAAGGAAGAGGGTTTTCGCGTCATCCTGGTCAACTCCAATCCGGCCACCATCATGACCGATCCGGAGCTGGCCGACGCCACGTACATCGAGCCGATCACGCCCGAAGTGGTGGCCAAGATCATCGCCAAGGAGCGGCCGGACGCGCTGCTGCCGACCATGGGCGGCCAGACCGCGCTCAACACGGCTCTGTCGCTGCGCCGCATGGGCGTGCTCGACCGCTATCAGGTCGAGATGATCGGTGCCGACGCCACCGCAATCGACAAGGCCGAGGACCGCGCGCTGTTTCGCGAGGCGATGAACAAGATCGGCCTGGAAACGCCGAAGTCGATGCTGGCCAACGCCACCGACGTCAAGAATGCCGACCGCAAGACGCATGAGGCCGAGCGCGCCGAGTTGAAGGCGGAAAAGCCCGAAAATCTCGACGCCGCGCTCGATGCTCTGGAAACGCGCTGGAACCTCGGCGAAGGCGACCGCAAGCAGCGCTATATCAGCCATGCCATGGCGATTGCAGCACAAGCGCTCGACCATGTCGGCCTGCCCGCCATCATCCGCCCGTCCTTCACCATGGGCGGCACCGGCGGCGGCATCGCCTACAACCGCGCCGAATTCTTCGAGATCGTCCAGTCCGGCCTCGATGCCTCGCCGACCACCGAAGTGCTGATCGAGGAGAGCGTGCTCGGCTGGAAGGAGTATGAGATGGAGGTTGTCCGTGACAAGGCCGACAATTGCATCATCGTCTGCTCGATCGAGAACATCGACCCGATGGGCGTGCATACCGGCGATTCGATCACCGTCGCCCCTGCGCTGACGCTGACCGACAAGGAATACCAGATGATGCGCAACGCCTCGATCGCGGTGCTGCGCGAGATCGGCGTCGAGACCGGCGGCTCCAACGTGCAGTTCGCCGTCAACCCGGCCGACGGCCGCCTGGTGGTGATCGAGATGAACCCGCGCGTCTCGCGCTCGTCGGCGCTCGCCTCCAAGGCGACAGGCTTCCCGATCGCCAAGATCGCCGCCAAGCTCGCCGTCGGCTACACGCTGGACGAGCTTGAGAACGACATCACCGGCGGAGCAACGCCGGCCTCGTTCGAGCCGAGCATCGACTATGTCGTGACAAAAATCCCGCGCTTTGCCTTCGAGAAGTTTCCCGGCGCCGAGCCGGTGCTGACCACCTCGATGAAGTCGGTCGGCGAGGTCATGGCCATCGGCCGCACTTTCCAGGAATCGCTGCAGAAGGCCTTGCGTGGACTGGAGACCGGCCTGACCGGTCTGGACGAAATCGAAATCCCCGGCATCGGCCATGGGACGACAGCTGCCAGCCACGTCGACGACCGCAACGCCATTCGCGCCGCACTCGGCACGCCGACGCCGGACCGGCTGCGCATGGTGGCGCAAGCGATCCGCATGGGCACCTCGCTGGAAGACGTGCACGCCATGTGCAAGATCGACCCGTGGTTCCTCGAACAGATCGCCGGCATTCTCGACATGGAAGCCCGCATCCGCGAGCACGGCATCCCCGAGGACGCCGCCAATCTACGCATGCTGAAGGCGATGGGTTTTTCGGACGCCCGCCTCGCGTCGCTGGTCAGGAAGGATGTCGAAGAGATCCAGAAGATTCGCGACAAGCTCGACGTTCATCCGGTCTACAAGCGCATCGACACCTGCGCCGCCGAGTTCGCTTCGCCCACCGCCTACATGTACTCGACCTACGAGGTGCCGTTCGCAGGCGCGCTGGCCAACGAGGCGCAGGTCTCGTCGCGCAAAAAGGTCGTCATCCTCGGCGGCGGCCCCAACCGCATCGGCCAGGGCATCGAGTTCGACTATTGCTGCTGCCATGCCGCCTTTGCGCTGCGCGACGCCGGCTTCGAGGCGATCATGATCAACTGCAATCCCGAAACCGTCTCGACCGACTACGACACCTCCGACCGGCTCTATTTCGAGCCGCTCACGCCGGAGGACGTGTTGGAGATCCTGCGCGCCGAGCAGGCGTCGGGCGAACTGGTCGGCGTCATCGTCCAGTTCGGCGGCCAGACGCCGCTGAAGCTCGCCGATGCGCTGGAGAAGGCCGGCATCCCGATCCTCGGCACCTCGCCCGACATGATCGATCTCGCCGAGGACCGCGACCGCTTCCAGAAGCTCTTGCACAAGCTCGGCCTCAGCCAGCCGAAGAACGGCATCGCCTATTCGGTCGAGCAGGCCCGCCTCGTCGCTGGCGAGCTCGGCTTCCCGCTGGTGGTGCGCCCGTCTTATGTGCTCGGCGGCCGCGCCATGCAGATCATCCACGACGAGAGCATGCTGCAATCCTATTTGCTCGACACCGTGCCCGGCCTGGTGCCGGAGGACATCAAGCAGAAATACCCCAACGACAAGACCGGCCAGATCAACACGCTGCTCGGCAAGAACCCGCTGCTGTTCGACACCTATCTCTCAGGCGCCATCGAAGTCGATGTCGATTGCCTCTGCGACAGCAAGTCGACCTACGTCTCCGGTATATTGGAGCACATCGAGGAGGCCGGCATCCATTCGGGCGACTCGGCCTGCTCGCTGCCGGTGCATTCGCTGCCTTCCGAACTCGTCGACGAGCTGGAGCGCCAGACAGCAGCACTTGCCCGGGCGCTCAATGTCGGCGGCCTGATGAACGTGCAATATGCGATCAAGGACGGCACGGTCTATGTGCTGGAGGTCAACCCGCGTGCGTCGCGCACCGTGCCTTTCGTCGCCAAGACCATCGGGCGGCCTATCGCGAAGATTGCTGCCCGCATCATGGCCGGCGAAAGCCTGGAAGACGCCTTCGCCCATTACGGCGCCATGCCCGACCCGCGCAATCCCGGCCACATCGCGGTCAAGGAAGCGGTGTTCCCGTTCGCCCGTTTCCCCGGCGTCGACATTTTGCTCGGCCCGGAAATGCGCTCGACCGGCGAGGTCATGGGCCTCGACCGCGACTTCGCGCTGGCCTTCGCCAAGAGCCAGCTCGGGGCGGGTGTTGATCTCCCCCGCGCGGGCACGCTGTTCGTCTCGGTGCGCGACGAGGACAAGAAAGGCATCCTGCCGGCGGTCAAGCGTCTCGCCGGCCAGGGATTCAAAGTGCTGGCCACCTCCGGCACCGCCCGCTTCCTCGCCGAAAACGGCGTCGCCGCGGAGAAAATAAACAAGGTGCTGGAAGGCCGCCCTCACATCGAGGACGCCATCCGCAACCGCCAGGTGCAGATCGTCTTCAACACGACGGACGGCCAAAAGGCGGTGTCGGACTCGAAATCGCTGCGCCGGGCGACGCTGATGCAGAAGGTGCCGTATTACACCACGCTTTCGGGCGCGGCTGCGGTGGCGGAGGCGATTGCGGCGTTGAGGGCGGGGAGCCTGGAGGTTCGGCCGCTGCAGGAATATTTTGCCTGATGAGAGTTGTGTGCGTCAAGTTCTGCAAAATGGCGTGGCATCGCGGTGACGTCGGCGTGTCCGCCGCGCAGCCCCCGTGTTTAGCGGAGCGGCGGACACATGACGGT
>NZ_JAMYLV010000014.1:0-163398 GCF_040318195.1 Mesorhizobium sp. M1273 | reverse complement strand
AGGCAGGCGTCGCGGGGTGATGCTTCCGCATGGCTGGCTGTTCCCGGGGCGCAGTTGCACCGATCCGATCTCGTCGCGGCAACTCCATCGCGCGGTTCAGGAATATTCTGCAAGATAGCCACCCAACCAACGCCGATAGCCGCATTGCTCTCGACAAGAGCACTCCTGCCGCAGACCACCTAGCTGGCAGACACTTGGCTGATCCCGGCATCGACCCAGGCGCGCGTCTGCTCAAGCACTTCATCCGACAGCGCGGGATCGTCGATCGCCCGGGCGAGGATTACTGCCCCCACCATCGCTGCCCAGCTTCCGATCGCCGTGCGGCGTCTGTCTGCCGGATCCAACTCCGGGAGCGCCTTGCCGATACGGTCGATCTGCGATCGTAGGCCTTCCGTCATGGCCGAGCGTGCAGCCGGGGTCTGATGGCGGATGGCTGCGGCAAGGCCCGCCGTCGGGCAACCGCCGGCGCAGTTGTCGCGATGCCGGGGCGAAAGATAGGAACCTACATAAGCGCGAAGATCGCCCCCTCCGCCTGAGTCCGCGGCGAGGACGTGGGCAAGGGTCTGCGCGATCAGGTCGTCCTTCGAACTGAAATGGCCATAGAAGCCGCCATGGGTGAGCCCGGCGGCCTTCATCACTTCCGCCACGCTGACCGCGTCGAACCCCTTCTCGCGAAACAGCCGGCTGGCCGCATCCAATATCCGGTGACGGTTCTCCGCCATCTGCTCTCGACTGACCTTCATTTCAAAATTCTCCGTCGGCCCCGTTGACATTTACATGATGCCCATCATATTTAGCCGCAATCATGATGATCGTCATGAATATAGGTTCCATCAGAGAAAAGAGCAATGCCATGACCACCATTCCATCAGTCCTCATCACCGGCGCCTCCACGGGCATCGGAGCTTCCTATGCCGAACGGTTCGCCCGCCGCGGACACGACCTCGTGCTCGTTGCCCGTGACGTGGCACGAATGGAGGCACTGGGAGCCCGGCTCCGTCAGGAAACTGGCGTTGCGATCGACATCATCCAGGCTGATCTTACGCAGCCTGCCGAGCTTGCAACGGTAGAGACGAGGCTGCGCGATGACGTCCGCATCGGGATTCTCGTCAACAATGCCGGAACAGCCATCGGCGGAAGCTTCATCGAGCAGAGTACCAATGACGTCGCCCGGCTCGTTGCGCTCAACACGACCGCGCTTCTGCGACTTGCCAGCGCCATCGCCCCGCGTCTTGCGAAAGCTGGCGAAGGGTCGATCGTCAACATCGGCTCCGTGGTCGGCCTGGCGCCGGAGTTCGGCATGACGGTCTACGGCGCAACCAAAGCCTTCGTGCTGTTTCTGTCGCAGGGGCTCAGCCTCGAGCTCGCACCGAAGGGTGTCTACGTCCAGGCCGTGCTGCCCGCCACGACGCGTACGGAGATCTGGGACCACGTCGGCGCCGACATCAACACGCTCTCCAACGTGATGGAGGTGGACGATCTGGTTGATGCGGCGCTGGTCGGCTTCGACCGCCGCGAACCGGTGACCATCCCGCCGCTTCCCGATGCCGGGCAGTGGGATGCGCTTCAGGCCGCTCGCCAGGCCATGCTTCCGAATTATCGGAACGAACATCCCGCCGAGCGGTACCGCAAGGTCGCCTGAGCACCAACGAAACCATTTGATAACGACCTCGTCGCGGCGGGGACAAACAAGGTGACCTATGACCAACAAAGCACTTTTTGAGCCTTATTCTCTCGGCTCGCTGACGCTCTCCAATCGTATCGTCATGGCGCCCCTCACGCGCAATCGCGCTGGCCCGGGCTTCGTTCCGGGCGACCTTGCCGCCGAGTATTACGGCCAGCGGGCCTCCGCCGGCCTGCTGATCTCCGAGGCCACGCAGATCTCGCGGCAGGGACAAGGTTACCAGGACACGCCCGGCATCTATTCTCAGGCTCAGATCGACGGCTGGCGAAAGGTCACGACCGCGGTGCACGCCAAGGACGCGCGGATTTTCCTGCAGCTCTGGCACGTCGGCCGCGTCTCGCACGTCGATCTGCAGGAGAACGGCGCCGCGCCCGTCGCGCCCTCGGCAATCCGGGCCGCGACCAAGACGTTCGTGAACAACGGCTTTGTCGAGGTTTCGGAGCCCCGCGCGCTGGCGCTCGACGAGCTTGCGGGGATCGTCAACGATTTCCGGCAAGCAGCCGCGAACGCCATTGAGGCCGGCTTCGATGGCGTCGAGATTCATGGCGCCAACGGCTATCTGCTGGACCAGTTCGCCAAGGACGGTGCCAATGTCCGCACGGATGCTTATGGCGGATCGGTCGAGAACCGCGCCCGGCTGATGCTGGAGGTTGCGACTGCGGTGGTCGAGGAGATCGGCGCAGAGCGCACCGGCATCCGGATTTCGCCCGTCTCGCCCGCCAACGGCGTCTCGAGCAGCGCCCCCCAGGCGCAGTTCGACTATATCGTCGATCAACTCGATGCTTTGGGCATCGTCTATATCCATGTCGTCGAGGGCGCCACGGGCGGATCGCGCGATGTCGCGCCGTTCGACTTCGGATCGCTCCGCCGCCGCTTCAACAATACCTATATCGCCAATAACGGCTATGACCTCAACCTCGCGGCGTCGCGGCTCGCCGAGGGCAAGGCGGACCTCTTCGCCTTCGGGCGCCCGTTCATCGCCAATCCCGACCTTGTGGAACGGCTGAAGACGCGCACGCCGCTGACGGAGTTCAACTCGGCGACGCTCTATGGCGGCGGCTCCGCTGGCTATACCGACTATCCCGCGATCGCCGCCTCAAGCCGCCCATGAGCTATCGGAGGGCGGCGCCTGCGAGGCAGCCATCCCACGTGACAGCAGCGCCTCAGGGCATCTCTCTGGCGTTCCGCTCGAACTGGTGTCCAAACCCAGGGATTCAGGAGGGCCATGGAGGGCTATAGCATAGACGTTAGCTCCTCTGGTCCGCCCAGGACCAGCCAGGCGAGATTCGTAGCACGTCGTACGTTCGCTTTACCGGCGCAAGCGGACCCGTTCACCGTGATTTCGACTGTCGTGAATGGGTCAGATCGCGTCGATGCATGGGGGCGCCTGAACGTCCGCTTCTCACATTCCAAGCCTCCAAGCCTCCAAGCCTCCAAGCCTCCAAGCCTCCAAGCCGCAAGTCCGCTTCCGTGCCCCGAACAAGACGTTCATCGAAGCGCCGCAGAACGTCCGCTATTTGCGCTACCTGCTCGATCCGATCGATGAGACGAATGGCACCTCGGCCATTCTCGGGAGCTAGCTGATTAGCCTCGGCGGTGATTCCGAACCGAAGGTAAGCGCCGCAAGATGAAACCGGTTTCGGAAAAGATCTAACAGGAAGTACCGGGCCCTGGTCAGACCGGCCGCACCAGAACGTGTTTCTTCTTGCCGAGCGACAGTTTCGCGACGTTTTCCGGGCCAAGGTCCTGCAGCGTCACCATCCTGCGATCGTCGGCCACGAGCTGGTCGTTGAGGCGCACGGCGCCGCCCTGGATATGCCGCCGTGCCTCGCCGTTGGACCCGGCCAGCCCGGCGGTGACGAACAGCGACAATATGCCGACGCCGGCTTCAAGATCGGTCCTGCCCACCTCGACGGTTGGCAGTGTTTCGGCGAGCGCCCCTTCTTCGAACGTCTTACGCGCCGTTTCGCTGGCCTCCTTCGCCGCCTCGCGGCCATGCAGCATGGCGGTGATTTCGGTGGCGAGGATCTTCTTGGCTTCGTTGATCTCCGAGCCGCCGAGCCGTTCGAGGCGTCCGAGCTCGGCGAGTGGCAGGGTCGTGTAGAGCTTCAGGAAACGGCCGACATCGGCATCCTCGGTGTTGCGCCAGTATTGCCAGAACTCGTACGGGCTCAGCATCTCCGCATCGAGCCAGACCGCGCCCGAGGCCGACTTGCCCATCTTGGCGCCGGAGGAGGTGGTGAGCAGCGGCGTCGTCAGCGCATAAAGCTGCGCGCCTTCCATGCGATGGCCGAGATCGATGCCGTTGACAATGTTGCCCCACTGGTCGGAGCCGCCCATCTGCAACCGGCAGCCGAGGCGCTTGTAGAGCTCGACGAAGTCGTAGGCCTGCAGGATCATGTAGTTGAATTCGAGGAACGACAGCGACTGCTCGCGATCCAGCCGGAGCTTGACCGAATCGAAGGCCAGCATGCGGTTAACCGAAAAATGCCGGCCGACATCGCGCAGGAAATTGACGTAGTTGATGTCCATCAGCCAGTCGGCATTGTTGATCATGACGGCGTCGTTGGGGCCGCCGCCAAATTTGAGGTAGGGCGTGAAGTTGCGGCGGATGCCGGCGAGATTGTCCTCAATGTCCTGCGGCGTCAAAAGCTTGCGCGCCTCGTCCTTGAACGACGGATCGCCGATCATCGAGGTGCCGCCGCCCATCAGCGCGATCGGCCGGTGGCCGGTCTGCTGCAGCCAGTAAAGCATCATGATCTGGATCAGCGACCCGGCATGCAGGCTCCTGGCGGTAGCATCGAAGCCGATATAGGCGCTCACCGTTTCCATGGCGAAAAGCTGGTCGAGGCCGGCATCGTCCGAGGTCTGGTGGATGAAACCGCGCTCGCTCATCGTGCGCAGGAAATCGGATTTGAAGGCGGACATTTTCTTTCCCGAAAGGCTTCCGGCCGAACGCGGCCCGGCTATGCATGAAGGCGGGCGTTTAGCACTCAAGCGCGATCAGCAAAAGTGGAATCCGGTTTTGCGACACCCTCTTGCCTTCTCCCCTTGTGGGAGAAGGTGGATTGGCGCGCAGCGCCAAGACGGTTGAGGGGTGCTGGACGGAGTGCCGTCCTTGCCAAGCTGGAACACCCCTCATCCGACCGCGCTTCGCGCGGCCACCTTCTCCCACAAGGGGAGAAGGGAGAACCCCAAGCGTGCGGCCTGCTTGCGTCATTGTTTCGGCTGGCGTAATGAGGCGCCGCGCCAGGGGGGCTCTTCCACTGGACCGCGCGGCATCGATCGAATGCCATATCCTGTGACAGAGTCGAGATGCCGGAGATATCCATCGTCATTCCTTGCCGGAACGAGGCGGCGAACCTGCCGCTTCTGCTCGACGAGATCGGCACTGCCATGGCCGGGCGGGACTTCGAGGTCATCGTCGTCGACGATGGCTCGACAGACGATACGCCTTCGGTGCTTGCCGCAGAGGCAGCGCTTCGCCGATTTCCGCTGCGCCATCTCAGGCATGAAAAATCCGCCGGCCAGTCGCTCTCGGTGCGCTCAGGCGCCTGGGCGGCGCGCGGCGATATCGTCGCCACCATCGACGGCGACGGCCAGAACGACCCCGGCTACATCCCGGTGTTGATCGACGCGCTGCGGCAGGCTGGTCCCGAAGTCGGGGCCGCACAGGGACAGCGTCTGAAGCGCCGCGACAGCAAGATCAAGCAACTGGCGTCGCGTTTCGCCAACGGGCTGAGAAAAGCCATCCTGCACGACGAGACGCGGGATACCGGCTGCGGCCTCAAGGCGATCCACACCGACATTTTGCGGAAATTGCCGTTCTTCGACGGCACCCACCGCTTTGTTCCGGCGCTGGTCATCCAGGAGGGCTACCGCGTCGTCCATTGCGATGTCGTCGACCGCTCCCGCCGTCACGGCAAATCGAATTACGGCATCTTCGATCGCGGCCTGCAGGGCGTGCTCGATCTTGCCGGCGTCTGGTGGCTGCGCCGCAGGCGCCGCAGAATGCCCAAAGTAGAGGAAATCAGGCATGGGTAACGTGCTTCAGGAATTGGCGACCTGGCTTCACGATGTTTTCGTCAAGCAATTCGATGCTTGGGTTCTGCTCGGCTTCGTCGCCCAGTTCTTCTTCACCATGCGCTTTCTGGTGCAGTGGGTGGCGTCGGAAAAGGCCAAGCGCAGCGTCGTGCCGATCGCCTTCTGGTTCTTTTCGCTGTTCGGCGGCGGCCTGCTGCTGATCTACGCCATCCAGCGTCAGGATCCGGTGTTCATCGCCGGCCAGGCCATGGGCCTGTTGATCTACATCCGCAATCTCTGGCTGATCGCCAACGAGCGCAAGGCGGCGATGACCAAGGTCGATTGAGCCCGCCACCGGCCTGAACCGGTCGAGCAAGCAATCCAGATTACTTGCCGTCCAGCCCGCCGTAAGACCTTACCAGCCGGACCATGTCGGCCGAATCGGCAGTCTCGCTCTCGAGCCCCTCGGCGACACCGACGCGGTCGGCGGCCGGGCGGTTCTGGCTGACTTTCCATTTGCCGCTGATTTCGGTGATTTCGATCTCCAGGCCGACGATGCCCTTGATCTGTGACTGGATGAAGGGCGCCGGCGCGTCGGTCACCGCCCACGGCGCCGAGCGGCTGCCCTCCTGCGACATCGTCAGATCGGAAATCTGCTCGGCCAGCCAATCCTGGTCTTCGATCACCGTGACGCTGCCGCGCACCTGGACGATGGCGTAGTTCCAGGTCGGTACCACCTTGCCGGTTTCACGCTTGGTCTCGTACCAGGACGGCGTCACATAGGCATTGGCGCCCTGGAAGACGACCAGCACCGGCGCCGGGGGATTGTCGGCCAAAAGCCGCCATTGCGGATTGGCTTTGGCCAAATGGGCGCGCAGCCTGCCGTTCGGTGGCACATCCGCGTCTAGAAGAAAGGGAATCGCGTTGGCGACCGGCCCCTCGACGCCGTTCGACACCAGCAGGCCAAGCGGATGCGCCCGGATCAGCCCGTGCAGGACGTCCGGCCGTGTTTCCTGGAAGTGAGGCGGTTGGTACATCGCCGATTATCTCAGCCGCTTCGGCCGTGGGTCGGACAGTTCCCCGGCCAGCCGGCGATCGAGGTAGTCCGCGCATTCCTCGATCAGAAGCTCAGCATGGTTGGCAAAGAAATGGTTGGCGCCGGGCAGGGTCTTCTGGGTGATGGTAATGCCCTTTTGCGTGTGCAGCTTGTCGACCAGGCCCTGCACGTCCTTGGGCGGCGCGACCTTGTCGGCGTCGCCGTGGATGATCAGGCCTGACGACGGGCATGGCGCCAGGAACGAGAAATCATAGGTATTGGGCTGCGGCGCGACCGAGATGAAGCCCTCGATCTCCGGCCGGCGCATCAGAAGCTGCATGCCGATCCACGAGCCGAACGAATAGCCGGCAACCCAGCAGCTCTTGGAATCCGGATGCAGCGACTGCACCCAGTCGAGCGCCGCGGCGGCGTCGGACAATTCGCCGGTGCCGTGGTCGAACTCGCCCTGGCTGCGGCCGATGCCGCGGAAATTGAAGCGCAGCGTGGTGAAATTGCGCTTCTGGAACATGTAGAAGAGGTCGTAGACGATCTTGTTGTTCATCGTCCCGCCGAACTGGGGGTGCGGGTGCAGGACGATGGCAATCGGCGCGCTCTTTTCCTTCGAGGGCTGATAACGACCCTCCAGGCGGCCGGCCGGACCGGTGAAAATGACCTCAGGCATGAAATACTCCACTTGGCATAAATTGCGCGGCGCCCGGAACAACTCTTCCTCTGGCCCCAGTCTTCCCTAGGCCTTGACGCAGGGCGAGCGTCTTTCTAGAAGCTAGTTTAGAATTGTTCAAAACTGGGCGGCCAAAAATTGTGGCTCGGCCACCCGCGCCGCAAGCCGCGTAAATAGGACGTCTTGCCTTGCAATTTCAAGGAAATAACGCGCTATCTTCGCGGAACGGCTTTTGAAGGGACCAGTTGGACGGAAATGGCCGGAGCACGCGCCTATCTCGACTACAACGCCAGCGCGCCGCTGCTTGCCTCGGCGCGCGCGGCGGTGGTGGCTGCGCTCGACGTTGCCGCCAACCCGTCCTCGGTTCATGCCGAGGGCCGCGCTGCACGGCGGCTGATCGAGGACGCCAGGCGCGACGTGGCGCGACTGGTCAACGCCAAAGCCGAGCATGTCGTATTCACCTCCGGCGCGACGGAAGCGGCCTCGACGCTGCTGACGCCGGACTGGCAGATGGGGCGCGGCGCTGTCCGTATGAGCCGGCTCTATGTGTCCGAGGCCGATCATCCTTGCCTGCTGAACGGCGGGCGTTTCCCAGCGGCGCAGGTGACACGGATCGGCGTCGACACCGACGGCGTCGCCAGGCTCGACGTTTTGGCCGAGGCTCTCGCCCAGCATGACAAGGCCGAAGGCTTGCCGCTGGTGGCGATACACGCCGCCAACAACGAGACCGGCGTCATCCAGCCGGTTGGCCGCATTGCCGAAATCGTCAAGGCGGCGGGTGGCATCCTGGTTGTCGATGCCGTGCAGGCGGCGGGCCGCATTCCGCTCGATATGTCAGCGGGTTACGCAGACTATCTGATTCTCTCCTCGCACAAGATCGGCGGCTCAAAGGGCGTCGGCGCCATTGTCGCGGCGTCGGACCTGATGATGCCAAAGCCGCTGGTCAGCGGCGGTGGCCAGGAAAAAGGCCATCGCGGCGGCACCGAAAACCTGGCGGCGATTGCCGGGTTTGGCGCGGCGGCGCGAGAGGCGTCTGCCGGCTTGCAAACGATCGAAACGGTGCGGCAGCGTCGCGACGAAATCGAGGCGATCGTGAAAACGCTTGTTTCGGACGCCGAAATCTTCGGGACCGGCGCGCCAAGGCTTGCCAATACGACATTCTTCGCTATTGCCGGCATCAAGGCCGAGACGGCGCAGATTGCCTTCGACCTGGCCGGTGTGGCGCTGTCGGCCGGATCGGCCTGTTCGTCGGGCAAAGTCGGGCCGAGTCACGTGCTGAAAGCCATGGGTTACGGTGACGGCCTCGGCGCGTTGCGCGTGTCCATCGGCCACGCGACCAGCGCTGAAGACATTGAGCTGTTTCGTTCGGCGCTGGCGACGATCGTCGCGCGCCAAGCCGGTAAGGAAAAGGCAAGCAGGGAACGAGCCGCCTGAGCGCGGCAGACGAAATGTAGGGCTTGCGGCCTGGTAGAAGCCGTGCGTTCGAATTTGGCCGGGTGAATTTCCGGCATGAACGCACTATATGAAACGTACGCCGCCTCGGGTGCCTGATGGGTGCTCGTTTGCGGTGCCATAGTTTGAAAACTGCCGGGCCTTGACCCCGGCGTGGATGGAGAACGCTGATGCCTGCTGTGCAGGAGACGATCGATCGAGTTCGAAAGATCGATGTCGACCAGTATAAATACGGATTCCAGACCGAAATCGCGATGGACAAGGCCCCCAAGGGCCTGAGCGAAGACATTATCCGCTTCATTTCGGCGAAGAAGGACGAGCCGTCCTGGATGCTGGAATGGCGCCTGGAAGCCTATCGCCGCTGGCTGACGCTGGACGAGCCGAAATGGGCGCGCGTCCACTATCCCAAAATCGATTTCCAGGACCTCCATTATTACGCCGCGCCCAAGAGCACGCCGGGGCCGACTTCGCTCAGCGAGGTCGATCCCGAACTGCTGAAGGTCTATGAGAAGCTCGGCATTCCGCTCAGGGAACAGGAAATCCTCGCCGGCGTGCAGAAGACCGATGCGTCGGAGCTCGAGGAAGCCAGCGACAACGTCTACAAGTCGGGCCGCGTCGCCGTCGATGCGGTGTTCGATTCCGTCTCCGTCGTCACCACTTTCAAGAAGGAGCTGGCGCAGGCCGGCGTCATCTTCTGCTCGATCTCGGAAGCCATCCGCGAGCATCCGGAGCTGGTGAAGAAGTATCTCGGCTCGGTCGTGCCGACCTCCGACAATTTCTACGCAACGCTGAATTCGGCCGTGTTCACCGACGGTTCGTTCGTCTTCGTGCCCAAGGGCGTGCGCTGCCCGATGGAACTGTCGACCTATTTCCGCATGAACGAGAAGAACACCGGCCAGTTCGAGCGCACGCTGATCATCGCCGAGGAGGGGGCTTACGTCTCCTATCTCGAAGGCTGCACGGCGCCGCAGCGCGACGAGAATCAGCTTCATGCCGCGGTGGTCGAGCTGATCGCGCTCGACGATGCCGAGATCAAATATTCGACGGTGCAGAACTGGTATCCCGGCGACGCCGAAGGCAAGGGCGGCATCTACAATTTCGTCACCAAGCGCGGCGACTGCCGCGGCCATCGCTCGAAGATTTCGTGGACGCAGGTCGAGACCGGTTCGGCCATCACCTGGAAATATCCGAGCTGCATCCTGCGCGGCGACGATTCCAGCGGCGAGTTCTATTCGATCGCCGTGTCGAACGGCTACCAGCAGGTCGACAGCGGCACCAAGATGATCCATCTCGGCAAGAACACGTCCAGCCGCATCATCTCCAAGGGCATCGCCGCCGGCTTCTCGCAGAATACCTATCGCGGCCAGGTCTCGGCGCACCGCAAGGCGACCAACGCCCGCAACTTCACCAATTGCGACTCGCTGCTGATCGGCGATCAGTGCGGCGCACACACCGTGCCCTACATGGAAGCCAAGAACTCGACGGCGCAGTTCGAGCATGAGGCTACGACCTCGAAAATTTCCGAGGACCAGAAGTTCTACGTCATGCAGCGTGGCATCCCGGAAGAAGAGGCGATTGCGCTGATCGTCAACGGCTTCGTCAAGGACGTCATCCAGCAACTGCCGATGGAATTCGCGGTCGAAGCGCAGAAGCTGATCGGGATTAGTCTTGAGGGGAGTGTTGGGTGAGTTAACTGGAACGGCGATCATGGATTTGTTCAAGCGGATAGAAGGCTTGATATTTGCCGTTCTGATGCTCTTGCTGACATTGGCTGTTGGTGGTGCTGTGATGGCGTTGATAGGCGCAGTGTTTGGCTTGAGTTCGACAAAAACTATTGGTGGTTCGATTGCAGGCTTAAGCGCGGCTGGGTTTTTTAGCTGGATGTTGGTCACCAGCAAGTTTGTACGCGCTTTTCGAGCTTTTAGAAAAGTTCCGTCGCAGGCCGGGCACCGCGAACAAGAAAGTGGAAAATAATGCTTGAAATCAGAAACCTCCATGCCCGTATCGTCGATGACGGCACCGAGATCATTCGCGGCCTGAACCTGACGGTCAGGGCCGGTGAAGTCGCGGCCATCATGGGGCCGAACGGCTCGGGAAAATCGACGCTGTCCTATATCCTTGCCGGGCGCGAGGATTATGAGGTCACCGAGGGCGACATCCTCTACAACGGCCAGTCGATCCTCGACATGGATCCGGCCGAGCGCGCTACCGCCGGCATCTTTCTCGCTTTCCAGTATCCGATGGAGATACCGGGCGTGGCGACGATGGAATTCCTGAAAGTTGCGATGAATGAGCAGCGCAAGGCGCGCGGCGAGGAGCCGCTGAAAATCCCGGAATTCCTCAAGCGCGTGAAGGAAGCGGCCGCCTCGCTCAACATGGACATGGCGATGCTGAAGCGGCCGCTCAATGTCGGCTTTTCCGGCGGCGAGAAGAAGCGCGCCGAGATCCTGCAGATGAAGCTGCTCGAGCCGAAGCTGTGTGTCCTCGACGAGACCGATTCCGGACTCGATATCGATGCGCTGAAGATCGTCGCGGACGGCGTCAACACGCTGCGCTCGCCGGATAGGGCCATTGTCGTCATAACCCACTACCAGCGCCTGCTCCAATACATCGTGCCGGATACGGTGCACGTGCTCTACAGGGGCCAGGTGATCAAGTCGGGCGACAAGTCGCTGGCGCTCGATCTCGAGGCCAATGGCTATGCCGGCGTGATCGGGCAAGCCGCGTGAGATGCCGGAAGGCGGGACGAAACTGATGAATATGCACACGACACCCCAGCGAACATTGGCCGAAACGGCGCTGATCGACGCCTTTGGCGAGCGGCTGTCGCTGCTGCCTGGCGACGGCGCGGTGATGCTGAAGCGCGACGACGCCATCGAGGCGATCAAGAGCGGCCTGCCGACGCGGCGCATCGAATCCTGGCACTATACGGACCTGCGCCGGCTGCTGACCTCGGTGCCGGACTTCGATCCGGCAGCGGTCGCGAAAGCCATTGCGCCGATCGTCGAAGGCTCCTCGGTTTTGCCGGTGCTGAACGGCGTTTCGAGTACGAAACTGCCCGGTATCGAAGGCGTTGCCGTGCAGCGCCTGTCGGAGAAGCTGACCGACGGCAGCATCGCCCCGGGGCTGGATTCCTATGGCAGCGACGACGCCATCGGCGCGCTCAACACTGCCTTTGTCGCCGACGGCTATTTCGTCGACATCGCCGACGGTGCCCAACTGGAAAAGCCGATCGAATTGCAGAATTTGCAGGCCGGTGGACAGACGCATGTACGCCTGGCCGTCCGTGTCGGCGCCGGCGCCAAGGCTGTCGTCGTCGAGCGCCAGGCAGGCGAGGGGGCGGCGCTGGTCAGTTCGGTCAGCCAGCTTGTGCTTGGCGAGGGCGCCGAAGTGACATGGCTCATCGTGCAGGAGCATCCGGATACGGCGACGCACCTTGCCCAGTTCAAGGCGCATCTCGGCAAGAATTCGAAACTGACGCTGTTCGTCATGAATGCCGGCGGCAAGCTGGTGCGCCAGGAGGTCGTTGTGAAGACGACCGGCGAGGGCGCCGAATTCACCTTGCGCGGCATCAATCTGCTCGCCGGCGATACCCATACCGATGTCACTATGGTGCTCGACCACGCCGTACCGCACACAGCCTCGACCGAAGTCATCCGCAATGTGGTGACCGGCAAGGCGCGCGGCGTCTTCCAGGGCCGCATCAACGTCCACCAATATGCGCAGAAGACCAACGCCAAGATGGCCTGCAACACGCTGCTTCTGTCGGACGACGGCGAGTTCTCGACCAAGCCGGAGCTCGAAATCTTCGCCGACGACGTCGTCTGCGGCCATGGCGCGACCGTCACCGAGATCGACCACAGCCATCTGTTCTACCTAATGGCGCGCGGCGTCGACGAGAAGACCGCGCGCGGCTTGCTGGTCAAGGCCTTCGTCGCCGAAGTGATCGAGGAACTGGACGACGAGGCCATCGTCGAGGCGCTGGAAGCACGGCTCGACGATTGGTTTTTGACGCACGGGTAGAGGTGACTGAGGGGTTGGTGCCAACACCCCTCATCCGTCGCCTTCGGCGCCACCTTCTCCCACAAGGGGAGAAGGAGAGGCGCTCTTCCTTCTCCCCTTGTGGGAGAAGGTGGCCGAGCGAAGCTCGGTCGGATGAGGGGTGCTGGACAGAATGAGGCGGTGCCTCGAGAGAGCTTGTAATGGACCAGAAAGTCGAAAACATCCCCTATGACGTCGAGGCGATCCGCCGCGACTTCCCGATCCTGTCGCGGCAAGTCTACGGCAAACCGCTGGTCTATCTCGACAATGGCGCCTCGGCGCAGAAGCCACAGGCGGTGCTCGACGCTATCCAGCACGCCTATTCCCAGGAATATGCCAACGTCCATCGTGGCCTGCATTTCCTGTCGAATGCCGCGACCGACGCCTATGAGAAGGCTCGCGAGACGGTGCGCCGTTTCCTCAATGCGCCGAGCACCGACAACATCGTCTTCACCTCGAATACCACGGCGGCGATCAACACGGTCGCCTATGGTTTCGGCATGCCGAATATCGGCGAAGGCGACGAGATCGTGCTGTCGATCATGGAGCATCATTCCAACATCGTGCCGTGGCATTTCATCCGCGAGCGGCAGGGCGCGAAGCTGGTCTGGGTACCGGTCGACGATCTCGGCGTTTTTCACATCGAGGAATTCGAAAAGCGGCTGACCGATCGGACAAAACTGGTCGCCATAACCCATATGTCGAACGCGCTGGGCACGGTGACGCCGATGAAGGAGATCGTGCGCATCGCGCACGCGCGCGGCATTCCGGTGCTGGTCGACGGCAGCCAGAGCGCCGTGCATATGCCGATCGACGTGCAGGATCTCG
Source organism: Mesorhizobium sp. M1273 (assembly GCF_040318195.1). NCBI lineage: Bacteria > Pseudomonadati > Pseudomonadota > Alphaproteobacteria > Hyphomicrobiales > Phyllobacteriaceae > Mesorhizobium > Mesorhizobium sp. M1273. Next base: position 149,652 of record NZ_JAMYLV010000014.1, on the reverse strand, counting down.
ACTGCGATTTCTTCGTCTTCACCGGCCACAAGGTCTATGGCCCGTCGGGCATCGGCGTGCTCTATGGCAAGAAGGATATTCTGGAGCGCATGCGCCCGTTCATGGGCGGCGGCGAGATGATCGAGGAGGTGACGCAAGACATCGTCACCTACAACGATCCGCCGCACCGTTTCGAGGCCGGCACGCCGCCGATCGTGCAGGCAATCGGGCTTGGTGCCGCGCTCGAATACATGGAAAAGATCGGCCGCGAGCGCATCGCCGCGCACGAGGCCGATTTGAAGGACTATGCGCATCAAAAACTGCGCGCCATCAACTCGCTGCGCATCTTCGGCGATGCGCCCGGCAAGGGCGCCATCATCTCGTTCGAGCTGCAGGGTATCCATGCCCATGACGTGTCGATGGTCATCGACCGGCAGGGCGTGGCGGTCCGCGCCGGCACGCATTGCGCCCAGCCGCTGTTGAAACGCTTCGGCGTAACATCCACATGCAGGGCGTCGTTCGGCATGTATAATACCAGGGCCGAAGTCGATGCTTTGGCCGATGCGCTGGAAAAAGCGCGAAAATTCTTCGGGTGACGATCATGGATGATGCCAGCCACACCGCCGAGACCAATTCGGAAGCGACGACCAATGCGGCGGTTTCCGGATCGACAATCCCCGCCGACGAATTGGCGCGGCTGACCGACGACATCGTCTCGGCGCTGAAGACGGTCTACGACCCGGAAATCCCGGCCGACATCTACGAGCTCGGCCTGGTCTACAAGATCGACATCGAGGACGACCGCTCGGTCAAGATCGACATGACGCTGACCGCGCCCGGCTGCCCGGTGGCCGGCGAAATGCCGGGTTGGGTCGAAAATGCCGTCGGCGCCGTCGAAGGCGTTTCCGGCGTCGAGGTCAACATGACCTTCGATCCCCCCTGGTCGCCCGACCGCATGTCGGAAGAGGCACAGGTGGCGGTGGGCTGGTATTAGCATCCGACCAGACAGAGGCTGGCGCACTTGCGCCGGGTACAAAACTTCACCATTTTAGGTGAGGAATCATTCGGCAGGCCTTGAACCTGCAAAGAATGGAGAAGGAAAGACATGGGACGCTTCGCCGTCATCACGATGACCGAAAAGGCTGCCGACCGGGTGCGCGAGATCGTCGCGACCCGTGAGAATGCGCATGGCATCCGCCTTGGCATCAAGAAGGGCGGCTGCGCCGGCATGGAATATACGGTCGATCTGGTGACCGAGCCGAACACCAAGGACGACCATATCGAGCGCGATGGCGCCCATGTCTATGTCGCGCCGGAGGCGGCACTTTTCCTGTTCGGCACCGAGATGGATTTCGAGCAGACGACGCTGCGCACCGGTTTCACCTTCCGCAATCCGAACCAGAGCTCGGCCTGCGGCTGCGGCGAATCGGTCGAATTGAAGCCGGCTGATCTGAAGGCACTGGCCGAGGCGCGCGCTTCGGCCTGACGTTTTCGTTCTCCCCGTCACTATACGGGGAGAAGGTGGCCCGAAGGGCCGGATGAGGGGCCGAGCGTTCGCAATGTTTGCGCCGCCCCACATCTGCCTGCCGGCATCTTCTCCCCGTATAGCGACGGGGAGAAGAACGCTAATCCACCCACATCCCCGTTCGCTTGTGCCAGTCTGCGATCGACTCCTCCGGGTAGACATCGAAAACCTTGTCGCCCTTGCCGATGTCGGGCTCGACCCAGTTCGCCTTGTATTTCAGCATCAGATGCACCTTCTCCGGCGGCTTTGGCAGGTCTGTGTCGATCGCCGAGGCGAAGGGGTGCACCAGCTCCGGCCAGGTCGGATCGTAGAGCCAGAGTGCCGTCCCGCATTTCATGCAGAAGTTCCGCTCGCCGGTCGAGGTCTCGCGTTGCGGGTGCTCGTCGTCCTCGATCTCGGCGCGGTAGACGCCGAGATGGCGCTTGCCCTGGATTTTCAGCGTCTCGTAATCGGCGCCGAGATTGATGGCAAAACCGCCGCCGCCCTGCTGCTTGCGGCAGATCGAGCAGTAGCACAGCATGAACGGCACCGGCGTGTGGCTTTCCACCTCGAAACGCACGGCATTGCACCGGCAGGACCCTTTGAGCAGAAGCGGCATGAGAAACTCCGACGAAAGTGATTTGAACTTTGTCAGGATGGCGCCGGTTGCGGCGATGACAAGGGGAAATCCGGGTGACATGATCGCCGCATGGACAACGAGCGCATAGAAGAGCTTTTCGAAGGCCTCGGCCCGGTCAGTATCCGCAAGCTGTTCGGCGGCAGGGGCATCTATTTCGACGGCGTCATCGTCGCCATCGTCATCGGTGGCGAATTGATGCTGAAGGCCGACGCCGAAAGCGCCCCGGAATTCGAAGCGGCCGGCTGCCGGCAATGGACCTATACCGGCTCGCGCCACGGCAAGCTCGTGTCGATGCCCTATTGGAGCGTTCCCGACAGCGCGTTCGACGATCCCGACGAGATGGCGATCTGGGCGCGCCGCGCCTACGAGGCAGGACGGCGCGCCGGCAAATAGGCTGCGTCATGCTTCGGCAATTCCGGGCCGCACTTCATGCCAGGTCCCGCGCCTCGGGCACGAGCGCCAGCGCTTCGGCAAAGCCAGCGCTGGTGAAGGCGGCACTCTCGACGACGAGCATAGCTGCGGCAATGCCTTCGCGCAGTGCCGCGCACAGCGTCAGGCCGCGCAGCAGGGCAGCGATCGTGGCGCCTGCCAATGCGTCGCCGGCGCCGGCAGCATCGGTCCGCTTTTGCAGCGGCGGTGGCGAGATCGAGAACGCGCCCAATTCGTCGAAACCGAGCACTGGTTCGTCGCCGGCGGTGATCACGCCGCTTTTCAGCCCGGCGCGTCTCAGGCCGTCGACGATGCCTTGATCGATTTGGACGCCGGCGAGCATGCCGGCCTCGCGCCGGTTCATGAAGGCCATCGCCAGACGGTCGAGCACCGGCGTCAGCCGCGCCGCTTTGTTGGGCGAGACCGCAAGCGCAAACACCGGCTTGCCGGCGGCGAGTGCCGCCAGCCGCTCCAGCGCGGTCGACGGCAGGTTGGCGTCGCACAGCACCGCGTCGGCCGAACCGATCGCTTCCCGCACCTTGGCACGGCGGATCTGCTTGGGAAGCGCCAGCTCGTAGAGCACCATGTCGGCAAGGCCGGCGATCAGCCCGCCGTCGCTGTCGATCAGCATCGTATGGCTTGGCGTTGCTCGGTCGAGGAACACCGCCGACAGGTCGGTAATGCCGGCCTCGGTGACGGCGCGTAAAACCGTGTCGCCAAGGGCATCGCCGCCGCGCACCGAAAGCAGCGCGGCCGAGGCGCCGCGTCGCACCGCAAAGCGCAAGGCGTTGAAGACGGCACCGCCGACATGCTCGCGCATCGTGCCGGGGTTGGAAGCGGCCGGCACGAAGGCGCCGGCAACCCGGCCGCGCCGCTCGATATAGGCGCCGCCCACGGCCAGGATCGTCGGGGATTTGATCATGCCGTCAAAATGCCCTTTAGCTGTTGCCCGGGGAGACTAGGTCGCCGGGCGGAACCCTGCAATCGCGGGTCCGATTCGGTCGGTAACGGCAACGGCGCCGCATGCGAGGTGAGATACATCCGAAGCAATAATTGCGAAACAAAAATAGAACAAATAGGGATATGCGTTATTTTTCAAACCCTTGGTGCTCATTGACAAATGAGAACAAATGAGGTACATTCTTTTAAGGATTGCGGGATTGTCCGGCCTCCATTGACGACCACGGGGTGATGTATCATGGCTCAGAATTCTTTGCGGCTTGTAGAGGACAAAGCGGTGGACAAATCAAAGGCTCTGGATGCGGCGCTGTCGCAAATCGAGCGTGCCTTCGGCAAGGGCTCGATCATGCGGCTCGGCGCGAACGAGCAGGTCGTCGAGATCGAGACGGTGCCGACCGGCTCGCTTGGGCTGGACATCGCGCTTGGCGTCGGCGGCCTGCCGCGCGGCCGCATCGTCGAGATCTACGGGCCGGAAAGCTCGGGCAAGACGACGCTGGCGCTGCACACGGTGGCCGAAGCCCAGAAGAAGGGCGGCATCTGCGCCTTCGTCGATGCCGAGCACGCGCTCGACCCGGTCTATGCCCGCAAGCTCGGCGTCGATCTCGAAAACCTTTTGATCTCGCAGCCCGATACCGGCGAGCAGGCGCTGGAGATCTGCGACACGCTGGTGCGCTCCGGCGCCATCGACGTGCTGGTGGTCGATTCGGTGGCGGCGTTGACGCCGCGGGCGGAAATCGAAGGCGAGATGGGCGATTCGCTGCCCGGCCTGCAGGCCCGCCTGATGAGCCAGGCACTGCGCAAGCTCACCGCCTCGATCTCGCGCTCCAACACCATGGTCATCTTCATCAACCAGATCCGCATGAAGATCGGCGTCATGTTCGGTTCGCCCGAGACGACGACCGGCGGCAATGCGTTGAAATTCTATGCCTCGGTCCGCCTCGACATCCGCCGCATCGGCTCGGTCAAGGATCGCGACGAGGTCGTCGGCAACCAGACCCGCGTCAAGGTCGTCAAGAACAAGCTGGCGCCGCCCTTCAAGGTGGTCGAGTTCGACATCATGTATGGCGAGGGCGTCTCCAAGACCGGCGAGCTGGTCGATCTCGGCGTCAAGGCGGGCGTGGTCGAAAAGTCGGGCGCCTGGTTCTCCTACAATTCGCAGCGTCTTGGCCAGGGCCGCGAAAACGCAAAACTGTTCCTGCGCGACAATCCCGACACGGCGCGCGAGATCGAGCTGGCGCTCCGGCAGAATGCCGGGCTGATCGCTGAGAAATTCCTTGAGAACGGCGGCTCCGAAAGCAGCGATGACGGTTTCGAGGACGACGCTGGGGTGATGTAGGGCAAGCGACGCCTCGCTGAGCCTCAGCCAGGTTTCGATTTGATGTTTTGATTTTGAGTTTGCGTAATCGATGCGTTTCGAACCGCCGGCCCAGGGCCGGCGGTTCGCGTTTGACGGCGAGGCAGACGCATTTCAAGGCGCTGGTGAAAGCCGGGATTTGAGCCCATTTGGTGTTTCTGGACAGGCTGCGGTGCGACCGCTAAAAGGCCATGTCTATTTTCCGCCGGCAGCCGGCGGTTCTCTCGAAAAGGCAGTATTCATGAGTGGCGTCAACGAGATCCGGTCGGCATTTCTCGACTATTTTCGCAAGGAAGGTCACGAGGTCGTCGCGTCAAGCCCGCTGGTGCCGCGCAACGACCCGACGCTGATGTTCACCAATGCCGGCATGGTGCAGTTCAAGAACGTTTTCACCGGTCTGGAGAAGCGGCCGTATTCGCGCGCCACGACCGCCCAGAAGAGTGTTCGCGCCGGCGGCAAGCACAACGACCTCGACAATGTCGGCTACACCGCGCGCCACCTGACCTTCTTCGAGATGCTCGGCAATTTCTCCTTCGGCGACTATTTCAAGGAGCGGGCCATAGAGCTTGCCTGGAACCTGATCACCAGGGAGTTCGGGCTGAAGAAGGACAAGCTGCTGGTCACCGTCTACCACACCGACGACGAGGCGGCCTCGTACTGGAAGAAGATCGCCGGCCTTTCGGACGATCGCATCATCCGCATCGCGACTTCGGACAATTTCTGGGCAATGGGCGACACTGGACCTTGCGGGCCGTGTTCGGAGATATTCATCGACCGCGGCGAGCATATCTGGGGCGGCCCTCCCGGCAGCCCCGAGGAGGATGGCGACCGTTTCCTTGAATTCTGGAACCTGGTGTTCATGCAGTACGAACAGGTGACGAAGGACGAGCGCGTCGACCTGCCGCGTCCGTCGATCGACACAGGCATGGGCCTCGAGCGCATGGCATCCATCCTGCAAGGGGTTGAAAGCGTCTTCGAAACCGACCTGTTCCGCCACCTGATCGACGCTGCGTCGTCGGCGCTTGGCAAAGGTCCGGATGCGGGCACCGTCGCATCGTTCCGTGTCATCGCCGACCATTTGCGTTCGTCCTGCTTCCTGGTCGCCGACGGCGTGCTGCCGTCCAACGAAGGACGCGGCTACGTGCTTCGTCGCATCATGCGCCGCGCCATGCGCCACGCGCAGTTGCTCGGCGCCCGCGATCCGCTGATGTGGCGCCTGGTGCCGGCACTGGTCCGCGAGATGGGTCAAGCCTACCCGGAACTGGTGCGCGGCGAACAGATGATCACCGAAACGCTGAAGCTTGAGGAAACTCGTTTCCGCAAGACGCTGGTGCGCGGCTTGGGCTTGCTTTCCGAGGCGACGGAAAAGCTGGCCTCCGGCGACATGCTGGATGGCGAGACAGCGTTCAAGCTCTACGACACCTATGGCTTTCCGCTCGATCTGACGCAGGACGCGCTGCGCCAGCGCAACATCTCGGTCAACCTTGCCGGCTTCACCGAGGCGATGGAGCGGCAGAAGGCGGAGGCGCGCAAAAGCTGGGCCGGCTCCGGCGACGTGGCGACCGAGACGGTATGGTTTCCGGTGCGCGAGAACGCCGGCGCCACCGAGTTCCTCGGCTATGAGACCGAGCAGGCGGAAGGCCTCATCCAGGCGCTGGTCAGGGACGGCAAGACCGTCGACAGCGCCGGCAAAGGTGACGCCGTTGCCGTGGTTGTCAACCAGACGCCGTTCTATGGCGAGTCCGGTGGCCAGATGGGCGACACCGGCGTCATTTCGGGCGACGGGTTCTCGATCGAGATATCCGATACCCAGAAGAAGGCCGATGGGCTTTTCGTCCATCTCGGCAAGGTGGCTACCGGCACGGTCAAGACGGGCGCGACCGTCGAGCTGAAGGTGGACCACGCGCGTCGCTCCAGGCTGCGCGCGAACCATTCCGCCACGCATCTGATCCATGAGGCGCTGCGCGAGGTGCTGGGTACCCATGTGGCGCAGAAGGGCTCGCTGGTTGCGCCCGAGCGTCTGCGCTTCGACATCTCCCACAACAAGCCGATCTCGCCTGACGAGCTCGAAGAGGTAGAGCGCATGGCAAACGAGATCGTCGTTCAGAACGGCCCTGTAACCACGCGGCTGATGTCTGTCGACGACGCCATTGCCGAAGGCGCCATGGCGCTGTTTGGCGAGAAATATGGCGATGAAGTGCGCGTCGTTTCGATGGGCACGGGCTTGCATGGCGCCAAGGCCAACCGGCCTTATTCGGTCGAGCTATGCGGCGGCACGCATGTCAGGGCGACCGGCGATATCGGCCTGGTGCGCATCCTGTCCGACAGCGCGGTCGCTGCCGGCGTGCGCCGCATCGAGGCGTTGACCGGCGAGGCGGCCAGAAAGCATCTCGACGAACAGGACAAGCGGCTGAAGGCGGCCGCCGCCGCGCTGAAGATTTCGCCGGCCGATGTGCCGGCCCGCGTCGAGGCGCTGCTCGACGAGCGCAAGAAGCTCGAAAAGGAGCTGACAGAGGCGCGCAAGAAGCTGGCGCTGGGCGATCGCTCGCCAGCCGGTGTGCCTGCGGAAAACGAAACCATTGCCGGTGTCGGTTTTCTCGGCAAGGCGGTATCGGGCGTCTCGCCAAAGGATCTTAAGCCGTTGGCCGATGCCGGCAAGAAGTCCCTCGGCTCCGGCATCGTCGTCTTTGTCGGCGCCGGCGAGGACAACAAGGCGAGCGTCGTCGTCGCCGTCACCGATGATCTGACCGGCCGCTTCAACGCCATCGATCTGGTGCGCGTCGCGTCCGCGGCATTGGGCGGGCAGGGCGGCGGCGGGCGACCCGATATGGCTCAGGCCGGCGGCCCGGACGCCTCGAAGGCCGAAGACGCGATCGCTGCGGTGAAAGCGGCTCTCGAAGCGGCGTGAACCTGCACCGGGGGCGGCACGGCCGAAATGGCGCGCCGCCCAGCGGATATCTCTGAGGGCCGATATGCCGACGCTGACGATGTATCAGGTCGATGCCTTTGCCGAACGGGCCTTCCAGGGTAACCCTGCCGCCGTTCTCCTTTTAGAGGAATGGCTGTCGGAGCAGGTAATGCAGGCCATCGCCAACGAAAACAATCTTGCTGAAACCGCGTTTGTGCGGCCGAATGGCAAAGGTTGGGATTTGCGCTGGTTCACGCCGGTCCACGAAGTCGACTTCTGCGGCCACGCCACTCTTGCGGCCGCCCATGTGCTGGCTACGGAATACAATGGTCAGGGCGAAATGGCCTTCGCCACCCGGGTCGGCGAGCTGCGGGTTTCCCGGTGGGAAGGGGGCTATCAGCTCGATCTGCCTTGTTTTCCGCCGCAGCCCGTCGAGGAAGAGCTGAACTCGGCGCTGCAAGCGATATTGCCTCAGCGGCCGGTTGCGAGCTTCCGCAATTTCGAGAACCTGTTTGTCGAGCTTGCCGACGAGACAACCGTCCGATCTTTCGTTCCCGATCTGCTCAGGATCGGACGTTTTCATCCTCTCGGCCTGGTCATTACCGCGCCTGGGCGAGCCCACGATTTCGTCTCCCGTTACTTCGTGCCCGGGGCGGGCATTCCCGAGGATCCGGTAACCGGCTCCATTCATGCGACGCTGGTGCCTTATTGGGCTGAAAAACTCGGCAAGACGCATCTGTCGGCATTCCAATGCTCGCAGCGCGGCGGGCATTTGCTATGCGAACTGGCCGGAGATCGCGTGCTGATCACAGGCCGTGCGAAGACCTTCATGAAGGCGGAGATCTACCTTCCCGATTGAGCGGCTTGCCAATTCGGTGGCTGCTTCGCCTGAGCCAGGTGTCCAGATCACGGTATGGCGTTTGGGCCCGGCGGCGGCCCGATGGCGCAGGGCAGTGGCCCCAAAGGGGCGGCGCTAGAACGGCATAGCGCTCATCAGAGATGCCTTGATGCCTTCAGGGCACGCGTCATTCGCGTCGAGTCCCCCAGGTCGACAGCCAAATCAGGCAGTCGGTGGTAACGGAGATCGCTGCGCGCAGGCGGTTCAGCAACGGTCCAGGCGAGGTCAGCTGCTCTTCGGCGTGACGGAGATGGGCAAGCTCTTCTTCGCGGATGGACAGGATGATGCCGTGCAACTCGTGATCGCGTCCGGTGAGAAAGAACAGCTGATCATCGAGATGGCGGTGCACCGCCGCTTCGACAGCTGCGGTGCAGGCCCAGACGCCTTGCGGGCCGAGCAGGGCAGTGAGGAAACCCAGCAGCCAGCCTGCCCCAGCTCCAGAATTGCATCACGCGACACGGTCGGGAATTTCGCAGTGGCATGGCTGCATGGAAAGACGCGCAATGGGTGCGCTCGTGCCCAAGCATCTCCGACAAAGACGGCACGCAGTCCGGCCAGAAACGCTTCGCGACAAGAATCTGTGCCGAATAGATTCTGATCGCGCCGTACTCGCCGGCGTGGTTGACTCTGACTATTCTGGCCACCGTCAGTGCGTCCTGGTGAGAGTTGGCCATGAATGCGCTCGAGAGTTAAGTCAGCCTGCCGGCAACGCTCGCACGCGCCGCAATGCGGGTCCACCAATTCTGGATCTCGGCAAACTCGGCCAGCAGGGCTTGTCCCTCGGCGACCTTGACGAAATAGCCGATGATCGCTGCGGCGTGCAGGTCGGCCAGCGTCAGGTCCGTTCCCAACAGCCAAGGCCCTTCAGCTTTCAGCGAGGAGAGCGCCTGCAATGCCGTTCTTGCCTGCCGCAACCCGTTGGCGATCACCGCTTCGTCGGGCGGCGTTGTTTCCAGCCGCTCGACAGCGACATCCCAGACCATGGTCCTGTAGGCATAGGCGTCGAGCAGGCCGGTGATCTGGTTCATGCGTGCTCGAGGCCGGGCTTCGACCGGTTGCAGCGCCGGGCCGCCAAAGGCTTCGTCGACATAACGGGCAATCGCGCCGGTCTCGTAGAGGCGAAAGCCGTCATGCTCGAAGGCCGGGATGCGGCCGAACGGCTGGTGCTCGAAATACCAGCCGGGAATGCCGTCCGCGGCAAAGATGTCGACGGGCACGAGCTCGTAGCCGACGCCCTTTTCCTCCAGCACCAGCCGCACGATGCGCACATAGACGCTGTAGTCCGCGCCGTAGACGACGGGCTTGCCCATGCCGGTTGGGCTCAGGCCATCGCTTTCTGCAAATTCTCGTCGATCTTGTCGAGGAAGCCGGTGGTCGAAAGCCATGGCTGGTCGGGGCCGATCAGCAGCGACAGGTCCTTGGTCATGAAGCCGGACTCGACCGTCTGGATGCAGACCCTTTCCAGCGTCTCGGCAAAGCGCCTCAGTTCGGCATTGTCGTCGAGCTTGGCGCGGTGCGCGAGGCCGCGCGTCCAGGCAAAGATCGAGGCGATCGAATTGGTCGAGGTCTCCTCGCCCTTCTGGTGCTGGCGATAGTGGCGGGTGACGGTGCCGTGCGCGGCTTCCGCCTCGACGGTCTTGCCGTCCGGCGTCATCAGCACCGAGGTCATCAGGCCGAGCGAGCCGAAGCCTTGCGCCACCGTGTCGGACTGCACGTCGCCGTCATAATTCTTGCAGGCCCAGACATAGCCACCCGACCATTTCAGGCTGGAGGCCACCATGTCGTCGATCAGCCGGTGCTCGTACCAGAGTTTCTTCGCTTTGAATTCTGCTTCGAACTCCGCCTCGTAGACCTCCTGGAAGATGTCCTTGAAGCGGCCGTCATAGGCTTTGAGGATGGTGTTCTTGGTCGAGAGGTAGACGGGGTAATTGCGCAGCAGCCCATAGTTCAGGGAGGCGCGGGCGAATTCGCGGATCGATTCGTCGAGATTGTACATGGCCATGGCGACGCCGGCGCCGGGTGCGTCGAACACATCGTGCTCGATCACCTGGCCGTCCTCGCCGACGAATTTGATTGTCAGCTTGCCCTTGCCGGGGAAGCGGAAGTCGGTGGCGCGGTACTGGTCGCCGAAGGCGTGGCGGCCGACGATGATCGGCTTGGTCCAGCCGGGCACCAGCCGCGGCACGTTCTTCATGATGATCGGCTCGCGAAAGATGGTGCCGCCGAGGATGTTGCGGATGGTGCCGTTCGGCGACTTCCACATCTTTTTCAGCTTGAATTCCTCGACGCGCTGCTCGTCGGGCGTGATCGTCGCGCATTTCACGCCGACGCCGTATTTCTTGATGGCATTGGCCGAATCGATGGTCACCTGGTCGTTGGTGGCGTCGCGGTGCTCGATGCCGAGGTCGTAATATTCGAGCTTGAGGTCGAGATAAGGGTGGATCAGCTTGTCCTTGATGAACTGCCAGATGATGCGGGTCATCTCGTCGCCGTCGAGTTCGACGACCGGGTTCGCCACCTTGATCTTCGCCATGGAAAGAATGCCTCACTTTTGGGGAACGGAACGGCCTTGCCCGCACGGCTGCCGGCCCTGGGATGCGGCCCGTATATCAAAGGCTTTTTGGCCGCGCAAACGGCGAACCGCGCCGTAGTGTCGGCATTCCTTGCGAAAGCTTCATTTTCGCCGCCAAATGTGGCAGGGGACTGCGAAATGCCGCAAACAGCAGTTCACTGACAACCATGGCCGCTACCCAGGATCCCGCCACCCCTCTTGCCTCCGGAACTCCAGCGTCCGGACCGGCGATCATCCTGGTCGAGCCGCAGCTCGGCGAGAATATCGGCATGGTTGCGCGCGCCATGGCCAATTTCGGCCTTACCGAGCTGCGGCTCGTCAATCCGCGCGACGGCTGGCCGAGCGAGAAGGCGCGTGCCGCCGCAAGCCGCGCCGACCACGTCATCGATGCAGTCACGGTGTTCGATGACCTCGCCTCGGCGATTGCCGATTTGAACTTCGTCTTCGCCACCACGGCGCGCGCGCGCGACAATTTCAAGCCGGTGCGCGGTCCGGTCGAGGCGGGCAGGGCGCTGCGCGCGCGGCAGCGGGCCGGCCAGCGCACCGGCATCCTGTTCGGCCGCGAGCGCTTCGGCCTCTATAATGACGAGGTCGGCCTTGCCGACGAGATCGTCACTTTCCCCGTCGATCCAGCCTTCTCCTCGCTCAACATCGCCCAGGCTGCCCTGCTGATGTCCTATGAATGGATGAAGTCCGGCCTGGAAGACGAGACCAGGACCAACTTCTCCGGCCCCGAAATGCCGCCGGCTGCCAAGGAAGAATTGCACGGCCTGTTTGCGTATCTGGAAGGTGCACTGGAGGCGCGCGGCTATTTCCGCCCGGCAGCGAAGAAGCCGAAGATGGTCGACAATTTGCGTGCAGTGCTGACCCGCCCCGGCTTTGCTGAGCCGGAGCTCAAGGTGCTGCGCGGCATCATATCATCGCTGGACAGGTTCTCGCCGGCCATGCCGCGCGGCGACGGATCGCCCGGCGACGATCCAAGGCGGCTCCCGGCGGCCGCGGCACGCGCTGCGAGGGCGAAAGACAAAGACTAGCCTCGGAACTGCCCATACCTCACCAGTAACCGAATGTTATTTGGTGTGATCCATTGTCTGGAAAACGATGGATCCTTTCGATGTTCAATTCAAATATCGGGCGTCTTCGCTTTTTCTTCTATTCCGCGGCCTTGCTGGTTGCGGAAATCGTGACCTTTGTGCTGTGCGTCGTGGGGACCGTCGGCTTCGAGGGTTTGGCCAATTCGAAACCCGGTCCTTCCAGGGAAGGGCTGGCCGCGGCTGTTCTCGTTACCTCGCTGGTGATCGTTCTGTTCCGCGCGAATTTCGCCTGGCGTCGAAGCCGCGACGCGCAAGGGTCGGGTTGGATCCTTTGGTCGTATATCGTGTTCTCGACGCTGTTCGCGATCCTGCAGGCCGGTACTGTTCTTGTCGTAAAATTCGACGGCGAAGATTCGCATTCCGGCCTTAACCTGCTGGGATTAGCTCTTGTCGGGCTGTGGGCCGTCATCTTGGCGGGCAAGCCGGCGGGTGGCGGCTCTTCGGATATGGCGTCATCCCTGAGTTTCGACGATTTCGACCCGCCCGGGCCGCTGCGCGGTCGCGGGGCGCCCTATTCAGAGTCAGTCGCCGGCGTGACGGCCCAGGCTCCAGCCTACGCCACGCGGGCCGCGCCGGTGCCGTCGAACCACCCTGCATCTCAACCTGCATCTCCGGCGAACGGCCGGCCGCGGCCCGGCGGCTTCGGCAAGCGCGGCCTTGTGTGACCGGCTCGCCGCATCAAGGCCATGATGGTTCCACATAGAAGCGGCCGGGATAAAGCATCATTGGCCGAAGCAGAAAGCATGGGCCGGGCCTCCCTCGTGATCTCGTTTGTGATTCCCAGCCCTTAGTGATTCCCAGCCCTTAGTGACTCAATGACAATGACCGATCCATCGAGCGCCCGTCCGATCCTGATGTTCGATTCCGGCATTGGCGGCCTCACCGTGCTGCGTGAGGCGCGCGTGCTGATGCCTGACCGCCGCTTCATCTATGTCGCCGACGACGCGGCGTTCCCCTTCGGCGGCTGGGAGGAGCCGGCGCTGAGAACACATATCCTGGAGTTGTTCGCCAGGCTGCTCGACCGGTTTTCGCCGGCCATTTCGGTCATCGCCTGCAACACCGCCTCGACACTGGTCATCGATGCCTTGCGCGAGAGGTTTCCCGGCCACCCTTTCGTCGGCACCGTGCCGGCCATCAAGCCGGCGGCGGAACGCACGCGCTCGGGCCTGGTTTCGGTTCTGGCGACGCCCGGCACCGTCAAGCGCCAGTACACGCGCGACCTGATCAGCAAATGGGCGCAGAAATGCCATGTCCGCCTGGTCGGCAGCGACAGGCTGGCTGCATTGGCCGAAGCCTATATGCGCGACGGTTTTGTTGACGAGGACGCCGTGCGCGCCGAGATCGCGCCGTGCTTCGTCGAGCATGACGGGCTGCGCACCGACATCGTCGTGCTTGCCTGCACGCATTATCCGTTTTTGGCCAACCGCATGCGCAAGACAGCACCGTGGCCGGTCGACTGGCTCGACCCGGCCGAGGCGATCGCACGCCGCGCGCTGTCGCTGCTTGCCGATACCGAGGCACGCTATCGCAGAGAGGCACTGCCGGAAGGCGCCGACCTTGCATTCTTCACCTCGAACAGCGCCGATTTTCCGACGCGCCGGCTGATGCAGGGATTTGGCCTGACGATATCCTGACCGCAGGCAATTTTCGCTTTGGGAACATCACACCGGACAATGCGTTTTCCTCTCATTGGAAACGGGAGAAACCATCATGCCAGCCACCTCAAAAGCCCAGCAGAAAGCGGCCGGCGCGGCATTGTCAGCCAAGCGCGGCGAGACCAAGAAGGGCGCGCTCAAAGGCGCGTCGAAGGGAATGTATAAATCCATGAGCGAAAAACAGCTCGAGGAATTCGCCGAGACCAAGCGCAAGGGCCTGCCGGAAAAGAAGTCGAAACACTGATCGACTGGCCATTCTGACGGCGGATGCCGGTCAATAAAAGGCCCGCGGCTGAGCCGCGGGCCATGAAGTCTCTACGGGCGAGGACGAAAATTACCAGTTCCAGCCCCACCCGCAGCGCCGCACTTTGTAGCGGATCACCTTGCGATGACCGTGGCGCCACACCACCTTCTTCTTGACCACGATGCGGCAGACCTGGTGATGCCTGTGCCCATGCCAATGCCGGGCCTGCGCCGGCTCGGGCGCGACCGCCATCGTGCCGGCCATCACCGCGGCGCCTACCAACGTAAGGAAGAACTTCTTCATTGCGAATTCCAGCTCCTCTGACTTCAGTCCCTTCCTGATGCCGCTGGCGCAACCTCCCGCCACATCCGGCATGTTCTACAACCGTAACACTATCCGGTTCGGCGATTCGCGCCAGCCAGAAGCTTGACAGCGGTTAAATCTCCGTTTAACCAGCCCACCAACACCGGGCCGCAATGCCCGGTGGTTTTCTTTATGTGTGCGAGGCGTTTGGGAAGCCGGTTTTACTTTCCCTATGTCTTGTTTGAAATGACGTGTCCCGTGGGTTTTCCGTCGCGTTGCGTGGAAAACCCTGTCAGGTCTCGAAAACGGAGGCCAGAGGAGGGCGCGTTTCCTTCACCCGGACCATGAGGTTCCGGGTGCATTGTTTTGAAAGGGAATGCGATGAGCAAGCGCGAATCCGCGAAGTACAAGATCGACCGCCGTCTTGGCGAAAACATCTGGGGCCGCCCGAAGTCCCCGGTCAACAAGCGTGAATACGGCCCCGGCCAGCATGGCCAGCGTCGCAAAGGCAAGCTTTCCGATTTCGGCCTGCAGCTGCGCGCCAAGCAGAAGCTGAAGGGCCACTATGGCGACGTGTCGGAAAAGCAGTTCCGCAAGGTCTATGAAGAGGCGGACCGCCGCAAGGGCGACACCTCGGAGAACCTGATCGGCCTGCTCGAATCGCGCCTCGACGCAGTCGTCTACCGCGCCAAGTTCGTGCCGACCATCTTTGCGGCGCGCCAGTTCGTCAATCATGGCCACGTCAACGTCAACGGCAAGCGCGTCAACATCGGCTCGTACCGCTGCAAGCCGGGCGATGTCATCGAAGTGCGCGAGAAGTCGAAGCAGCTGGTCATCGTGCTGGAATCGGTGGGCCTGGCCGAGCGCGACGTGCCCGATTACATCGAGGCCGATCACAACAAGATGACCGCGGCTTTCACGCGCATCCCCGGCCTGGCGGACGTTCCGTTTGCCGTGCAGATGGAACCGAACCTGGTCGTCGAATTCTATTCGCGCTGATCGGCGCGTTCGTCGCGATACAATCGAAGGCCGCCCGTCGAGGCGGCCTTTTCTTTTTTCGTTTCCTTTTCCGCGGCGTGATTCCGAAATCGATTTCGGTTTTCGGTCCGATGCGCTACTGCGGGCGGCAACAGGATCTTGGGGCCGACGCGCCATGAATATGCTGCCAGACGCCGAAACACTCGAACCGGTCGCCGACACCGAAGGCGGCTTTCATCCGCTGTTTGCCGATGTGCCGTCCTCCGTCGAGTTCAACAAGCTGCGCAAGCGGCTGTTGCGGCTTGCCCGCCAGGCGATCGACGATTTCGCCATGGTGAGGCCCGGCGACCGTTGGCTGATCGCTCTGTCGGGCGGCAAGGATTCCTACGGCCTGCTTGCCGTGCTGCTCGATCTCAAATGGCGCGGGCTGCTGCCGGTCGAGCTGTTGGCCTGCAATCTCGACCAGGGCCAGCCGAACTTTCCCAAGCACATATTGCCCGACTATCTCGACAGCCATGCCATTCCGCATCGCATCGAATATCAGGACACCTATTCGGTGGTCACCGACAAGCTGGCCGAGGGCAGCACCTATTGCTCGCTGTGCTCGCGGCTACGGCGCGGCCATCTCTATCGCATTGCCCGCGAGGAGGGCTGCTCGGCGCTGGTGCTCGGTCATCACCGCGAGGACATACTGGAAACCTTCTTCATGAACCTGTTCCATGGCGGACGCCTCGCCGCCATGCCGCCGAAGCTGCTCAATGACGAAGGCGATGTCATGGTGCTGCGGCCGCTCGCCTATTGTGCGGAAGCGGATCTCGAGAAATTCGCCGGCGCCATGAAATTCCCGATCATTCCGTGCGATCTGTGCGGTAGCCAGGAAGGCCTGCAGCGCAACGCCATGAAGGCGATGCTCGACGACATCGAGAAGCGCATGCCCGGCCGCAAGGACACGATGATCCGCGCCATGACCAATGTGCGGCGTTCACATCTGCTCGACAGGAAACTGTTCGATTTCGCCGCCCTCAACGAAACCCTCACCACCAGGCGTCCCGATGACGTTTGACGACAGCGCGATCGACTGGCTTGCCGACCTTCTGTCGGAAGTCGCCGTCGCCGAGATCATGCCGCGCTTTCGCCGGTTGAGCGAGGGCGACGTCCGTCGCAAGACCTCGGCCGCCGATCTCGTCACCGAGGCCGACGTCAATGCCGAACGGCTCATCACCGCCAGGCTGCGCCAGCGTTATCCCCACGCAATGATCGTCGGCGAGGAGGCCTGCTCCGACGACCTGACGCTGCTCGACGGTCTCGGCGATGCCGAACTCGCCTTCGTCATCGACCCGGTCGACGGCACCTTCAACTTCGCCTCCGGCGTGCCGCTTTTCGGCGTCATGCTTGGCGTCGTGGTCAAGGGCGAGACGGTCGTCGGCATCATTCACGATCCCGTCGGCAAGGATTGGCTGATCGGCGTTAGTGGCGCCGGCAGCCATATCCGCCATGCCCATGGCAATCTGGAAAAGGTCCATGTCGCCAAACCCGCGCCGATGTCGGAAATGACCGGTGCGGTCTCATGGCACTATGTGCCCGAGCCGGACCGCTCACGTTTGGCGCGCAACCAGACCAAGTCGCTATCGCAGTTCAATTATCGCTGCGCCGCCCACGAATACCGCCTGCTGGCCAGCGGCCACGGCCATTTCGTCGTCTACAACAAGCTGATGCCCTGGGATCACCTGCCTGGCGTGCTGATCCATGCGGAGGCGGGCGGCCATGCCGCGCGCTTCGACGGCAGCGCCTATCTGCCGTCGCATGTCGGAGGTGGCCTGCTGGTCGCGCCGGACCGGGAGAGCTGGCGGGAGCTGCGCCGCGAGCTCTGGGCGGAATAACTCTTCGCTGCCAAAGTTGTCCAATCCTGTGCGAAACCGGAGACCTCGAATGAAACCTCGGTCCGCAATTGTTGCAACGGCCTTTGCCCTTGCCTTGGTTGCCGGTGTCAATGAAGCAAGCGCTGGGGAACGCGCATGTCGCAGTCCCGACTCCGTCGACACCATAGACGAGATGTTCTCCGCGATCTTCGCCTGTTGGAAGCCGCCGCCCGGAACCGCGGGCATGACCCTGACGCTGCAGTTCTCAATTCGCCGAAACGGCACGCTTATCGGCAAGCCGCGCGCCACTTACTCCCATCTAGGGGACGATGGTCCGCTCAATCGGGCCTTCGTGGCTTCCGTCCTCGAGGCGCTCGACAAGGCTCTTCCACTGCCCGTTTCGGACAGTATGGGTGGAGCAATCGCAGGACGTACGCTGTTCCCCCGCTTCACCGCGGTCAGTGAGGGTGCATCCTACGCGCGCCCGGCAATGTGCATTAAACCGGCGGGTTATGCGGCTGGAACAGTCTGCCGCGCTCGGCCAGCAGGATCATCAGCAGCGCCGCCACCGACACGCTGCAGAACCCGGCGGCCAGCGGCGTCACCGTGCCGTTGAAGGCTTGGCCGATCAGCGTGCCGAGAATGCCGCCAAGAAATGTCTGCATGAACCCAAGGATCGACGATGCAGTGCCGGCCAGGTGCCCCAGCGGCTCCATGGCAAGCGCGTTGAAGTTCGCGCCAAGCGCGCCGAACGGGACCATGGCGCAGGCAAAGAAGGTAATGAAGAGCCAGAGCGGCATCTTTATTTCGATGGAAACGACCAGCCAGGCAAGGCTGATGGCCAGAAACAGCAGCAGCGCGCTTTGCGACAGACGGCGCATGCCGATGCGGCCGACGAGGCGCGAGTTGAGGTAGTTCGAAAAAGCAAGTACGCCGGCAACCCCCGCGAAGATGACGGGGAACATCTCGCCGACATTGAACACGCTGACATAGATCTGCTGGGCCGAGGCGATGAAGCCGAACATGGCGCCGAAGATGAAGGTGCTGGCGAAGGCATAGCAGAGCGCGATGCGGTTGGTGAGAACGATGCGGAAGCCGCCGATGATGGAGGACAGCGTCAGCGGCCGGCGATATTCGGGGTGTAGTGTCTCGGGCAGGCGCAGCAGCGACCAGGCGGACACGATCAGCGCGCCGGCTGCCATGGTGACGAAGATCACATGCCAGGTCGCAAACAGCATGATGAACTGGCCGATACCGGGCGCCACCACCGGAATGGCCATGAACACCATGAAGATCAAGGACATGACTTCGGCCATGCGCCTTCCGTCGAACGTATCGCGCACGATCGAGACGGCAATGACGCGCGTCGCCGCCGCGCCGATGCCTTGCACCGCCCGGCATAGCAGAAGCGTGGCGAATGACGGGGCGATTGCCGCAGCGCCGGCCGCCAGGACGTAGATCACCAGCCCTGCGACAAGCGGCGCGCGGCGCCCGAAGCGGTCCGAGATCGGCCCGAAGAACAGCTGTCCGCCGCCAAAGCCAAGGATATAGGCGGTGACAACATATTGCCGGTGGTTTTCATTTTCGATGCCAAGCGAAGCGCCGATCTGCTGCAGCGCCGGCAAAATAATGTCGATTGCCAGCGAATTGAGCGCCATCAGCGCCGCGCACAGCGCAATGAATTCCCAGCGCGGAATGGGCAAGGTGCTTGCCTTTTGCTGCGCTTGTGCTTGCTGATCCAAGGCCAGTCCGATCCTCAAACGAAAATGCGCCGGCTGGCCGACGCATCCATTCGTTGATTGCCCGATAGCGGGCAGAACTTTTTGCCAAGGTGGGGGCTGCCCCGGCGCTTAGCGCATGACCCCCGAAAATCGCAGGCGGAAGGTCATACGCAGAAACAGAAGTCAGGCGGCGCCTTTGACGCTGACGCCCTTTTCGACGAGGAAGGTCTGCAATTCGCCCGCCTGGAACATCTCGCGGATGATGTCGCAGCCGCCGACGAACTCGCCCTTGACGTAGAGCTGCGGGATGGTCGGCCAGTTAGAATAGTCCTTGATGCCTTGCCGCAGTTCGGCCGACGTCAGCACGTCGACGCCCTTATAGTCGGCGCCGATATAGTCGAGGATCTGCACGACCTGGCCGGAAAATCCGCATTGCGGGAAGCCGGGCGTGCCCTTCATGAAGAGAACGACGTCGTTGCCCTTCACTTCATTGTCGATGTAGTCGTTGATGCCGCTCATGGAATACCCTTTCATGCCTGTGGGAGTCAGGCTCGAACATTACCCTTCAAATAAACCCATGGGTTGCGCGAAACAAGATGTTTGCCGCCTTGCCATGCAAATGGCGCAAAGGAACGTCTGATCTTGGGCCAAGAGCGTTGGCCACCATCTTTCCCGAGGCGCGATGAAAAGACGATATCTCGCCGGGTTCCTCCTCGCCGTTCTGTTCGCCGCACTGTCCTTGATCTGGTGGGCCAGGTCGCCGAGACAGCCATCTCTCGTCGTCGGCGGTGAATTACCGGCGCCGTGCCGCGACGCGAGCTTCGAGGCGGTCGCCTATGTCGTCTGCGAAATCGATCTGCGCCACTATGACATCGGTGTGTTCCATGCAGGCCTTGACGGCAAGGCTTTCGGTTCACTGGACAAATTCGACAAGGCGATGGCGGATCATGGCCGGCCGGTGCTGCTCGCCATGAACGCCGGCATGTATCACCAAGACCTGACTCCGGTCGGCCTTCTCGTCGAAGACGGCCGGGAGAAGGCGCCGATCAACGTCGCCGACAGCGAAGGGAATTTCTTCCTGAAACCGAATGGCGTCTTCCTGGTCCGGAAGGACGGCAAGGCGGCGGTCATGGAGACAAGCGCCTATGCTGCGACCAGACTGGACGTGATGTTTGCCACGCAATCCGGCCCGATGCTGGTGATCGACGGCCGGCTTCATCCCCGCTTCGAGCAAAACGGCACATCGCGCTATATCCGCAATGGCATCGGCGTGCGTGACGAAAACACTGTCGTGCTGGCGATCTCGCGCTCTGAGGTCAGCCTCGGCAGCTTCGCGCGACTGTTTCGAGATGCGCTCAATTGTCCCAACGCGCTTTTCTTCGACGGGGTCGTTTCGGCGCTGTCGAACGGCGAGCGGATGATTGTGGGTGGAAGCTATCCGGTCGGGCCGATCATCGCCGTGTCGGCGAAAAGGTGAATTTATTTATGCGCACGTACGCATATGAATGCCGGCGCCAAACTCAGTTCGGCAAAATGCCTGGAGTCGACCATTTCCATCTCGGGCGCGGGAACCGGCTCGACGAAACGATCGAGCGTCCAGCCTGTGTCGGCAAGCCCGTTGAGGATATCGCCGAGCGGCCTGCGATAGGATTCGACATAGGGCTTGGGCTCCCCAAAACCTCCCCAATACATGCCCCAGCGATTCGTTTCAAAATAGGTTTTCGTCCCGCGCGTGCGCGTGTCCTGCCAGTCGCGCATTGGATGGCCCATAGAGAACACCAGCCAGCCGCCCGGGCAGGCCACGCGATGAAACTCAGCGAATACCGGCTCCAGTTTTTCGACATAGTCGAGCGCCAGCGAGCAAAGTATTCGGTCGAAACTGCCATCCGCGAGCCAGTCGAGAGCCCTTTCGAGGTTGCCAAGCCGGATATCGACATCGAGCCCAGCGCATCGCTGACGTGCCAGAGCCAGCATTTCCGGCGTAATGTCGAAGGCACTTACCCGCGCACCTGAGCCAGCCAGCTTTTCCGAGCAGATACCGGAGCCGCAACCGGCGTCCAGTATGTTCAGACCCGTCACGTCGCCCAGCAACTCCAGCGAGGCTGGCCGTTCATAAAGGGCGTTGTGCGGCTTGATCGGCGCCAGCGCGTCATAGCGCTCGGCGAAGGAAGCATAGGCACTGACTGCAACCGGATCGCTGTCGCCTTTGGCCATGACTTCCCGCTTGCGTAGAATTAGTCCGGCACGCTGGTCTGCAGGGCAAGCGCGTGCAACACGCCGCCCATATTGCCCTTCAGCGCGTCATAGACCATCTGGTGCTGCTGGACCCGGCTTTTCCCGCGAAAGCTTTCGGCCACAACCTCAGCCGCATAATGGTCGCCGTCGCCGGCCAGGTCGCGAATCGTCACCTTGGCGTCGGGAATGCCTTCCTTGATCAGCCGTTCGATGTCGTGGGCGTCCATTGCCATATGAGGATTCCTTGTTCAGGTCGTGATCTCATAGATATGGTCGAAATGGCGGATGAACCACAGCGAAACGGCCCACTCGATCACATCACGGGTCCACGACCTCATTTGCCATGAAGCGAGGGAACCAGGATTCGTGGGCGGCGGTCAATTCGCTGACCGGTATCGCACGCGCCTCGCCCAGCTTCAGGTCGCTGCCGCCGGTCGAGCCGATCCACGGCGCAAAAACGCCGAGCTTGTTTTGTTGTTCGCGAATGGCGTCCCATTGCTCGCTCTGCGGGTCGATCGACAGCGTCAAGAGATAGCGGCCCTGGTCCTCGCCGAACCAGACGGGGATTGGATCTGTGCCGATCAGGCCGGGGATGGTCGCGCCGATGCCGGAGGCCATCGCCATCTCGGCCAGCGCTACCGCGATGCCGCCATCGGAAACGTCATGCGCCGCGGTAACGACACCGGAGGCGATCAGTGCCCGCACATGGTCGCCGACCCGCTTCTCGTGGCCGAGATCGACCGGCGGCGGCGGGCCGTCGGCGCGGCCAAAGATGTCGCGCATATAGACCGACTGGCCAAGATGCGAGCCCCATATCGTCGGCGCGCCGACCAGCACGATCATCTGGCCTTCGGCGGCAAAGCCGATGCGCACCATTTTCGACCAGTCGGCAATCAGACCGACGCCGCCGATGGTTGGTGTCGGCAGGATGCCCTGTCCGTTGGTCTCATTATAGAGGGAGACGTTGCCGGAGACGATCGGAAAGCCAAGCGCCCGGCAGGCATCGCCGATGCCTTTCACAGCACCAACCAGCTGGCCCATGATCTCCGGCCGTTCCGGATTGCCGAAATTGAGGTTGTCGGTGGCCGCGAGCGGCAGAGCGCCGGTGGCGGTAAGATTGCGCCAGCATTCGGCAACCGCCTGCTTGCCGCCCTCGTAAGGGTCGGCCTCGCAATAGCGCGGCGTCACGTCGGAGGAGAAGGCGAGCGCCTTGGTCGGGTGGCCATCGACGCGCACGACACCGGCGTCGCCGCCGGGAAGCTGCAGGGAATTACCCTGGATCAGCGTGTCGTACTGCTCCCAGACCCAGCGGCGCGAGGAAAGGTCCGGTCCGCTCAGCAGCTTGAGCAGTGCGTCAGCCACATCGGCTTGAGGTGCATCGCCGGCCAGCGGCGCCGGCTTCTTCGGATCGACCCAGGGACGGTCATATTCCGGCGCTTGATCGCCGAGATCCTTGATCGGCAGGTTGGCGACCTCGTCGCCCTGGTGCAGCACGCGGAAGCGCAGATCGTCGGTGGTCTTGCCGACGATGGCAAAGTCGAGGCCCCATTTGTGGAAAATCGCCTCGGCCTGTTTTTCCTTTTCGGGGCGCAGCACCATCAGCATGCGCTCCTGGCTCTCCGAAAGCATCATCTCATAGGCGCTCATGCGCTCTTCACGCACCGGCACCTTGTCGAGATCGAGCTCGATGCCGAGGTCGCCCTTGGCGCCCATCTCGACCGCCGAGCAGGTGAGGCCGGCGGCACCCATGTCCTGGATGGCGATAACGGCGCCGGACGCCATCAGTTCGAGGCAGGCTTCGAGCAGGCATTTTTCGGTGAACGGATCGCCAACCTGCACGGTGGGCCGCTTCTCGTCGATCTTGTCGTCGAACTCGGCCGAGGCCATGGTGGCGCCGCCGACACCGTCGCGCCCGGTCTTGGCGCCGAGATAGACCACCGGCAGGCCAACACCCTTGGCTTCCGACAGGAAGATCGCATCAGTCTTGGCAAGCCCCGCCGCAAAGGCATTGACCAGGATGTTGCCATTGTAGCGGGCGTCGAAATTGATCTCGCCGCCGACCGTCGGCACGCCGAAGGAATTGCCATAGCCGCCGACGCCGGAAACGACACCGGCAACGAGGTGCCTGGTTTTGGGATGGTCCGGCGCGCCGAAGCGCAGCGCGTTCATCGCCGCGACCGGCCGCGCGCCCATGGTGAAGACATCGCGCAGGATGCCGCCGACGCCGGTCGCAGCTCCCTGATAGGGCTCGATATAGGAGGGGTGGTTATGGCTCTCCATCTTGAAGACGACGCAGTCGCCGTCGCCGATGTCGACCACGCCGGCATTCTCGCCCGGGCCCTGGATGACTTGCGGCCCGGTGGTCGGCAGCGTGCGCAGCCACTTCTTCGAGGATTTGTAGGAACAATGCTCGTTCCACATCGCCGAAAAAATACCAAGTTCGGTAAAGCTCGGTTCGCGCCCGACCAGGTCGAGGATGCGCTGGTACTCGTCGGGCTTCAGCCCGTGCGCGGCAATGAGTTCAGGAGTGATCGGCACGGAATTGGAAATGGTCATGATCGGCAATTGTGTCCTTGGGATCGAGTCCCGTCTTATCGCAAGCGTTGCAGCCGATACACCCCGTCGGATGACTAAAACGATGGAAAGCAACAGCTGACCGCAAGTAGCGAAAGATCGCCACTCGACCCGCCGGTTTCAAGCCGGTTCAAGAAAAGCTGTCGTAGCCGGCGCGGCCTTCGTCCAGAAGCCGCCGGATTACCGCGACGCCGTGCGCGATATCGTCCCGCTGCCGCGGCTGGGAGA
Source organism: Mesorhizobium sp. M1273 (assembly GCF_040318195.1). Lineage (NCBI taxonomy): Bacteria > Pseudomonadati > Pseudomonadota > Alphaproteobacteria > Hyphomicrobiales > Phyllobacteriaceae > Mesorhizobium > Mesorhizobium sp. M1273. Next base: position 125,517 of record NZ_JAMYLV010000014.1, on the reverse strand, counting down.
TGCCAAACCGTACGCCGTGAAAGGCCTGTTCGGAACGCCCTGCCTTGAACTCGTCCTCGTCGTCAATGAGCACGCCATGCTCGAGGCAGGCCTGCTTGAAAGTGCCGGAAAGCCATGGGTCCGGCAAAGTGAGCCAGACGAACGGCACGTTATCCAGCGCCTTGAAATCGAAGCCGTCGAGTGTCTCGCGCACGATCGCGATGCGCGCACCGATCTCGGCAATGCTGCGCTTGCGCATCTCAGCGGCCTGACCGGACAGCACCAGCCGGCTGCCCACCTCCGCCAGCAGAAAGGGCAGGCCGCCGGTCATCATCTTGTGGGCAACCCGGATGCGGTGACGATAGGCCGGCGGGCAAGCGAGCCAGCCGCCGCGAACACCCGCCGCAACCGATTTCGACAGGCCGCCGGCAACGATGGTCCGTTCGGGAGCATATTCGGCCATTAAAGGCGTTGGGTCATCGGTCAGTCCGCCATAGAGATCGTCCTCGATCAGGACGACGTTATATTGACGGGCGACATGCGCGATTGCCTCGCGGCGCGATGCCGACAGCGTTGTCAGTGTCGGGTTCTTGGCCGTCGGCATCAAAAACATCATTTTCGGGTGCTTTTGCGCACAGACGCGCTCGAAATCCTGGGGATCGATGCCCTCGTCGTCAGTCGCCACCAGTGCGGTCCGGCGACCGATCAGGCCGGCACTGCGCGAGATCTGCGAATAGGTGAGGTGCTCGAAGACGACATAGTCGCCGGGGGCGGTGAGCCCCGCAATGGTTGCCATCACCGCGGCGTGGGTGCCGAGCGTGGGAACGATTGCATCCGCCGCCGGGCGATAGGAATTGCGCGACAGCCAGCGCCTGCCCGCTTCGAACCAGCGGTCCGGGAAATCACGAGTATAGCTTGAAATCTCATGCGGATGGTCTTGCGCCGTGCGTGTCAACACGTCGGCGACGATGGCACCCTGGCCGACATCCGGTGCGGCGGTGCTATCGAAGCGCAGCTTGTCGCCGGGCGCATCCATATAGCGCGTGCCTTGTTCGACCGGCCCCAGGAAATCCGCCTTTGCGCTCTCCGACCGTTGAGCGAGAACATAGGTTCCGCGGCCGACCTCGCCGCTGACCAGTCCCCGCTCGCGCAGCAATTGATAGGCCCTGCCGACCGTGCCGACGGTCGTGCCGATGTCGTATGCCAGATCGCGCTGCGGCGGCAGCTTTGCCCCTGCACCGATCAAGCCGCGGTCGATGTCCGTCTCGATGGAAGCGGCAAGCCGCTGATAGAGCGGGCCAGTGCCGCCGGTAAGGTCTGGAAGCCAAGTTGTCATGGTGACAATTTTCTACATTGCACCGAAGTGAGAGTCAATACATATGAAACGGGCAATACAAAAGGGCACAATTGCAATCTTGGCAGAAAGAAAATGGGTACAATAGAGACAATCCGCTGCGCCGCAGTTGAATTGCAGGTGCAGGTGGCGCGCCCGCCGGGCAGGCCAACCTATGTCAGTCGGCTGGTGCGTACGCTCAGATCCTTCGCGAGGTGGATTGACGGGTTAATGGATCGCCGGCGCAGCCGGCTGGTCCTGCTCGAGATGACCGACGCCCAGCTCAAGGACATCGGCATTTCGCGCTGCGACGCCCATCGTGAAGGTCTGAGGCCGTTCTGGGACTGATGCGTTCGAGCGCTTTAGCGGACGCCCGCCGCCCTGATCCGCGTGACACCGTGGTCCACAAGCACCGCCACAATGCACAGCATCAGAAAGAGCCCGGTGATGGCCAGAGCCGAGACGGCGACGCTGGTCGCGCCGTTCTTGGCGAGATCGAGGAACGGGTAGGGCACTTCACCGGCAATCGGCGCCCGCACCAGCGCGTAGGCCAGATAGGCAATCGGATAGATCATCCACCAGGAGATGTCGCGCCACCGCGTCGAGCCGTCGGCGCCTGCCACAAGCCACCACAGCACGAACAACACCGGCGTCACATAGTGCAGGAGCACATCGCAGAGCAGGAACAGCCCTTGCGGCTGCCAAAGCTGCGCCAGGACCGTTGCATAAACGATGAGGACCAGCGTTATGGCGACGGCTACGCCCGCCCGCATCCGTGGCGCGGAAAAGGCCGGAAACCATGCATAACCCGTCGACGACAGCAACGAGGCATGGACGAGCACCGCGCCGATGTTGGTCAGGATGGTGAAGAAGCTGAAATAGAAGACCAGCGAGCCGGCAAAGCCGCGGCCGGCTTCCATTGATGCCGGGACGGTGATGCAGAGCTGCAGGACGAGCCCGGCCAGGCCGACGACCAGACCGGCGATCTGCAGCACGCGACCCATTGGGCTAGGCAGCAGCGCCGCAGGCCGGATTGCCCGCCTGCCAGCGGGCAATGTCCGAGCCGATGCGGGCGCCGAGCGGTTCCGCCATCAATGGGCCGAACACGTCGACGCGGCTCGAATTGCCTTGCGCCTGCACGACCAGCAACGGCTTTCCACCATAATGTTTGGCCGGCACCAGCAGGAAGCGCGGCGTGCCGCTGAACGAATTCAGCTCGTTGGCCATCTGGTACGATTTGAAGGCAGGGTCCTTGCTGGCGATCCAGCATTTGTGGGCAGCTATTGCCACCTGCTCCATGGCAAGCAGTGACGCGCTCTTGCCCGCCGGCGCCGGCGCGCTCTTCGGGCCTGACTGGCAGGAGGCGAGTACAAGACCGGCGGAAGCGGCGAGGGCGAGGCGGGCGAGTGTCGATCGCATGGTCAAGCGGCGCCCATCTCGAGTTCGGACAGAAACACCTTCAGACCGTCTGTCATCTCACCCCAGACGCGCGACAGCGCCGGATGCTGCAGGGCGATTTGCTCATAGGCATCGAATTTCGGATAGCCATCAAGCAGGTCGGGGCGGCCGATCGTCGCCCTGAAATTGTTGAAGACGAAGCGGGTCGGCGTCAGCCAGGCATCGGCGAAGGAGATGTCGTCGCCGAGCGCGAACGGGCCATGCGCCATGCGCGCCTCGATTGCCGCGAGCCCGTGATGCAATCGGGCGAACTGTGCCTTGATCTCCGCCTCGTTGCGCTGCGGCACGAAATGGAGCTCGAACAGCTTCATGGTCGGGGCGAGCACGTCGAGGTCGGTGATGCGGGCGAACATGCGCACCAGCGCCCGGTCCTTCGAGTCCCTCGGCAGCAGCGCCGGCTCGGGAAAGCGCTCCTCCAGATATTCGGCGATGACCACCGATTCGACGATCGTTTCGCCGGAGCCGGTGATCAGCACCGGAATCCGGTTCAACGGCGAGATGGCACGAAACGCCTCGGGGATGGGAAACCCCGGCGGCGGTGCAATGAGCTTGAGCGGCACGTTCTTGATGTAGGCCAACGCCCGCACGATCGACGAATAGGGCGACAACGGCCGCGAATAGAGTTTCATGACCGTGGCTCCAGGAGGAAAATTGAAGGTATCAAGCGGCGATGCCCAGCGCGCTTTCGAACAGCGCCCGGCCGTCGCTGCCGCCATGCGCCGCTTCGATCAGGTTCTCGGGATGCGGCATCAGGCCGAGCACATTGCCGCGGCCGTTGACGATGCCGGCAATGTCGTTGATCGAGCCATTGGGATTTGTGCCTTCGGCATAGCGGAATACCACCTGGCCTTCCCCTTCGAGGCGGGCCAGCGTTTCGGCATCGGCGAAATAATTGCCGTCATGGTGCGCCACCGGCGCGCGGATGACCTGGCCCGGCTGATAGCGGCGGGTAAACATCGTGTTGGCATTAGCAATCTGCAGCTTGACTTGCCGGCAGACGAATTTCAGCGAGGTGTTTCGCATCAATGCGCCCGGCAGCAGGCCTGCCTCGACCAGGATCTGGAAGCCGTTGCAGACGCCGATGACCATGACGCCCTTGGCCGCCTTTTCGGCGACAGCCCGCATTACCGGCATGCGCGCGGCAATGGCGCCGCAGCGCAGATAATCGCCAAAGGAAAAGCCGCCGGGAATGGCGATCAGGTCGACATCGGGAATGTCGGTGTTGGTCTGCCAGACGGTGACCGGCGGCGTGCCGGAAATCTTGGTCAGCGCCGCGATCATGTCGCGGTCGCGATTGAGGCCGGGGAGCAGGACGACGGCTGATTTCACCTCAGGCGATCTCCACCGCGTAATTCTCAATCACCGTATTCGCCAGAAGCTTGTCGCACATGGCTTTCAGATCCGCTTCGGCCTTGGCCTTGTCGCTCTCGGCAAGTTCGATATCAAAAACTTTGCCTTGCCGCACCTGGCCGATGCCGCCGAAACCCATTGCGGACAGCGCATGCTCGATTGCCTTGCCTTGTGGGTCTAGCACGCCGTTCTTGAGGGTTACGGTAATGCGGGCCTTGATCACGCTGGACATGTTCCTGTTCATCTGTTGAGCGGGCAAGCCATCAGTGCGGCTTGCCTTTGACACCGTCGGTCGATGCGACGAGCACCGGCCCGGCTGGGCGCGGCGGCTCGTTCTCGTTCATGATGCCGAGTCGGCGGGCAACTTCCTGATAAGCTTCGACCAGCCCGCCCATGTCGCGGCGGAAGCGGTCCTTGTCGAGCTTATCCTGTGTCGCCACGTCCCACAGCCGGCAGGAATCCGGCGAAATCTCGTCGGCGACGACGATGCGCATCATGTCGCCTTCGAACAGGCGGCCGCATTCGATCTTGAAATCGACCAACTGGATGCCGACGCCCATGAACAGGCCGGAAAGGAAGTCGTTGACGCGAATGGCCAGCGCCATGACATCGTCGATCTCCTGTGGGCTCGCCCAGCCGAAGGCGGTGATGTGCTCTTCCGATACCATCGGATCGTCGAGTGCATCGGCCTTGTAATAGAATTCGATGATCGAGCGCGGCAGCACGGTGCCTTCCTCGATGCCCAGGCGCTTGGCCAGCGAGCCGGCGGCGACGTTGCGCACCACCACTTCGAGCGGGATGATCTCGACTTCCTTGATCAACTGCTCGCGCATGTTGAGCCGGCGGATGAAGTGCGTCGGAATGCCCATCCGGTTGAGGTGGTTGAAGATGTGCTCGGAAATGCGGTTGTTGAGCACGCCTTTGCCATCGACGATTTCATGCTTCTTCTTGTTGAAAGCGGTAGCGTCGTCCTTGAAGAACTGGATCAGCGTGCCAGGCTCCGGTCCCTCATAAAGGATCTTGGCCTTGCCTTCATAAATGCGGCGGCGATTTTTCATCTGATTTTTCTCTGGATTTGCGGGCAGGCGGCAAGCGACCAGTTCCTGTCCGTCTGCCTAAAATAAGATGGCGACGGTGGGGTTCAATGCCGGTGTCTATCCCAATCGCACTGTTTGCTCAATCGGCAAATCCTTTCAATCAACCGCTTTCGGGCACCGAAATGCCGCAGCGCAGCAAGCAATGTAGCATATTGACCGGCCTGCGCCCTTTTGGTTTGTGCTCCGGCAACACATATTGGCACAACGAATCGGATTTCACGGAGGGATGCCATGAGCAGCATGAAAGACCGCGAAGAGGGCTTTGAGCGCAAATTCGCATTCGACGAGGAACTTCGGTTCAAGGCTGCGGCACGCCGCAATAGAGCGCTCGGCCTGTGGGCTGCCGAAAAGCTCGGCAAATCCGGCACCGATGCCGACGCTTATGCCAGGGAAGTGGTCGTCAGCGACATCGAGGAAGCCGGCGATCACGACGTTTTCCGCAAGATACGCAAGGATTTCGATGCGGCGGGCATCGACCAGTCGGACCATCAGATCCGCCGCACCATGGATGAATTGATGGCGCAGGCGATCGAGCAGATCAAGAACACCTGATTTTTCAGCCGGTACCGATCGAATGCTGGACCAATCGACCGCCCGGCCTAACCGCGCGGTTTTTCTTTGCCTTTGCGGTCATTTCCGGCTGAATTGCTGCAAGCAAAGAGGAAATCGCCAATGTCCCTGAAGTCACGCCTTGCGGTCGACGAGACGCTGTTCACCGCATGGTCCGGCGTGCCGGATGCCTTGACGGTCGAGATACTGGCCAGGCAAGGGTTCGACGCGGTTACGCTCGACATGCAGCATGGGGGCCATCACGAGGACAGCGTGCTGCGCGGGCTTGTGCCGGTGCTGGCCGCCAACAAGCCGGCTTTGGTGCGCATCCCGGTCGGCCGCTTCGACATGGCCAGCCGCGCGCTCGACTTCGGCGCCGAAGCGGTGATCGCCCCGATGGTGAATTCGGTGGCGGACGCAAAGCTGTTTGCTGCCGCGATGAAATACCCGCCACTCGGCGAGCGCTCCTGGGGCCCGACCTATGCTTTTCCGCGCCATGGCAAGGGCGACTATGCCGACTGGCTGCGCGACAGCAACCAGCGCACCATGGCGTTCGCCATGGTCGAAACGCGGGCCGCGCTTGATGCACTCGACGGCATCCTCGACACGCCGGGCATCGACGGTATCTTCCTTGGCCCGTCGGATTTCTCGATCGCCTGGTCGAAGGGCACCACCGTCAGTTCGACGCTGGAGAGCATGATGGGGACCGTCGCCTCGATCGCCGAGCGCACCCGCAAAGCCGGCAAGCATGCGGCGATCTATGTGATGGAACCGGCCATCGCCGGTCGCGTGGTGTCGATGGGTTACCGGCTGCTGGCGATGGGTTCCGAGCATTCGCTGATTTCGCTTGGGGCAAAGACCCTGCTGAGCAGCGTCAGGGATTCGATCGCTTCCTAGAGCAATTCCAGGAAAAGTGTGAAACGGTTTTCCGTCCGGAATTGCGTCAAAACAAAGAGATAGTGCGGTTCGCCGTTTCCGTGAAACGGTGAACCGCTCTAGAGATCCGTCAAGAATTTCGCGAACGTCATCGAGCCTTCAGGCCAGGGGCCGAAGCCGGAATCCGCGTTGAGATGACCGGCATCCCCGGCGTCGATGAACAGCGAGCCCCACGCCCCGGCAATGTCCTCGGCGACGCCGAAGGCGCAGAACGGGTCGTTGCGGCTGGCGATCACCACCGACGGAAACGGCAGCGGGTCGCGCGGATAGGGGCCGAAGGTCATCAGGTGCCTCGGCTTTATCTCTGGATTGGCGACATCGGGCGGCGCCACGAAGAAAGCGCCGGCGACCGGCCTCTCGAACCGAGGCAATGCTTGAATGACCGCCGCGACGCCAAGCGAATGGGCGACGATGACGACCGGCCGCTCGGCCTCGTTAACCGCCTTGGCGACACCGGCCGTCCAATCCTCGCGCACCGGCTTCGACCATTCCGCCTGTTCGACGCGGCGCGCTGTCGATAGTTTCGACTGCCAGCGGCTCTGCCAATGATCGGGGCCGGAATTGGTGTAGCCCGGCACGATGAGAATATCTGCTTCCCTGACTTTCATGGCGCGCATGTAGCGAGAGGCGCTGTCGGGTGCAACCGGGTATGAACTCAACAGCGACACGCAAACGGCCTCTCATCAGCCCGGTTCTGCTCGCTATTGTGAACACCATGTTCGCTTCTTGCGCTCTTGTGTGAACGATCGCGATCGACGATCTGTCGCTGAGAAAGAATGGCTGTTCCGAGATTTTGGCACGGACACGGCGTAGAATGATTGATGGCGCCGGGTTCCTTCGTTGGAAGCTTGTCGAGCGCCGGCTGAACGGAGCACTTTGATGAGCGAACTGCCTTTTGCCGCGACGACCCCGGTCAGCGTTGCCCGTGTCGGCTTGCGGGCGCGCGATGCAGAAAATCTCGCTGCCTACTATCGCAAAGTCGTCGGTTTGCAGGAACTGACCCGCTCCGGCGGCACGATTACGCTCGGCGCAGTCAATCGCCCTTTGCTCGACATCGAAGCGGATCCGGCTGCGAAACCCGATGACCCGCGCAGCGCCGGTCTTTTCCACACCGCCTTCCTGCTACCCAGCCGGGCCGATCTCGGCCGCTGGATCAATCACGCCATCGCCGGTAAGATCGGCATCGAGGGCGCATCCGACCATCTGGTCAGCGAGGCTCTTTATCTGACCGATCCGGAAGGCAACGGCATCGAGATCTATGCCGACCGCCGCCCCCAGGATTGGAAATGGAATGGCGACAAGATCGCGATGGCGACGGAGCGGCTGAACATTCCGTCGGTCATTGCCGAAGTGCCGGCCGGTGACGCCGGCTGGCAGGGCACGCCGGAAAACAGCATTATCGGCCACGTCCATTTGCGGGTCGGCAGCCCGGAAGAAGCCGAAGCATGGTGGCATCAGGAGTTCGGTTTCGACACAGTGGCAAAGTACGGTGGCGCGGCGGTGTTCCTGTCGTCCGGCGGCTATCATCACCACATTGGCGCAAATGCGTGGCAGAGCGCCGGCGCCGGTCGCCGCGATCCCGCCCGCTCCGGCTTGGCCTGGGTCGAGATGCGCTCGGACAATGCCGCAAGCGAGACCACCCGCGAGGATCCGTGGGGCACGGTAATAAGGACGGTTCCCGGTAAGGCGTAGGTTAGAGGTTCGCTTTTTCGAGCAAGCGGCCAAGCATGAGCAGGCCCGCTGGCCATACGCCCAGGCGCGCCTCGTTTCCCATATGGCCGAGATCGCCGGCATCGGCGATATCCGCGCCCCAGGCTGCGGCAAAAGCGGTCGCCTTGTCGAAGGTGACGCGTGGGTCGCTGCGGCTCGCCACCACCAATGTCGGGAAGGGCAGGCGCTTCAGCGGCATCGGCGCGAACGGGCGCACCGCGTCGAATGAGGGATCGGTATCCTCGACATTGGTCGCGGCAACCAGGAATGCCGCCGCGACCTTGTCGAGTTGGCTTTGACTGGCGCCGGCAGCCCACTTCACCGCCGTCGCCACCGCCAGCGAATGCGCAAGCAGCACGACGCGGCGCGGTGCGGCGGCCACCGCGGCATCCACTTGGCCGATCCAGTCTTCAGGCTTTGGCCGGTCCCACTCGGCCTGCAGCACGCGGCTCGAATTGGGGAACACCCGGCACCAATGCGACATCCAATGATCCGGCCCGGAATTGCCGCGCCCGGGCAGGGCGAGGAAATCGAAATCTCCGGCCGACGAAATCATCAGGCTTCTCCAAACACTCGGCTAAAGATCGTATCGACGTGCTTGGTATGATAGCCCAAGTCGAATTTCTCGCGGATCTCGGCCTCGGGCAAGGCTGCGACAACGTCCTTGTCGGCCAAAAGTTCCTCAAGAAAATCAGCGCCTTGCTCCCACACCTTCATGGCGTTGCGCTGCACCAGCCGGTAGGCGTCCTCGCGCGAAACACCGGCTTGCGTCAGCGCCAGCAGCACGCGCTGCGAATGCACAAGGCCACGGAATTTGTTCATGTTCTTCAGCATGTTGTCGGGGTAGACGAGCAGTTTGTCGACAACGCTGGTCAGGCGTGAGAGCGCGAAATCGAGCGTCACCGTCGCGTCGGGCCCGATCATGCGCTCGACCGAGGAATGCGAGATGTCGCGTTCGTGCCAGAGCGCCACATTCTCCATTGCCGGCAATGCGAAGGAGCGCACCATGCGGGCAAGGCCGGTGAGGTTCTCGGTCAGCACCGGGTTGCGCTTGTGCGGCATCGCCGACGAGCCCTTCTGGCCGGGTGAAAAGTACTCTTCTGCTTCGAGTACCTCGGTGCGCTGCAGATGGCGCACCTCGATCGCCAGCCGCTCGATCGACGAGGCGATGACGCCGAGCGTGGCGAAGAACATCGCATGGCGGTCGCGCGGAATCACCTGCGTCGACACCGGCTCGGGCTTCAGTCCGAGTTTCTTGGCCACGTATTCTTCGACGTAGGGGTCGATATTGGCGAAGGTGCCGACCGCACCCGAGATGGCGCAGGTGGCGATGTCCTCGCGTGCGTGCACCAGCCGCTCGCGGCAACGCGAGAATTCGGCATAGGCCTGCGCCAGCTTGACGCCGAAGGTGGTCGGCTCGGCATGGATGCCGTGGCTGCGGCCGATGGTGATGGTGTCCTTGTGCTCGAAGGCGCGGCGCTTGAGCGCCGCAAGCAGCCCGTCAATGTCGGCCAGCAGGATGTCGCTGGCGCGGGTGAGCTGCACGGCAAAACAGGTGTCGAGAACGTCGGAGGATGTCATGCCCTGGTGGATGAAGCGGGCATCCGGCCCGACGAATTCAGCAAGATGGGTGAGAAAGGCGATGACGTCATGCTTGGTGACGCGCTCGATCTCGTCGATGGCGTCGACGTCGAACTTCGCCGCTCCGCCTTTCTCCCAGATGGTCTTGGCGGCCTCCTTCGGGATGACGCCGAGCTCGGCCAATGCGTCGCAGGCGTAGGCCTCGATCTCGAACCAGATACGGAACCGGGTTTCGGGTGACCAGATGGCCACCATTTCCGGCCGGGAGTAGCGAGGGATCATCAGTCGGTCCTGACTTGTGAGAGCATTTGCCCGCGTCCTAACAGAGGCAGGCAAAATGCTCAACGTTGCTGGCGCGCAAACCAGACACTGGCGACAGCGAGTGCAACGAAACCGAGCGGAAAATACAGCCGGATGCCGAGGACGACGAACTGGTAAAGCGCCGTCAACATCGTGAACACGAACTGGAAAACCCAGGTGATGGTGAGCGCGGGTGCATGCCATTGGACATAGTAGGAGCGGTATTGCAGCCCAAAGAGGCCGCCGGTGAAGGTAATTGTCGCGGCGAGAAGGCAGACGAAGGCGGCGGCGAGGGCGATTTCCCAGTGGCGTCCGAGCGAGACGAGCCGCGCCAGAAACAGCCCAACCGGGAAGGCCAGCGCGCCGCCGGCAGCATAAAGCAGCGAGACGAAGCGGACCTTTGCCGGGGTCTCCCAATCGTACTGCAGCAGATTGAGCAGCGCGCTGGCGCCCATCGCTGCCGCCCACAGCAAGGCACCGGCAAATGCGGTGCGCAGCGACGGCAGAGCACGGCGGAGACGGCGCAGAGCGCGATAGCGCATGGCGGGGAACGTCACAGGCGACCGGTTACCGCGATCCAGCGATAGTCCGGCCCTTCGAAGCCGTATTGGCGCACCGCGATCAGCACGGCATAGGCGCTGAGGCTATCCAGCGAAAATGTCTGAACCGCGCCGATCTGGTAGCCATTCGGACAGCCTCTGCTTTGCGGGATCGATTTGTCCTCGTGAATGATCCTCGTCTGGCCGCCATCCTTCGCCTCGATGCGCAGCAGGCGAAAGCCATTGATCTCGCCCTGGCTCTGGCAGCGTTCGGTGTCATTCATGCCGATCTGGTCGAGCCGGAACTCGAGCGGATCGTCGACCGGCGAGAAGATCGGGCGCGGATTGACCACCATGCGGAAGGGATCGGCAGAAAGCTCGGTCACCGGGTTGAAGCCGGCGGTGATGCCGCGATTTGCCGTGAGTTCCGCCTGACTGACGATCGCTTCGCCCCTTTGCCGGGCCCGCAGCCGCGCTGCGGCCACCGTGGCATTCTCGTCGTCGAGCCGGACACGTATCGGCGAACCCTTCAGGAAACTGTCGTCGGCCGTGTCGATATAATAGCGTGTCGCATAGGGAAATCCCGATCCGTCCTGGACGCCGTATTCCTCGAAGGCAAAGACCCCGCCGTCACTGCTGAAGCCGAGGATCTCAAGCTCGGCGACATCGCCTGCGAAGGCGGCGGCCAAAGTCGCAAGCGGGGCAAGCAGGCAGACTGCAAACAGGGCAAGATTTCGCATGGGGCTTTCCATTCCGGCGGTCGACGCCCTCAAATTCCTATCACGATGCCGTCAAAAGATCGTGCTGACTGAAACACAAAGTCGATGCATCCAATCCGGCCGTCGTTTGTTATTGTCGGCAACTTCACCGCATCGTGCCGTCCGAAAATCCGGACCGATTTTCGCAAGGCACGGTGCATTGATTCAAAATGTTTAGAGCGTCCTTTGCGCGTTCAAAGGGACGCGCGGCGCTCTAAGGGAGACCCCCAATGATTGATGCAGCCAAGATTCGCGAACGTATGGAAGTGATCGGCGCCGACGGCGTCCATGTCGGTACCGTCGACAAGGTTGACGGAGATCGCATAAAGCTGACCAAGCGCGACAGCGGCGAGGGCGCTCACAGGGGCCATCACCACTTCATTCCTCTCAGCCTTGTCGCCGAGGTCGAGGGCCAGAAGGTGCGGCTGTCGGCAAACTCGGATGTTGCGGTCACGTTCGAGGAAGAAAAATCCGAACCCACCTGATCATAATCCAGTCTGACTACGGCTCACCCGAATGAGCGTTGCGCGTTCAGCGCGACGACCAGACCGGGAACAGATCGCCCTCGGCCGGCGTCGCGGCAAAGACGCCGCGGCTGATGGCGCGTGCCATCGTGGCGCCGGCCGCGGCGTAGAGATCGACGGCATCGTTGGGTGCGAGCTCAATGCCGCTCTTGCCCGTTGCCAGCGCGAAGACCAGATCGCCGTCTGCGGGCGTGTGTGTCGGCCAAATGGCACGGACAAAGCCGTCATGTGCCGATATCGCCAGACGTTTGGCGGCGGCCTTCGTGAGTACCGCATCGGTGGCGATCACGGCGATGGTCGTGTTGGCGCCGGTTTCCGCCTGTTCTGCCGCATGCTTGTCACGGAACTTCAGCAGGACCTTTCTGGCATCGTCAGGCATCGGGTGGGGATAGCCTAACCCGCCGAACTCGTCGCCGATCTCGAACGGCGCCGCCCAGAAATGGCGGGTCCCTGCGACCGTCACCGAGCCGGTCGGGTTGACGGCGGCGAGCGCGCCGATGGTGACGCCGCTGTCCAGCACTGTCGAGGCCGAGCCGAGCCCGCCCTTCAGGCCGGAACTCAAAGCCCCGCTACCTGCGCCGGCAGTGCCGAGCGCAAAGTCTATCGCGGCGGCTTGCGCGGCTTCGTAGCCAAGGTCACGGTAAGGCGGATACTGGCCCCAATCCTTGTCGCCGCCATTGCGCAGGTCGAACAGGATCGCCGCCGGCACGATCGGCACGCGAAAGCCGCCGACCTCGACGCCGATGCCCCTTTCACGCAATGCCGCCTGCACCCCCGACGCGGCGTCGAGGCCAAAAGCCGACCCGCCCGAAAGCACCACGGCATGGATGGCGTGGATCGAATTGTGCGGCTCGAGCAGGTCGGTTTCGCGGGTGCCCGGCGCACCGCCCAGGATTTGCACGCCGGCCACGGCCGGTTCGTCGCAGATGACGGTGGTCACACCGGATTTCAGCTTGGCATTCGCCGCATTGCCGACACGCAGGCCGGCGACGTCCGTGATGAGATTGCGCGGACCCGTATGGAACATCCCTGTGCTGGACATCATTGGCTCTCCGCCGGCACGAAACGGCCGCCGTCGAAACGGAAGGCTCGATAAGGATTTTGCGTCAGGTCACCTTTTTCGTCAAAGCGGATCGGTCCGATCGCCGTGGTGAAGTCATGCGCGGTCAGCACGTTGGCCAGCCTCTCGCCGGAGCTTTGCGTCAATGCTGAAGCCGACTTGGCGATCTCGACCGCGGCATAGGCGGGCAGCGTGTAACCTTCCGGCACGATGTTTTGTCCGGCGAAGCTCTGCAGCACCTTGGGGTCGGCGACATCGGCCCATTCGGGCGGCGCGATCATCAGCGTGCCGTCGGCATAAGCCACGTCGCCGAGCGGCGCGCGCAACGCTTCGCCGCCGGCAAACACCATGCCGGTATTTAGCTGGCCAGCATCCCGGCCCATAATGGCGACATCATCGCCGTCGCCGCCGGCAAAGACATGCGTTGCGCCGGCTTTCCTAAGTCGGCCGATCAGGCCGATCTGGTTATCGAGCTGCGGCCGGAACGTGTCGACGAAAACCGGCTTCAGCGCCGCTTGCTCGGCGGCTGCCCGAAATGTCTCGGCCATTTCGCGGCCATAGATCGTACCGTCGTCGACGATGGCGAACAGCTCGGTCTGCCATAGGCGGGTGAGGATGGCAGCGACGGCATTGCGCTCGTCGTCGCCGCGCGGCCCGAGACGATAGATCGGCCATCCGGTCTTGGCGCGCCGGTCGGTCAGGCTTTCCGTGCGAACGCCGACTGTGATCACCGGTATGCCGGCATCCTTGAGGATCGGCAGAGCCGCCTCGATTGCGTCGGTGCACAAAAACCCGATGACGACGTTGACCTTGGCCGCGGTGAATTCCCGCGCGGCGGCGGCGCCACCGTCGGCCGTGCAGGCGTCATCGATCGTCCTGATCTCGGTACCGTCAGCTTCAGCCGCCATTGTCGCGCCGGCCTCGATCTGTTTGCCGAGGATTGCCGACGGCCCCGACAAAGGTGCCGCGACGCCGACCCGCAGCGTCTCGGCGCTCGCACTACCGGCGACCGAGAGCCAGGCCAGCACCGCTATTGTGGTTGTCCAACGTCGCATGCGAGCGAAGAATTCCTCCGCGCCGATCGCGTGTTCTGCCGGCGCCAATGCCGTCAAGACCTAAAGGCTGGCCAGCTTTGGCGCAACACGCGAATTCGGGATATAGGTCAAGCACTTCGCTTGTGGCCTGCAATATCCCCCCATATATAACGGTTGGTTCTGACTAGTGGAAAATCATCGGTGCTGAAGAAGAATGACATCGGGCCGCAGGCCTACCGCGACGCGATGGCCCATTTTGCTGGCCATGTGCATGTGGTCACCACCGATGGCCCTGCCGGCAGGCGCGGCGCGACGGTGATCGCGGCCTGCTCGGTGTCGGACACGCCGCCAACCATCCTGGTTTGCCTCAATCGTGAAAATCCCAAGAACGAGCCGTTCGTGGAAAACGGCAAATTTGCCCTGAACACGCTGGCTTCGGATCAGGAGCCGCTGTCGATCGGCTTTTCCGGCATTACCGGCCTGCCGGTCGAGGAGCGTTTCGCATTGGCCGAATGGGATGTGATCTCGACCGGTGCGCCGACGCTGAAGGGTGCGCTCGCCGTCTTCGACTGCGAACTGATCGACTCCAAGGATCTGGCCACCCACCGTGTGCTTTTTGGCAAGGTTACAGGTTTGCGCATCGGCGATAATTTGCGGCCGCTGATCTATCACAACCGCGGCTACCACGCTTTGTAGAGGCTTTCAGATGGCCGCGTCGGCGAAGACAGGATGACCGAGTTGAAAACCGCGTCCGGCGCCGCGGACGATCGACGAGACGCTCGATCTGTTGACCCGTGCGGATTATGTGGCGGACCGGTCGCTGGCAACCGTGCTGTTTTTTATGCGTTCGGTCGACGCGCGCCCGTGGATCGAGGCTGGCGTGAAGCGCGTCGCATAACCACATGTCTGCCAGGGAGAAAATCATGGAACGCAGTATCTATCTCGATGGGGCCCGCGACCCGCTGATCATCGCGGAGGGCTGGATGAAGGACGGCAAGGATGTCGCCATTGCCACCGTGGTCGAGACCTGGGGCTCGGCGCCGCGCCCGGTCGGCAGCCACCTGGTCATCGACGCCGAAGGCAATTTCCACGGCTCCGTCTCGGGCGGCTGCGTCGAAGGCGCCGTGGTCGCCGAGGCGGTCGATGTTATCGATAGCGGCAAGGCCAAAATGCTCGAATTCGGCGTCGCAGACGAGACCGCCTGGCAAGTCGGCCTGTCATGCGGCGGCCGCATCAAGGTCTATGTAGAAAGATTGGGTTGATCTCGAATGGATCCCTATGCGCTGAAGACACTCAACGCCGAACGCCGCGCCCGCCGCGCGGCAATCCTGGTCACCGATCTCGGCGACGGCCGCGACCGTGTCGTGCGCGAGGGCGACCGGGTAGCTGGCGAACTCGGGGCGGCCATCGCCAAGGCATTTCGCACCGGCAATTCCGGTTCGGTCGAAGCTGAGGGACGGACCTTCTTCCTCAACGCACATCTGCCGCAGCCGCGCCTGGTGGTGATCGGCGCCGTCCACATCAGCCAGGCGCTGGCACCGATGGCCAGGATCGCCGGCTATCCTGTCGAGATCATCGATCCGCGCACGGCCTTTGCCACGCCCAATCGTTTTCCCGATATCGCGCTGCATGCCGAATGGCCAGAGGATGTGCTGACCCGTCAGCCGCTCGATAGCTATACGGCGCTGGCTGCTCTCACCCACGATCCGAAGATCGACGATTTCCCGCTGAAGGCGGCGCTCGACGCCGGCTGCTTTTATGTCGGCGCGCTCGGCAGCCGCAAGACCCACGCCAAACGTGTGGAACGCCTGCTGGCTTCGGGAGCGACCGCCGACCAGATCGCCCGCATTCATGCCCCGATCGGCCTCGACATCGGCGCCGCCAGCCCCGCCGAGATCGCCGTCGCGGTGTTGGCGCAAGCGATCCACGCCTTTCGCTCCCGCGGCCTCGAATCCAAAGGCGCGGTCGCGTGAAATTTGGTCCCGTTGCGATCGATACGGCAGAAGGGGCAGTGCTTGCGCACGCCACCACGGTCGGAGAGCGCCGCTTCCGCAAGGCGCACAGGCTAAGCGCCGGGGATGTGTCCCTGTTGACGGCCGCTGGCATTTCCGAGGTCGTAGCGGCGGTGTTGGCGCCCGATGATCTCAGCGAGGACGTCGCCGCCGAAAAGATCGCCGCATCCATGATCCATCGCAACATCGAGGCGAAGCCCGCCGCGACAGGTAGGGTCAACCTCCACGCGCAGGCTGCCGGCATGTTCACCGTCGACGCGGCGATGATCAACGCCATCAACGCCGTCGATCCGACGATAACCATCGCCACGCTCGCGCAGCATGCGCCGGTCGAAAAAGGTCAGATGGTAGCAACGGTGAAGATCATCCCATTTGCGGTCGCCTCCGCTTTGGTCGATGCCGTGGCAAGGATCTGCGCCGGCGGCGAGATATTTGCGGTCAACGCCTATCAGCCGGTGCGCGTCGGCGTCATCCAGACGGTGCTGCCCGGCATCAAACCCAGCGTGCTCGACAAGACGCTGCGCGTCACCGAAGCGCGCCTGGCGCGTTCGGGCGGCAGGCTGACGGCGGAGCGTCGAACCCTGCATGAAATTATCCCCGTCGCCGAGGCTGCGGCCTCGCTGATCCGCGACAACGATATGGTGGTTATCTTCGGCGCCTCGGCGATGGCCGATTTCGGCGACGTCGTTCCCGCTGCCATCGAAAAGGCAGGCGGCACTGTTATCCGCGCCGGCATGCCGGTCGATCCCGGCAATCTGCTGGTGCTAGGCACTCTAGGCGGCAAGCGCATCATCGGTGCGCCGGGCTGCGCCCGCAGTCCCAAGGAGAACGGCTTTGACTGGGTGCTTGACCGGCTGATCGCCGGTCTCGACGTGACCGCCAGGGATATTGCCGGCATGGGTGTCGGCGGGCTGTTGATGGAAATTCCGACGCGGCCGCAACCCCGCGAGCCGTTGCCGGCCAAAGCCGAACCAAAGATCGAGATCGTGCTTCTGGCCGCCGGCCGCTCCAGCCGCATGGGCGGGCCGAACAAGCTCTTGGCACTGTTCGATGGCAAGCCCCTGGTCCGCCGCACCGCCGAACGCGCGGTCGGTTCGAAAGCCGCGGCCACCATCGTCGTCACCGGCCACCAGAGCGAGCGCGTGCGCAGTGCACTGTCTGGCCTCGATATGACCTTCGCCGACAATCCGGATTTTGCCGAGGGTCTGTCTTCGTCGCTGAAGGCCGGCATCGCCAAGATTTCCGGCGACGCCGCCGGCGCCATGATTGTCCTCGGCGATATGCCCGGCGTCGCCTCGGCCGACCTCGACAGGCTGATCGAGGCGTTCTGCAGGTCCGAAGGCCGATCGGTGGTGCGGGCCTCGCACGATGGGCGGCGCGGCAATCCGGTGCTGCTGCCGCGTTCGCTGTTTGCCGCGATCGCTCACCTCGAAGGCGATACCGGTGCCCGCCATCTGGTCGAGGCCGAAGGGCTCGACGTCATCGATGTCGAGATCGGCGAAGGGGCAGCCGTCGATGTCGACACGCGCGAGGCGCTGGAAAGCGCCGGCGGCGTGCTGCAGGATTGACAAACCGAAGCCGAAAAACGCATGGCTGAGGGATGGCCTTTCGTTCCTGCTTCCGCTTGCCTCCCTCCGGCCTCCCGGCCCTGCTGATGGCGATTCTTTTGTCGCTCTCTTGTGCCGCCTACGCCAACGCTCTCGAACTCAAACCCTTCAAGGACGATCTGTTCGCCTATCCGGCCACACTTTGGTCCCAGAGCAACGGCGCCTATACGGTCATCGATTATCGTGAGCTGCGCGACATCAACGCTCGTGACGAAGTGCCTGAGCGTCGTGTACACGCGCAATACTCCGACACCGGCGTGCGTAAGGTGCAGCACGATCTCTTGCTGCCGACCGATGCAGGCGATGTCCGCCATATTGCCGTCGGCAAGACCGGGGGCGCCAGCATCATCGTGCTTTATCTGCACGGGCAGGGCGGCAGCCGCAAGCAGGGCATTGACGACTTCACCTTCGGCGGCAATTTCAACCGCATCAAGAACCTGATGGCCGGCAATGGCGGCCTCTATCTGTCGCCGGATTTTTCCGATTTCGGCGACACCGGTGCGACCCAGATCGCCGCGCTGATCAACCACTATGCCGAACAATCGCCGAGCGCAAAAATCTTCGTCGCCTGCGGCTCGATGGGCGGCTCAATATGCTGGAAGCTGGCCGCCCGCCATGACACCGGCGGGCGCATCGACGGGCTGCTGCTGCTCGGCTCGCTATGGGACGAGAGTTTCTTCTCAAGCCCCGCCTTCAAGCGTCGTGTGCCGGTCTTCTTCGGCCAGGGCAGCAAGGACCCGGTGTTTCCAATCGAGAAACAGGAAGCCTTCTTCCGATCGATTCTGGCCAAATCGAAAGCCTATCCGACCCGCTTCGTCCGCTTCGAGACCGGCACGCATGGCACCCCTATCCGCATGACCGACTGGCGCGGCACGCTCAATTGGATGTTGTCGAAGGCTCCCTAAGGCGCGGTATTGTAGTCGACGACCGTCTGCGGATTTTCCTCGCCGTCATAAGACGCGTCGACATCGTACTGGACCAGGGAAAAATCGCCGTTGCGAAACAGATAGGTCCCTGATGAAGAGGCATCGCCGATGCCACGCCATTTGTTGAAGCTGGTGATCGTCTTGGTCTCTTCGTCGTAATCGGAATTAGTTGCCCAGCCGGAGGTCTGGAAGCCAACTATGGTCATGCCCAGCAATTTGCCGTCGCTGTCATTGTTCTCGTAGCGGATGTCCATCTCAGGTTCGGCGAACTGCAATTGTCTCACGCCAAGCACGTCGTCGCTCATGTAATAGATCGAGTTTTCGTTGTAGGCCGCGGCCGAGCAGCCGAAATGGAAAAGCCGCGTTTCGCTTTCGGGATCACTGGCAGACGCATCCTTGCCCTTATAGTGGATCGAGAAAATGTCCGGCTCCTGCGCCAAAAGATCCTTGTCACACTGGTCGCCATAAGTCGCGGCAAACGCCTTTTTGGCTTGCTCAAGCGCTACGTCCTTCTTCGGCGGCGGCCGTCCTTCGCCGCAGCTTGCCGGCACGGCATCCTCGAAATCGGCCTTTGAGGGTTTCAGCGCACCCTTATCGATGAAGATCGAGCGAAATGGCGGTTCCTGGATCGAGGCGTTGATCTGGCGCAGCGTATAGCAGCCGGCAAAGACATTTTCGCTGCCGTCCTTGGCCGTCGCCCGGATGGCGACCGGAACGCTATAGTAGATGCTGCCGGCAGCCCCGTCTTCGGATACGCCACCGGTTTTGACTTCGACCGTGTCCGTGCTGTCATAGCCTTTGACGAAGGAATTGAAATCCTTGGCCGGCTTGGTGTCGCCGAAATAATCCCAGGCGCGCGCGAATTCGTGCCGGCTGATGGCACTATAAAGTGACCGGATGACCGCTTCGGCATTCGACCTGTCGTCGATATAAGGCGCGTCTGCGGCGAGCGCCGATTGGCCGGCAATGGCAAGAGACACAAAAGCGGTCGCTGCAAAAAGGGCGCGTCTCATCGGGAACCTCCACTCGATGAAAAATCCTATCATATCGATTGCGGCGACGTGGTGACGCTTGAACAATCGCCTGCGAAGGCGCTACCTCTCGCCCTCGGCAGTCGGGCCGCGTGGAGATTTCTTGTGACCATATCAATGTATGAAGCATCCGTGCCGGTATTTTCGGCGAGGCTGAAGGCACTAGCCAATGTGCTGAACATTGCCGAGCAAAATGCGGCTGATCGCAAGATTGATCCGCAGGTGTATCTGACGGCGAGGCTGGCGCCGGACATGTTTGCGCTGACCAGGCAGGTACAGATTGCCACCGATCACGCCAAAGGCGCCCCGTCACGGCTTGCGGGACGCGAGGTGCCAAAATACGAGGACAATGAGGCGAACTTCGCTGATCTGCAGGCCCGCCTTACCAAGACGCTCGACTATCTCGCGACATTTTCGGCGGCCGAATTCGATGGTTCAGATGACAGGATAGTCGAACTGCGGCTTGCGGGACGCGAGGTTTCGATGCCGGGGATGCAGTATCTACTGCATGCCGCCATGCCCAATTTCTATTTCCACCTGACCACCGCCTACGACATCCTGCGCCACAACGGCGTGCCATTGGGCAAGTCGATCTTCCTCGGATCGCGTTGAGATCCGCTCGTGAGATATCCGCCAGGGCGGATATCTCACGGTTGTTTAGCGCAGGGACATTTCCCGGGCGATGCGCGGGAAATCGGCCGGCTTGACGCCGATATCGGCGCGATCGGCATTGCTCATCGAATGGAGCAGCGCCAGCGCCGCTCGATAGCGCAGCTGTTCCCGCGGACGCGGACGAGCGAACATTTCAGTGAAGAATCCCATGATTCAAGCCCCTTATTGAACCTCCAAGGCGGTCAATATAAGCAGATCATGACGATTGTGCAGTGCAGCATTCGCATGGCAGCCATGCTGCCCTGATCTTTTTTGACATAATTCGGCTGGTCCGGCGAAACTTCTGCGGCGCTTTGACCGTAGGCGTCTATGCCGGCACTTGGCCGGTTTTTTCCTCGCCATTCCTGGCGAACTTCCGGACTGCATGAAAATGCAGTCCGGCTTTTTATTAGCCGCAGGGATAAACCCTGTCCGCCAGCGTCCCGGGAAAGTCGCCTGACCTTCCATCCGTGGGCTTGGAAGCGGGCGGCGCTTTCCTGTATGCTATTGCGTCCTCCTCGCGCAGCCGCGCAAAAAATTCCCGCCGGAGAAACTCCATGCACAAACGCCGTCTCGGCCAGACCGATCTTTTCGTGTCGCAAATCTGCCTCGGATCGATGACCTGGGGCCAGCAGAACACCGAGGCGGACGGTCACGCCCAGATGGATCTGGCATTTGCGCGCGGCGTCAATTTCATCGACACCGCCGAGCTCTATCCGATCCCGCCCAAGGCGGAGACACAAGGCCGTACCGAGACAATCATCGGCAACTGGATGAAGGCGAAGCGCAATCGCGGCCAGATGATCATCGCCTCGAAAGTGGTCGGCCGCACCGCCAACACCTGGTTTCGCGGCGACCGCCCGTCGAAGCTGGTGCGCGCCGATATCTTCGACGCAGTCGAGAAATCGCTGGCCAGGCTCAACACCGATTACATCGACCTCTATCAGATCCATTGGCCGGAACGCGACGTGCCGTGGGGCGCCAATCCGAACCGGATCGGCGCCGTGCCGCGACGCTCCGATGCCGCCGGCGTGCCGGAGGGCGAGACGCCGATCGCCGAGACGCTTGCCGTATTCGATGAACTGGTGAAGGCCGGCAAGATCTGCCATTTCGGCCTGTCGAACGAGAATTCCTGGGGCGTCATGCGTTTCATTGGCGAAGCCGACAAGGGCCTCGGCCCGCGCGTCGCCTCCGTGCAGAACGCCTATAATTTCGTCAACCGCACCTTCGAGGTGAACCTAGCCGAAGTCTGCGAGCGCGAGCAGGTGTCGCTGCTTGCCTATTCGCCGCTGGCGCAAGGCTATTTGACCGGCAAATACGATCATGGCGCGCGGCCGCAGGGCTCGCGCTCGCAGTTGTTCAACCGCGGCCAGCGCTACGAGACTCCGAATGCTGCCGAGGTGCAGCTCGAATACAACCGATTGGGGCGCACATTCGGCATGGAGCCGGCGCTGTTTGCCAATGCCTATGTCTCGAACCGGCCCTTGGTCACCTCGAACATCATCGGCGCCACCACCATTTCGCAACTCGAAATGGCGCTCTCTTCCGCCGACGTGGTCTGGACCGAGGACATGCAGAAAGCCGTTGATGCGATCCACCAGCGCGTCGGCAATCCGTGCCCTTGATGCGTCGGGACGTGGTTGTCCGATCGTCATAAGGAGGGGAACAGCCATGGACTTCCGGATCGACGCGGTGCGCGCGAAATTTCCGGCTTTGTCGCTGATCGACAAGGGCCGCCGGCGCATCTATCTCGACAATCCTGCCGGCACGCAGGTCCCGCAGGCGGTGGCGGACGCCGTATCGCGTTGCTTGCTGACCACCAATGCTAACCTCGGCGGCTTCTTCGAGACCACCGTTGCAGCACAAGACATCGTGGACGAGGCCCATCTGGCGATGGCGGATTTTCTCGGCGCTGCGAGCCCGCAGGAAATCATCATCGGTGCCAACATGACGACATTGACCTACCACATGTCGCAAACGCTCGGCCGCACGATGAAGCCTGGGGACGAGATCATCCTCACCCGCATGGATCATGAGGGCAACGTCTCACCCTGGCTGCAACTGGCTGAAGACCTTGGCCTTGTCGTGCGCTGGCTGCCTTTCGACCAGCAGAGCTGGCAGATCGAGGAGGCGGCGCTCGCCGCGCTGCTTTCCGAGAGGACGCGGCTCGTCGCGCTCAACTACGCCAGCAATCTCACCGGGTCGATCAACCGGGTGAAGGCGTTGACTGGCATCGCCAGGCGGGCTGGTGCGTTGGTCTACGTCGATGCCGTCCAGTTCGCGCCGCATGGCCTGATCGACGTCCAAAACCTCGGCTGCGATTTCCTGATCTGCTCGGCTTACAAGTTCTTCGGCCCGCATATGGGAATTTTGTGGGGCAGGCTGGACGTTATCGATGCGCTTAAGCCGTATAAATGCCGTTGCTCGTCCAATGCCCTGCCGGAGCGCTTCGAGCTCGGCACGCCGCAAATCGAACTGATGGCCGGCCTGTCGGCCGCGGTCGATTATTTTGCCGAGTTGGGCGCGGCAGCCGGCGCGCAAGGATCGCGTCGGCTGAAAATCGCCAAGGCCTTCGAAGTTTCAATCGCTTACGAGAACCCGCTGGCGCAACAGCTGATCGACGGTCTGTCGGATATTGCCGGCCTGACCATCCACGGCATCACCGATCCGAAGCGGATCAATGAGCGTGTGCCGACGGTGTCGTTCACTGTCGAAGGCATCGTGCCGGAGACGATCGTGCGGCAGATGAATGCCGAAAACATCTTCCTGTGGTCCGGCCACAACTACGCCTGGGAGATCGTCCACCAGCTCGGCATTCCGGCCGAGCAGGGCGTGGTGCGCATCGGCATCGCTCATTACAACACTGCAGCCGAGATCGACGAGACGCTGGAGAGCGTGCACCGCGTTGTCGCCATGCTGCGGCAGGAACGATCCTGAGCGGCCCTCGCGGGCGGATCATCGCTTGTGGGTGCCGCCAAAACCGGTGAGGAAGGCGGTGAGATTGTCGCCGAGCTCGTCGCAGAGATAGCCGCCTTCCTGGACGATGACCGTTGGCAGGCCGAGCCCGGCGATCACCTCGCCAATGCGCGAAAAACCAGGCGTGCTCACCGACAGCCCGCCGAACGGATCACCTTCGAAGGCGTCTAGCCCCAGCGCCACCACAAGCGCATCGGGCGAGAAGGCCTTGATGCGCTGGAACGATGCCTCCAGCGCTTCGAGGAACGTTGTATCGCCGGATTTGCGCGGCAGCGGCAGGTTGAGATTGTAGCCGAGGCCGCGCCCTTCGCCGCGCTCGTCGCCATGGCCCCAGAAAAACGGGTAGAAGCGCACCGGGTCGGCATGCAGCGACACGGTGAGCACGTCCGGCCGGGCATAGAAGATGCCTTGCGTGCCGTTGCCGTGGTGGAGGTCGACATCGAGGATCGCCACCCGCGCCGCCTGTTTGCGCAGAACCTGTGCAGCGACGGCCGAATTGTTGACGAAGCAGAAGCCGCCGGCGACATCGGCACAGCGTGATGGCCGGGCGGCCGGCACAGCGCATAGGCGGCCGGCGCTCCAGACATCACCGCCTCGGCGGTTTCAACCGCGCTCCAGGCGCTCCAAAGCGCGCTCTGCCACGTCTCGCCGGAGATCGGGCAGGCGGTGTCGGCCATGTGATAGCCGGCCTGGCCGACCGCCGAGGCCGGATAGGAGCCGTTCCGCGCGATCGGATGGATATTGGGGATGACCTCGGCCGAGGCGCCCTCGATGCGCTGCCAGCGCGCGAAGATGTGCTGGAGAAAATCGAGATATTCCGGCGTATGCACCGCCGCAATCGGGCTGAGTCCGTGATCCCGCGGCCGTTCGATCGTGCAGCCGGCAGCCTTTGCGCCGGCCAACAATCGCTCGACCCGTTCCGGCCTTTCCGGATTGGGCTGCGGCGCGCCGCTCGAGAGGAACGCCTTCGGGTCATGGCGCTTCTGTTCTTCGGCATAGAAGGCTTTCATGTTGGCTCCTCCGGTGCATCGGCAAAGGCGAAAAAGGCGTCGCCGACGATCTTCTGCACCTGCTCGTAGCTGGACCAGGCAATGCCCAATCGTTCGTAAAAAGCCTTGGCGGTCTCGTTGTCGGTATCGACGGACAGCCTGAGATAGGCGCCGCCGCTCTTCCGGCATTGCGCCGCGACTCGGCGCAGCAGGCGTTCGCCGATCCTGCGGCCACGAAAACGGTCCTCGACATAGAGGTCCTGCACATAGACGCCGGGCCGTCCCATCCATGTCGAGAAGATCGGGAAATACAGGCAAAGCCCGGCAAATTCGCCACCGATTTCGGCAATCAGGGTCGAGAAGGCAGGCTTTTCGCCAAAGCCATAGGTGCGGAGATCCTGAGCTGTCGAGGTGATCTCCTGATGTGCGCCGACATGCGCGCCGAGCCGCAGGAGCGCGGCGTGGATGGTTTCGACGTCCTCGACGGTCCCGGGCCGGATGACAATGTCTCTTGACGGTGGGTTGGTCACGGTCGCATCTCAGAACGCCACGCGGTCGCCGCCCTTGAGCGCCAGCATCTGCCGCGCCTCGGCCGGCGTCGCGACGTCCAGCGACAATCCGTCGAGCACGCCGCGGATGCGGCGCACCTGGTCGGCATTGGACTTGGCGAGCTGGCGCCCTTCGTAGAGGCTATCCTCCAGCCCGACGCGGACATTGCCGCCCATCGCCGCCGCAATCGAGATCATCGGCATCTGGTGGCGTCCGGCGGCCAGCACCGAAAACCGGTAGCTGTCGCCGAACAGTTTGTCGGCGATGCGCTTCATATGGATCAGGTTTTCTGGATCGGCGCCGATGCCGCCAAGAATGCCCAAAACAAACTGGATGAATAAAGGTCCGGACACCAGTCCACGATCGCGAAAATGCGCCAGCGAATAGAGATGGCCGACATCGTAGCACTCGAATTCGAAGCGCGTGCCGCAACCACGCCCGAGCTTCTCGAGCACCGTCTCCATGTCGGCAAAGGTGTTCTTGAAGATCGTGTCACGGGTAGCCTCGAGCAGCTTCGGCTCCCATTCGTGCTGCCATTCTCGCGGCCGCTCGAGCATCGGGAACAGCGCGAAATTCATCGAACCCATATTGAGCGAACACATTTCCGGCTCGGCCCTGAGCGGCGCGGCCAGCCGCTGGTCGAGCGTCATCAGCGACGATCCGCCGGTGGTGATGTTGATCACCGCATCGGTCGCCTGCTTGATGCGCGGCAGGAACTGCATGAACACCTCGGGGTCGGCGGTCGGCCGCCCATCCCTAGGGTCGCGGGCATGAAGATGCAGGATCGAAGCGCCGGCCTCGGCGGCGGCGATCGCGTCTGCGGCGATCTGGTCCGGCGTCACGGGCAGATGCGGCGACATCGACGGGGTGTGTACCGACCCGGTGATGGCGCAGGTGATGATGACTTTTCGCGACGCCATGGTTCGCCTCTCAGCCTTCGACCAGCAGGTCGAGCTCGCCGGCCAGCACCTCGAGTGAGTCGCCGATGATGGATATGATCTCGCCGATCTGCGCGGCGGTGACGATCATCGGCGGCGCGACCATGAAATTGTCGCCGTCGACACCGCCCTTGACCTTGCGTCCGTAGATGATCAGGCCGCGCTCATAGGCGAGGTCGAGCAGGCGCTGGGTGGCCTTTTTCGCCGGCTCGATCGGCCTCAGCGTGTCCGGATCGGCGACAATTTCGGCACCGGTGAGCAGGCCCTTGCCGCGGATGTCGGCGATGAACGGAAACCGCTTCGCCAATCCCTTCAGCTCGTCCATCAATAGCTCGCCCATGACAGCCGCGTTGGCGATCAGGTCGAGACGGTCCATCTCGCCGAGCACGGCGAGCCCGGCGGCGCAGGCGAGCGGGTTGCCGGCGTAGGTATGGCCGTGCTGAAAGCCGCCCGATGCGAGCAAAGGCTGCACCAGCCGCATCGGTGCCGCCAGCGCACCGAGCGGCGCATAGCCCGAGGCCAGCCCCTTCGACAGCGCGACGATGTCGGGCTTGCAGTTCCAGTGGTCGCCGCCGAGGAATTTTCCGGTGCGGCCGGCACCGCTCATCACCTCGTCATGGATGAGCAGGATGCCGTAGCGATCGCAGATCTCGCGGATGCGCGGATAGTAGCTGTCCGGCGCCAGCAGTGCTGCCGTGGCAGCGCCGCCGACCGGCTCCATGATGAAGGCGAGCACGCTCTGCGGTCCCTCGGCGAGGATCTTTTCCTCCAGCATGTCGGCGTAGCGGATGCCGCGCTGTTCCATCGAAAGATTGTCGCGGTCGCGCCAGGCGATGGGCGCCGGCACGGTCGGCATCATCTGCATCATCGGCACAAATGTTTCGGACAGCGCATCGTCGCCGGTAACGGCGAGCGCGCCGAGCGTGCCGCCATGATAGGAGGGAAAGCGCGAGATCACCTTCCAACGGCTGGGCTGGCCGGTGGCGACCGCCCATTGCCGCGCCAGCTTGATGCAGGATTCGGTCGCTTCCGAGCCGCCGGAGACAAAGAAGATGCGGTCCATGCCCTCGGGGAGTTTGGCCGCCAGCTGCCGCGCGAGCTCCTCTGCCGGTTCGTTCTCGAAATGCAGACGGTAGGCGAAGGTGGCGCGGTCCATCTGCCTTTTCATCGCGTCGAGCACGTTGCGATTGGAGTGGCCGATATTGGCAACCATCGGACCGCTCGATCCGTCGATGAAGCGGCGGCCATCCTGCGTCCACATGTAGATGCCTTCGGCGCGGTCGATCATCGGCCGGCGCAGGCTGGATAGATAAAACAGATGCGAGGCTTCGCGAGTTTCCGGGGCAGGAGACTTCAACATGTCATGGCTTTCCAAGATAGCGGTCAAGGACATTTCTGGTGACGCGCTCGACAATCGCATCCTGCCTTAGCAGGCCGGCAACCCATTCGCAGCTTCCGGCGTGAAACACCTCGCCTTTGCCGCGCGGGAAATTGACGATCATGCCGTTGCCGCGTTTGACCTTGTCGAGGTTGGCATCGCTTGCCTCGCCGAACAGCGTCTCGGCGGTGAAGCGTCCGTCCTCGTCGCCGAGAAACTGGTCCTCGAACGCAATGTCGGCGCTTTCCTCGACCTGGCTCGCCATGCCGACCGCGAGCACCTGCAGGCCGTCCGGCGCACCGCTAGTGGTCGTGGGGTAGGGCAGGCCGCCGCGGATCTCGAAATCGAGCCCGTCGACCTCGTAGCCATAGACATGGCTGTCGGCGCCGAGCAGATCGCCATAGTAGATGCCGGTGCCGGCAAACGCCCAATGCTCCGGCCGGTAGACCGGAAAGCCGCGCACGCCGCGCGGCGCGCAGCCGCCCCAGCCGGCATAGACGCCTCTTGTCGCGTTGAGGCCGAAGGTCGCGGCACCCGGCCGGCCGATTTCCGGCGCTTCCCAGGAATTGGTGGCGCGCCTTATATCGCCGCCGCGATAGGCCGGGTCCTCGGCGCGAGCGCGGTATTTGTAGCAGACCTGCCGGCGGCCTTCGTCCTCCAGCCTGGTCTGCCACATGAAATTGCCGGCAAAGCGCGCCGCATGACCGCCGCGCTCGACATAGGTGTCGACCGCATCGCGCATTTCCCAGGTCCAATATTCGTCGTGGCCGACCAGGACGACGCAGTCATAGCCGTCGAGAATGTCGGGCGAAAAATGGAGATCGTGCTGGCTGGCGAGATCGACGGCGTAGCCGGCACGCTCGGCGAAGCGGAAGAAATGGCTGTCGTAGCTTGCCCAGCCGGCTGAGGCGTATTTCTTCGAATGGCCGGTGGCAAAGGCCCATTCCATGTGCGGATAGCGCGGCACGGTTTTCGGCGGCACCGCGACTTCGAGCGGCACGCGCGGCGCATCCCTGGGCAGCACGACGAAGCCGCGGCACCAAGGCCGCTGCGTCGACACCATTCGTGCATACTGGTCGCGGGCCGGCCCGGTGATGCCTTCGTAATGGTTGGAACCGCCCCATGTGTTGTAGGCGAGCCAGGTGCCGGTGGCCGCGACCTGCAGCACGCGGCCGGGTTTCTTGCCGGGCTGCGGCGAGACGATGAAAAGGTGATGACAGCGGATCGGCTTGCCGTCGCGAGCGTCCGCTTCAAGCGTGACGCGATAGGCGCCGGACGGCCAGTCGTCGCCGATGCGAAACTCGAACGACGCTTGCCAGCCGCAGCCTTCGACCGAACATTGGTCCGGCGTATCTTGCCAGCGCGCCGCGATTCCGGTCCCTTCGAACATTGTCGTTTCCGCGCCGCCGTCGCGGACGATCGCGATGCCGAAACTGGCGGCCGTCGAACTGACATGCAGTGCCACCATGTCGCCAGGACGGTAGGAAAAACGGTCGCTGTAGCACCAGATTTCGCCGCGCCCGCCATCCATCCCCGGCCATTCCCAGTAATGGCTGCGCACCGCCTGGCCTCGCTGCTCCGGCGTCAGTCCGAAATCGGGAAACTCGGTCGGCAGGTGGTTCATGGACACCGCTAAGGTCGAAGGCCGCCATTTCGGCCATCCGCCGGCCAAGCGTCAATTGGAAACGATCGGGCCAGCCATTGCCCGGCGCTCCCTTGGCCTTGCCGGACAAACAGACTATCTCACAAAACGCGGCCTTGTCCGCCACGGGAGCCGACATGCTGAGAGTGCAAAAGGTTAGGGTCAACGATATCTACGTACCGACGGCGCGCAAGAAGACGCTGCATCCCGAGACCGTCCGCCATCTGGCCGAGGACATTCTGGAAAACGGCATGAAGATGCCGATCCAGGTGCGCCATGACGGCAAGCGCCATATCCTCGTCGAAGGGTTGCATCGGCTGGAAGCGGCCAAGTGGCTCGGCGAGACCGAGATCGACGCCTATCTGGTGCAAGCCAAGCGCCACTGAAGCCACTTATTTCCGTCGTTCGAATCTCCTGTCCCGCGGATTTTTTCGCGGGCCGTGTCGGCTTGCGTCGTGTCGGTTCGTCCTAGACACGGAAGCCAAAACCGACGTGTGAGGAAACACCATGACCACCAAGCTCGACATCGCCCCCAACTCCGACCGCGAGCTGGTTCTCGCGCGCATCATCGATGCGCCGCACGAGAACGTCTATCGCTGCTGGACCGAGCCAAAGCTGTTGACGCAATGGTTCTCGCCGAAGCCGTGGATGACCCCGCGCGCCGAAATGGATGTGCGGACCGGGGGCTCCACCCTTGTCGTCATGGCCGATCCCGACGGCAAGGAGTTCCCGAATCCAGGCATCTTCCTCGAAGTCGTACCGGGCAAAAAGCTCGTCTTCACCGATGCCTATACGAAGGCGTGGGAGCCGTCCGAAAAGCCGTTCATGACGGTCGTGCTGACCTTTGAGGACGAGGGCGAGGGTAAGACCCGCTACATTGCCCGCGTCGCGCATTGGTCGGTCGCCGACCGTGAACAGCACGAGAAAATGGGTTTTCACGAGGGCTGGGGCCAGTGCGCCGAACAGCTTGAGGAGGTCGCCAAGCGACTTTGATGCAAACGGGAGAGGGAGACTGACGTGTCCAGATCGGTATTTTTCGCCATATTCGCCTCGGCCGCCGCGCTATTTGCCGCACCGGGCACCATCAACGCAGAGGAGGCCAAGCCCGCCATGACGACCGCAACCGCAACACTGCCGACGCCGGAAAAATCCGGCCTGCTGCCGATCAACGGCCTGAACTATTATTACGCCGTCTACGGCAAGGGCGAGCCGCTGCTTCTGCTGCATGGCGGTCTCGGCACGACCGACATGTTCGCGCCGATCCTGCCGAAGCTTACCGGGAACCGCACCGTCATCGGCGTCGACCTGCAGGGCCATGGCCGCACCGCACTCGGCGACCGGCCGCTCAGCCTGGAGGCGATGGGCGACGACATGGCGGCGATCGTCAAGGCGCTCGGCTACGACAAGATCGACGTGATGGGTTATTCGCTGGGTGGCGGCGTCGCCTTCCGCATGGCCGTCCAGCAGCCTGAAGCGGTGCGCCGCCTGGTGCTGGTCTCGACCGGCTATGCCGCGGACGGCTTCTATGCCGAGATGCGTGGCCAGCAGGCACAGGTCGGCGCGGCGATGGCCGACATGATGACGGACACGCCGATGTACAAATCCTACGTCGCGGTTGCGCCGCATCCTGAGGATTTTCCGAAACTGCTCGACCAGCTTGGCGCCTATATGCGCAAGGACTACGATTATTCCGCCGACGTGCCGAAGCTGAAAATGCCGGTCATGCTGGTGTTCGGCGACAGCGACATGTACCGGCCCGAGCACGAGATCAAGTTCTACCAGATGCTTGGCGGCGGGTTGAAGGACGCCGGCTGGATGCGCGAGAACCTGTCGCAAAACCGCCTGGCGATCCTGCCGAACCGCACCCACTACGACGTGTTCTTCGCGCCGGAACTGACAGCTGCCACGCTGCCGTTCCTCAATGGCGAGACCAAGGTCAAGACCTGGGATGAGGTCGTCAACCAAACGAACTGACGCCCGGTTAATTGTCTGCCGGCCGTCTCCTGCGCGATGGCCGGCATTTCGTTGATGAGGCCTTGGCGCGGCGCATCTAGCCGATCGCCCATCGGCCGGATCACAGCTTTGGATGGTGCCATCAAAGCTTTTCAATTGACGCCGCCACGCCTATCGATAGGTATCGCCTATCCTCGCAGGGAAGGGACACGGGCGATGGCAAGATATCAGGGCGGGTGTTTGTGCGGTGCGGTGCGCTACCGTGCCGAGGCGGCACCGATCAATGAGCGCGTCTGCCATTGCCGGCTCTGCCAGAAGGCACTGGGTGCCGCTTTCAACGCGCGCGTGCTGTTCCGCATCGACGATGTGACGGTCGACGGACCGCTGGCGACGGTGAATTCCTCGCCCGATCTCAAGCGCGGCTTTTGTCCCCGCTGCGGCACGACGATGTTTTCCCGACGCGATTCCGGCGGCATCATCGGCATCACCACCGGCTCCCTCGATGATCCCTCGGTGTTCAGGCCTGAGATGCATATCTGGACCGCCTCGAAGCAGCCCTGGGTGCAGATCGACGACGGCCTGCCGCAGTTTGAAGGCGCGCCACCTCCGGCTTGAGGTGGAATCTGGACAAAATTTAATCCGAAGCGACACGAGATAGCCGGCAAAGCGTCATTGGCGGGCCATCATTGCTGCCTATCTATTGGCGTGCGGGCAGGCAGTCGAGGAGGCGACGGATGAACGACAGCATCAACACCCTGGATGAACTCTTGAGCGATCCGATGATCAAGCTGGTGATGGAGCGCGACCGCGTGCAACCGGCACAACTTCGCACGTTGCTCGAAGAAAAGGTCCGCCGGGTAGACGATGATGCGCCGGTCAACGATCGCTTTGTACCGCCGGCCCACCTCATGGCCACGACCTGTCACAAGCTGTGGCTGTGCGGCTAGGGTCTTGAAGCGGTCAGCCGGAATTTGCCGGCAAATAGCTGTAATGGCTGCGGAAATAAGCGAGCCTGAAGCCGAGGCGCGCATAGTTGCGATACGCCGGCCCGTCGCGTTCGGCGCGCGGCGCCTCGATGTCGGCCACGAACAGTTTTGCACCGGCCGCAAGTCCGTCGCGCACCATCGCTTCGCCAAGCATTGCATCGAGGTCGAAGCTCGGCGCCATGATGCCGGGAACCGGCGCGTCGATGCCGCTCCAGGCCATGCCGTCGGCACCGATGAACATCGAGCGCACCGCCGCCACCGCGCCGTCCCGCCGCAGCATGTAATGCTGCCAGCCGCGTCGGCCGGCCAGCGCCAGCAACCACGGTGAGGTCGGCAACCGATATTGGCTGTCGATGAACCCGGCCCATTCCCTTGCCGTTGCCGGCGTCACCCGCTCGACCGAGACGTTCTCAGTCGGGAAAAGCGGCTCCGCTGGCAATGGCGCGGCGTCGCGAAAGATGCGTTCCCACCCGCCCTGACGCTGCAGGCCGCGCGCCTCGAGCCAGCAGCTGAGCGTCGCCGGCTCGGTATGTGGATTGGTGTAGAACCAGGGCCGCAGAATGCCGGCGTCGCGATAATGCGCCAGAAGCGCGTCGAGCCGGCTCTCGGTGGCTGCGCTATCGACACCGAGATTCTTGACGCAGTTGAAATGGATGAACGGGATCGTCGTGCAGGTGGTCCAGACGAGATCGCCATCTTCGGCGATGGCAAGGCCTTGCCTTGCGGCAAAGTCTGCCGGGGCGGCGCGATAGAGGTCGAGCCACGCATCGACCTCGGCGCGTTCGATGGCGCGACTGAGGTTGCGAGGTATCTCGTCGACCCCGATGGCGGGCGAGCATGGCTCCGGCGGGACTACGGGCTGCAATTCTGACAGGGCGGCGGGCTGCATGACGTCCTCCACGTGGTGCCTTACACCGTAAGATTAGTAGAGACTAATCTCATGCCGTGAGTTGTCAAGCCGAGGCAGCCGTGGCCGAACATTGGAGGGATAGCGCACCTCCGTCCGGGCCAACGTCCCGCTGCAAAGCCCTAACAAGTCGATTCAAACTTTGTTGGTAGTTTCTTGTTAGGAATCCAGCTTGGTTTGTCCGGCGGCGTTGTCCTGCCTTCGGTCTGTTGTGTTTTGCGTACAGGTCCAGATGCGGTTATCAGGCGTCGTCATCTTTTCGATCGCAGCGCTGTGCCTTGCCGGCTGCACGTCGACCTCCGGCGTCGATGCGCTGCAAGTGCCGTCCAGCGAGACCACCAGCTCGGTTGTGCGCCCCCCCGCGCCGGTGGCATCTGCTGCGAAAACTGATGCTGCGCCCGCCTTCGCGGAACAGGAGCAGGACGAACAGCCGGTCGCTACATTGGAGCCCGACCAAAGCATCGATCCGCCGGCCGAGGTGATCGCGCTGATGTCACCGCCGAAGCGGCTGACACGCGCAGCACCGGCGATGCTTGCCGAGCCGGTCACGCGCTATGGTTTTCGCGACGCCAAGCCGATCAATTTCGGTAAGTCCTCCTCGCCGAGGCGCCTTGCCGTCCATGGCGTCGACGTTTCGCGCTGGCAGGGCAATGTGAACTGGCAAAAGCTGCGCGCCCAGGGCGCCAACTTCGCCTACATCAAGGCGACCGACGGCGGCGACCATCTCGACCCGATGTTCACCAGGAACTGGCGCAGTGCCGACGCCGCCGGCCTCAAGCGCGGCGCCTATCACTTCTTCTATTGGTGCCGCACTGCCGGCGAGCAGGCCGATTGGTTCATCCGCAACGTGCCGCGGGTCGAGGGTGCGCTGCCGCCGGTGATCGACGTCGAGTGGAACGGCGACTCCAGCTGCAAGCGCCGCCCATCGCGGCAAAAGGTGCTGGAGAAGATGCAGGTGTTCATGGACAAGCTCGAGCGCTACTACGGCCAGCGCCCGATCATCTACACCGCGCCCGACTTCTACCGTGACAATCTCAGGGGCGCCTTCCCCGATTATCCATTCTGGCTGCGCGCTGTGGCGGCGCACCCATCAAAGGTCTATCCCGACCGCAAATGGCTGTTCTGGCAATATTCCGGCTCCGGCCTGTCGCACGGGGTAAGGGGTCGCATAGACCTCAACGTCTTCCACGGCGATGAGAAGGCGTGGCGCGACTGGGTTGGTGGAAGGCAGATGGTGGCCGAGGCGGAGTAGCGCGGCAGCTTCTTCCTTCTCCCCATGTGGGAGAAGGTGGATTGGCGCGCAGCGCCAAGACGGTTGAGGGGTGTTGGACGGAGTGCGTCGGTGCCAAGCTGGAGCACCCCTCATCCGACCTCGCTTCGCGAGGCCACCTTCTCCCACAAGGGGAGAAGGGATAGCGCTCGGTTTTCCACACTTGGTCTCAAATTCCTTGGACGTCATGCCCAGATTGGATACCCTCGTCCCATGCCGCACCAGCCCGTCGCGCCGACCAAGCGTCGTTTCGCCCGCTCTATGCGACGCGAGCCGACCGAGGCGGAAGACCGCCTGTGGCATGAGCTGCGCGGACGCAAGCTCGACAGCATCAAATTCCGGCGTCAGGTCCCGGTCGGCCGGTTCATCGCCGATTTCGTTTGCGCCGAGGGCAGGCTGATTGTCGAGATCGACGGCAGCCAGCACGCGGATTCGGGCTATGATCGGGAGCGGGATGCCGAATTGAAGGCGAGGGGCTTTCGCGTGCTGCGCTTCTGGAACGATGACGTGCTGCGGGATCTGAACGCCGTCTGCGATACCATCATCGCCTACGTACGGGACGAGAGTTTGCAGCCTTGGCGGTAGCGCGCTCTTCCCTTCTCCCCCTGTGGGAGAAGGTGGCTCGGCGCGGAGCGCCGAGACGGTTGAGGGGTGTTGGACGGAGCGCCGCCGGTGCCAAGCTGGAGCACCCCTCATCCGACCTCGCTTCGCGAGGCCACCTTCTCCCACAAGGGTAGAAGGGGAGATCGCACCTTCTACGCCTCTACATATTCCGCCAGGCTGACCCCCTTTGGGTACATCCAGCCCATTGGCCCGCAGGCCTTCGATATGAAAGCGTATTGCGTCACGAATTTCGGCTTCAACCTCAGGCACCGTCGCACCGGTGGCGATGCAGCCGGGCAGATCCGGCACATAAGCGGAAAAATTGTTTCCGGCTTTTTCAATCACCACCGCGTAACGCATCGGTCTCACCTGAGCTTGATTTAGCACTGCAAAGGGGAAGTGATATTGGAGTCGGACGACGATGGCAGTCTATCGGCTAGTTGCCTTTGGTAGCTTTAGGTCAAAATCGACTGTATAGCGTTTGCTGGGCTCCGTACCTGTGCGAATCCAATCATAGCTATTTTCATACCTAACCCGGGTTCCAGAATTATATTCTGACTCCCTCAAAGCTCGATATTTCCTGCCGTCGTCAATGTACGTCATCAACTCAATAGCGTCGTAGTCTCCCATTTCCAAAAGACCCATGTCGCTATCAAAATGCTTGGCGTTGATCCATCGAAGCACCTCATGAATCGAAAGGATTGCCCTCGTTATCCTCTTTCCGGTTGCAGGGGCCAGCTTATTAGCAACACCCGTCGATTGCTCTAAGTCGTTGTGGGCAATTCGCTTGTCTCTCCAAGTTCTAGCAAACGACGTTTTTTTGGCCGCTGTTTCAGCGCGTTGTTTCAATCTGCCCTTATATCTTGATGGATCAAGGTGAACCAAGGTCCAAATGCTGAGGTTCCGTCGCTGCCCGGTTCCGGCCGTGTCGCTCAATCGGCAAATGCCCAACAAGACATGTTCGAGCAATACGCTCTGCATCGCATGCCAGAAGCTCCCGCTACTGTCATTCAGAAGGTTAACTCGCTCCTGGCTACCAAATAGCGCCTCATAGCGGTCCCATGAGGATGAAACCCGCCAAAGCTCTTGGCAGCAATGGTGGAAGGCAAGCCCATAATCGTTGCCCAGCACAGTTATTTCGTTAGCAAGAGCCTCGGCAGCAGTGCGGTGTGTCATCGGAAAATCCAAAGAGCTCCGACATTTTGTCGGAGCTCTAAGTTAGAATGCGAATCATCGGTTGCTGGTCTGAACTCAGCTGCACCCGCTCGTGGCCCCGCAAGTATCGCACTTCTCGCAAGTCCCGTTCCGCACCATCGTGAAATTGTGGCATTCCGAGCATTCGTTGCCGGTGTAGCCCTGCATCAATGATTGCTGGCGCCGGTTGGCGGCGAGTGCTCTGGCTTCGGCTGCTTCTTTCGCGGCCTCATCGGTGAACAGCTCCGTCGGGTCGGAGGCTTCCGCGTAGACGATGTCCTCGACCAGTTCCCTGGCGCGCTCCTCGTAGTCGCGCTTATAGGCGATGGCTTCGTCGCTGGCCGGCTTCAGCGTCAGCACGTTGGAGCCGGAGAAGGCGGTCGGGGCGGTACGGGCTGGAGTTCCGGAGCCCGAGCCAGCAAAGCCTTTCGGCTCGGCGCCCATGCCCGACACCAGCTTGACCGGCGAGGCGCCGCGGGTCAGGCCCTTGGAGAAGGGCGTTGCCTTGCCTTCGTTGATGCCGCGCCCGAGCGCAGTCTTGTCGAAGTCCGACTGGTCAACATGGGCGAGGTCGTTGCGGCCGAGATAGGAGACGGCGAGTTCGCGGAAGACATAGTCGAGGATCGACGTGGCGTTCTTGATGGCGTCGTTGCCTTGCACCATGCCGGCCGGCTCGAATTTGGTGAAGGTGAAGGCCTCGACGAATTCCTCGAGCGGCACGCCATATTGCAGGCCGAGCGAGATGGCGATGGCGAAGTTGTTCATCATCGCCCGGAAGGCCGCACCTTCCTTGTGCATGTCGATGAAGATCTCGCCGAGGCGGCCGTCGTCGAACTCGCCGGTCCTGAGATAGACCTTGTGGCCGCCGACGACCGCCTTCTGGGTATAGCCCTTGCGGCGGTTCGGCAGTTTCTCGCGGTCGCGGTAGAGACGCTCGACGACGCGCTCGACGATCTTCTCGGTCACCTGCACCGCGCGCTGCGCGGCCGGTGCCGCGATCAGCTGCTCGATGGCTTCGTCCTCGTCGTCTTCGACGTCGGCAAGCAACGAGGCGTTGAGCGGCTGCGACAGCTTCGAGCCGTCGCGATAGAGCGCGTTAGCCTTCAGCGCCAGCTTCCACGACAGCATGTAGGCGCCCTTGGCATCTTCCACCGTTGCGTCGTTCGGCATGTTGATGGTCTTGGAAATGGCGCCGGAGATGAAGGGCTGCGCCGCCGCCATCATCATGATGTGGCTGTTGATCGACAGCGAACGCTTGCCGATCTTGCCGCACGGGCTGGCGCAGTCGAACACCGGCAGGTGTTCGGCCTTCAGGAACGGCGCGCCTTCCAGCGTCATCGCCCCGCAGACATGGATGTTGGCGGCCTCGATGTCTTTCTTCGAGAACCCCAGCGCCGGCAGCATCTCGAACGAGAAATCGTTGAGCTGCTCATCGGTGAAGCCGAACGTCTCCTTCACCCAGTCGGCACCCAGCGTCCACTGGTTGAAGACGAACTTGATATCGAAGGCCGACTTCAGCGCCGCATTGAGCGCTGCGATCTTTTCGTCGGTAAAGCCTTTTGCCTTGAGCGAGCCGGGGTTGATGCCCGGCGCCTGGTTGAGATTGCCGTGGCCAACCGCATAGGCCTCGATCTCGGCGATCTGGGCCTCGGAATAGCCGAGCGTACGCAGCGCTTCGGGCACCGCGCGGTTGATGATCTTGAAATAGCCGCCGCCGGCCAGCTTCTTGAATTTTACCAGCGCGAAGTCGGGCTCGATGCCGGTGGTATCGCAATCCATCACCAGGCCGATCGTGCCGGTCGGCGCGATCACCGTTGCCTGCGCGTTGCGGTAGCCATGCTCCTCGCCGAGCTCGATGGCGCGGTCCCAGGCGGCCTTGGCATGGTCGGCAAGCTCCTGCTGCTTGAGATCCGAGGCGACCAGCGGCACCGGGTTGACGGCTAGCTTTTCGTAGCCGTCCCTTTCGCCATAGGCCGCGCGGCGGTGGTTGCGCATGACGCGCAGCATGTTCTGCGCGTTGCGGTCGTAGTCGGGGAAGGCGCCGAGCTCGGCGGCCATTTCGGCCGAAGTGGCATAGGCCGTGCCGGTCATGATCGCGGTGAGGGCGGCGCAGATGGCGCGGCCCTCGTCGGAATCATAGGGAATGCCGGAGGTCATCAGCAGGCCGCCGATATTGGCGTAGCCGAGGCCGAGCGTGCGGTACTCGTAGGAAAGCTTGGCGATCTCCTTCGACGGGAACTGCGCCATCATCACGGAGATTTCCAGCACCATGGTCCACAGCCGCACCGTGTGCTCGTAGGCTGATATGTCGATGGTGCCGTCGGCGTTGCGATAGGGCAGAAGGTTGATCGAGGCCAGGTTGCAGGCGGTGTCGTCGAGGAACATGTATTCCGAGCACGGGTTGGACGCCCGGATCGCACCGGCCGAGGCGCAGGTGTGCCAGTCGTTCATCGTCGTGTTGAAATGCAGGCCCGGATCGGCCGACGCCCAGGCGGCATAGCCGATCTTTTCCCAGAGATCGCGCGCCTTCAGCGTCTTCAGCACCTTGCCGTCCTTGCGGGCGGTGAGATGCCAGTCGCCGTCCTGCTCGACGGCGCGCAGGAAATCGTCCTTCAGCGACACCGAATTGTTGGAATTCTGGCCGGAAACCGTGAGATAGGCGTCCGAATCCCAGTCGGTGTCGTAGGTCTTGAACGACATCGAGGTGTAGCCCTGCCTGGCGAACTGGATGACGCGGTAGATGTAGTTCTCCGGCACCGCGTCCTTCTTGGCCGCCTTGATCTCGCGCTTCAGCGCGGTGTTGACCGCCGGATCGAAGCAATCGTCGCCATTGCCTTCGCAGTTGATGCAGGCCTTCATGATCGCTTCGAGATGCTTCTTGACGATCTTCGAGCCGGTGACCAGCGAGGCGACCTTCTGCTCCTCATTGACCTTCCAGTCGATGAATTCCTCGATATCGGGATGATCGGCGTCGACGATGACCATTTTCGCGGCGCGACGCGTCGTGCCGCCCGACTTGATGGCGCCCGCCGCGCGGTCGCCGATCTTGAGGAAGCTCATCAGCCCCGACGAGCGGCCGCCGCCCGACAGCTTTTCGCCTTCGCCGCGCAGGAACGAGAAGTTGGAGCCGGTGCCGGAGCCGTATTTGAACAGGCGCGCCTCACGCACCCACAAATCCATGATGCCGCCCTCGTTGACGAGGTCGTCCTGCACGC
Source organism: Mesorhizobium sp. M1273 (assembly GCF_040318195.1). Taxonomy (NCBI): domain Bacteria; kingdom Pseudomonadati; phylum Pseudomonadota; class Alphaproteobacteria; order Hyphomicrobiales; family Phyllobacteriaceae; genus Mesorhizobium; species Mesorhizobium sp. M1273. Next base: position 86,482 of record NZ_JAMYLV010000014.1, on the reverse strand, counting down.
CCTGGATGAAGCAGGCATGCGGCTGCGGATGCTCGTAGGAAGACTTCGACTTGGTCAGCTTGCCGGTGAACGGGTCGACATAGAAGTGGCCCTGGCTCGGACCGTCGATGCCATAGGCCCAGTGCAGGCCGGTGTTGAACCATTGTGGCGAGTTCGGCGCGACGCGCTGGGTGGCCAGCATATAGGCGAGCTCGTCGCGGAAGGCGCGCGCGTCTTCCTCCGACTTGAAGTAGCCGCCCTTCCAGCCCCAATAGGTCCAGGTACCGGCAAGCCGGTCGAAGACCTGGCGGGCGTCGGTCTCGGAACCGTAGCGCTCGGCTTCCGGCAGCTTGGCCAGTTCAGCCTCGTCGGCGACCGAGCGCCACAGGAAGGAGGGGACTTGCGTCTCTTCGACCTTCTTCAGCCGTGCCGGGACGCCCGCCTTGCGGAAATATTTCTGCGCCAGGATATCGGCGGCAACCTGGGAGAACTGCGCCGGCACGTCGATGTTATCCAAGCGGAACACCACCGACCCATCCGGATTCTTGATCTCCGAAAGCGCCTTGCGGAATTCGATCTCCGCATAGGCAGATTGTCCTGGCTTGGTGAAACGACGCTCGATGCGCATTGGTCCGGTCCCTTTTGTCTACATATAGCGCTTTTCCCAGAGGATTTCTGCCCTCTTGACGAAACGCGCATGTCCGCCGTCTGCCGGCGTTCGAAACCCGCCGGCTCTCATCATCACAGTCTCCGCCGCCCTGCCGGTCGAACCTCTTGCGAGGCCGCTGTCCAACGCGCTCACGGACCCTGTGGGTCCCTCAAAACTGAAAACTTTTTGTAACGCCCTCGGTCGAGGGAACTTCACATTATCTAGCGTCGAACCTACCTGCAAACACTAAATATAGTATTAACAGACAATTTATTCAAGTCCGACAATCCTCCCCTTTCGCCCCCCAAGGCTTCAAAATCCCACGCCTTCGCCGGCCTCGTAAACAGGCGGGAATGCGGCTCAAAACGCACATATTCCGGGAAAAAGACCGGCCTCGAAACTTTTCCGGTCGCACTCTCAACAAGAGCGCATGGCCTATAAAAGGCGACTCGTTTTGCGCCGTCAAGGATTCGTTTGCGTAGCTTTTATGACCCCAACATCTTGTGTGTCACATATGTGGATAACGGGGATAGAAGCGGAGCGCGGCGAGGAAGGTTCGGCGCCGCGCGGAGGTGCTTCGGCGATGGCGTTCGCCGGACCTGACCGCGGCTATGCGCCGCTCGGGCTCAGGAGAACCGGCGTGGATCCGCGCAGAAATGGGCGATGATCTGGCTGAGGTCGGGTTCGTTGACCATGCGCACAGCCTCGGCGGCGCTGACCCATTTGCGGGTGCGTGCCCGCTTTTCCTTCCATCGGTCGGCGACCTTGTCGACCTGCAGCGGGAAGACCAGCACCTCGCACGGCACTTCCTCGCCGGAATCCAGCACCTTGGCGTAGAAATAACGGCCGGCCTCGTGATGCGAGATCGTGCCGCGCAGCCCGGCCTCCTCGCCCGCTTCGCGTGCCGCCGCTTCACAAAGCGGCTCCTTTGCTTCCGGCCAGCCCTTGGGAAGCACCCAGCGGCCGGTATCGCGGCTGGTGATCAGCATGATTTCGACGCCGTCCCCGCTATCGCGCCAAGGCAGGGCTGCAACCTGCAGGCGGTACGGCACCGCGCCTAAGAGTCGCCGGACCCTTTCGGCCTTATGGTTGTGCGTCGTTGGCCTCGTCAACATCGGAGAAGCTTGCCCCAGCTTCCAGAATCATTTGCCGTCTCACGAATCTTACGGCTAATTATAAGCAATGAAAGTAAAAAATGTTTCACGGATCGGCCAAATTCCGTCAATCTGCGCCGATCTCAGCCTAATGGCGCGACTGCAGCAGCGTCGCGCCACGCCTTTATCGGTGTGCGGAGGTCCTCTGGGCGGACTCGGTGCATCAAGCGGCGTTGCCGCGAATCAGCCGGCGTGGTCGTCGGCGATCGGCTTCTGGTAGGTGAAGCCCATGTCCCAGGGGAAATAGATCCAGGTGTCCTGGCTGACCTCGGTAACGAAAGTGTCGACCATCGGCCTGCCTTTCGGCTTGGCATAGACGGTGGCGAAATGCGCCTTGGGCATCATCGCGCGCACGATGCCCGCCGTCTTGCCGGTGTCGGTGAGGTCGTCGATGATCAGCACGCCGGCCCCGTCATCGACGAGCAGCGCCGGCGTGACCTCCTTCAGCACCTGCAATTGCCCCTGGCTGGTATAATCGTGGTAGGAGGCGACGCAGACCGTCTCGATGATGCGGATGCCAAGCTCGCGCGAAATGATAGCCGCCGGAACCAGGCCGCCGCGCGTGATGCAGACGATCGCCTTCCATTGCCCCTTGTTGGCGCCGGCAAGCCGCCAGGCGAGCGCGCGCGCATCGCGGTGGAACTGGTCCCAGGAGACCGGGAAGGCTTTTTCGGGCAGGGACATCTTTCGCGCACTCCGCAAAGCGCGCATCGCGCGCAGACACCATGGAATGCGCGCGGAATTAACTGGAAAGGCTTGGCCTTGGCAAGGGGCGTGGAAAGCTATCCCTGTGAACCTACCGCGACAGAAAGGCCGCCACGGGTGCGGTGCGCAGCACCGTTCGCGTCACGCCGCCGAACAGCAGCTGGCGCAGCCAGGAATGGCTGTAGGCGCCGAGCACGAGCAGGTCCGCACCCGACTCGGCGACCCTGGTCTGGATGATGTCGTCGACCGAGGCGCCGCCGGACCTCAGCACCGAGACACTGACGGTCGCGCCATGCCTGGACAGCGAGGCGGCGATCTCGGCGCCGGCTGTTTCCGGCGCCTCGTCGAGCGTATCGGGCGGGTCGATGACGACGATGTCCGTCTTTTCGGCCTCGATAATGAAGGGCAGGGCATCGAAGGCGGCGCGCGCGGCTTCCTTGCTGCCGTTCCAGGCGAGCAGCACATGCTTGAAGCTGGTCACCAGCGAACCCGAATGCGGTACCACCAGCACCGGCCGGCCGGCATCGTAGACCAGGGTGTCGACGTCGGCGCTCGGGTCGCTGCCCGATTCGCGCTGCGCGGCGATGATCAGGTCCGCGGTGCGAACGGTCGAGATGCCGGTCAGCGCACTGTCGCCGGAAAAACTCTCGAGGCTGCGCCACTCGAACGACAGGCCGGAATTCTCGATGCGCTTGTGAAAGGCGGCCTGCAACTTCTCGGCGCGCTCCCGGTTCATATCGGCGGAAACCTGCAGGAACTCGGTGTCCGGAAAGCCGGTGGCAGAGGTGTAGGGCACGGGCAGCGCCTCGGCATGGATGCCGATCAGATGGCTCTGGAATCGGCTGGCCAGCGGGATCGCGCAGTCGAGGACGCGCTCGGCATCCGGTTCATTCTGCAATATGGCGACGATGGTCTTGAAGCGCATGGCAGTCCCTCACTTCATACGGCGATCCCACTCGTGACAAACGTCACTGCGCGATGCTGGTTCCGTCAGGCCGGCCATCAGCCCACTCGGCTTTCCTTGATCAAGCCCGCCACCATAGCCTCTACGTCGGCGCGTGCGGAGTCCAGCGCCTGCTGGCTGCGGGCGCGCACCACCAGTTCCGTCCAGAACTTGCCGTCGCCATATTTCGGGTAGGAGCCGATGATCGTGTCCGGGTGCGCCTTCTGGATGTCGCCCAGCGGCCCGCCGATCAGGCCTTCGCCGAACGGGCATTCCACGGTTGCCGACAGCATTTTGGTGCCGGCCCGCAATGTCGGCACGACATTGTCGAGCATCGCCTGGAAAATCGCCGGCACGCCGGCCATGACATGGACGTTGCCAATGCGAAAGCCCGGCGCAACCGACACTGGATTATCGATGTGGTCTGCCCCGCGCGGCATCCGCGCCATGCGCTTGCGCGCTTCGGTGTATTCGATGCCGCGGGCGGCGTAGCTTGCCTCCAGCAGGGCGTAGGCCTTGGCGTCGTATCCGCATGGCACGCCAAAGGCCTTGGCAACCGAATCGGCGGTGATGTCGTCATGCGTCGGGCCGATGCCGCCGGTGGTGAAGACATAAGTATAGCGGGTGCGCAGCGCATTCACCGCAGCGACGATCTCGTCTTCCTCGTCCGCAACGATGCGCACTTCCTTCAGGTCGATGCCGATCGCCGTCATGATCTCGGCGAGGTGGCCGATGTTCTTGTCCTTGGTGCGGCCGGACAGAATCTCGTCGCCGATGACGAGCATGGCGGCGGTGACGATTTCGGTCATGGCAGGCTCCGGAAAACGGGTCGCCTGAGATAGCGCGGCAAACGGCCGGCGGCAATGCCGCCAAACGACGGATCCACCTGTGCCACCTCCCTTGCAGTACACCCGTTGGCGGGTGATGCTGCGCCGGTTTGGGCGCTGAGGGAAAGATGCCGGTATCAATTCTGCTATGGCTACCCGGCGCGCTGTTTCTGCTGGCGCTCGTCGTGGCAGCCTATCCGCTGCTGGCGACGCTGCGGATCGCGGCGAAGGCCGAAAGGCTGGTGCCGGCCAGTGGCAGATTCATCGAGATCGACGGCAACCGCATCCATTATGTCGAGACGGGCGAGGGGCGGCCGATCGTCTTCCTGCACGGCCTCGGCGCGCAGCTTCATCAATTCGGCCACACGCTGTTCGGACGGTTCGGCCCGGACTATCGGCTGATCGCGCTCGACCGCCCGGGCTCCGGCTATTCGGTGCGGGCCAGGGCCGCCAGCGGACGGCTGTCCGAGCAGGCCGAGGTCGTGCGGCATTTTATCGACGCGCTTGGGCTGGGAAAGCCGCTGGTCGTCGGTCATTCGCTGGGTGGCGCCATCGCGCTGACGCTGGCGGTCGAGCATCCAGAGGCGATTTCCGGCATCGCCTTGCTGGCACCGCTGACCCATCTGGAGCCGGACGCGCGCGAGAAGTTCGGCCCGCTGTACATTAAGTCGCCGCTGCGGCGCCGGATCATGGCTTGTACGGTGGCGATCCCGGCGGCTCTCAAATATGCCGAAGCGACGCTTGCCTTCATTTTCGCGCCGCAGACGGCGCCGGCCGACTATATGGTCGAGGGCGGCGGCTGGTGCGGGCTGAGGCCAAGCCATTTCTACGCGACATCGACCGATGTCGTGGCGATCGCGCACGACCTTGGCCGCATCGAGCAACGCTATGGCGAGATCACCTTGCCGGCCGGCATTCTGTTTGGTGCTTCCGATCGCGTGCTGGGCATCGATATCCACGGCTGGCCGCTGATGGAAAAGATCAGCGGGCTCGATTTCGAACCTGTCGAGGGGCTTGGCCACATGCCGCAATTCGTCGAGCCGGAACGGGTCGTCGCTTTCATCAAACGCATTGCCGAGCGCGCATTTGCGCCGAAGTCCGACACCAGCAGCTGACACCCTTCCGCAACCTCGCGCATTCCTCACGCAAAGGTGTGCAAGCCTGTCTCCGACGCCAACGCCAACACGAATGTCAACGATCAATACTGCGGGAAGTAACCGGCCGTAGCCTCGGCCGGCAGGGTGCCTATCCCAGGCATTTCCGGCCGCCCGGAATACCTCCGAACTTAATCACGTCGGCTATTCCTTCACGGCTCCGGTCATCGAGGAAACATAATGCTCGACAAAGAACGAATAGAGCACCACCACCGGCAGCGAGCCGATCAGCGCTCCCGCCATCAGCGCCCCCCATTCATAGACGTCCGAGCGCACCAGCTCGGTGAGCACGCCGACCGGCACAGTCTTGTTTTCGGACGACTGGATGAAGGTCAAGGCGTAGATGAACTCGTTCCATGACAGCGTGAATGCGAAGATGCCGGCGGAAATCAGCCCCGGTACCGACAGCGGCAGCACGATCTTGGTGAGGATCTGCCAGCGGCTCGCCCCGTCGATCAGCGCGCATTCTTCCAGCTCGAACGGGATCGAGCGGAAATAGCCCATCAGCAGCCATGTGCAGAACGGGATCAGGAAGGTCGGATAGGTGAGGATGAGCGCGAACGGCGTGTCGTAAAGCCCAAGGTTGAACACCATCACCGACAGCGGAATGAACAGGATCGAGGGCGGCACGAGATAGGCCAGGAACACCGCGAGGCCGACCTGCCGCGCCCCGGAGAACCGCAAGCGCTCGATCGCATAGGCAGCGAACACCGCAGCCAGCAGCGACAGGAACGTAGCGGCGGTCGAGATGATGATCGTGTTGAGCAGCCAGCCCGGATAGGATGTCTCGAAGAGCAGGTAGCGGATATGCTCGAGCGTCGGATGCACCACCCAGAACGGATTGAAATTGGCGTAGTCGGTCATCTCGAGGTTGGGCTTAACCGCCGTGATCGTCATCCAGTAGAACGGAAACAACAGCACGATGACGAAGATCAGCAACGGCAGGTAGACCGTCACCACGCGGCGCGGCAAACTCTGCAGGTAGCCCATGCCGCCTTCGTCGAGTTCCGGGCGTTTGCTCGTTTCGATCGCAGTCATGTCAATCTCCGCTGCCCTGCTGCCATTTGCGGCGTTGCAGGCCAAAATAGCTGAACAGGATCGCCGCCAGCAGGAACGGGATCATGGCGACCGCGATCGCCGCGCCTTCGCCAAGCTGGCCCCCGGAAATGCCGCGCTGGAACGACAGCGTCGCCATCAGGTGCGTGGCATTCACCGGCCCGCCGCGTGTCAGCACATAGATCAGCTGGAAGTCGGTGAAGGTGAACAGCACCGAAAACGTCATGGTGATGGCGATGATCGGCGTCAGCAGCGGCAGCGTCACATAGCGGAACAATTGCCAGCGGCTGGCACCGTCGAGCGTGGCGGCCTCGTAGAGCGACTGCGGAATCGTCTGCAGGCCGGCAAGCAGCGTGATCGCCACGAAAGGAATGCCGCGCCAGACATTGGCGGCGATGACCGAAGCCCGCGCATTCTCGGGATCGCCGAGGAAGTTGATGCGATGGTCGATCAGGCCCATTTCCATAAGCGCCCAGGACAGGATCGAGAATTGCGAATCGTAGATCCACCAGAAGGCGATCGCCGACAGCACCGTCGGCACCACCCAGGGCAGCAGGACGATCGCGCGGAAGAACGATTTGAACGGCAGGTTCTGGTTGAGGATAAGCGCCAGCCACAGGCCGAGCGCAAACTTCAGGATCGAGGCGCTGATCGTGTAGAGCAAGGTGTTGAAGACGGAGAGCCAGAAGACGGCGTCATCCCACAGATATTCGTAGTTCTCGATACCGATGAAGATGCCGGGGCGGCCGATGCGGGCATCGGTGAAGCCGAGCCAGACGCCGAGCCCGAGCGGATAGGTCAGGAAGACCAGCAGCAGCGCCGCCGCCGGCAGCATGAAGCCGAAGCCAAGCGCGTTATGACTTTCGGACACGAACGTCAGAATGCGCGACAGCGCCGACCGGCGTGGCTGAGCGGCAGTGGAGGTCACGGCCATGGGTCGGCTCCTCTAAGGTCTCATTGAACGGCCGGGCGGCCATGCGCGATTCGAAGCCGGGCAGCATGGCTGCCCGGCTGAACCCGGCTCAAACGCGATAGTAGCGGTTTGCGCGCTTCTCGGCTTCTTCCATCGCTTCTTGCGGCGTCGCCTGGCCTGTCACCGCCTTGGCGAACATGTCGACCAGCACATAGTCGGCCATGGTCGCTGCCGAGGCATAGCCAAGCGGGCCGGCATAGCCGTTGGGCCGCAGCGTCGCCGAGGCCTTGGAGTAGGCGGCATTGTTCGGATCGGCCGTCCACACCGGGTTGTTGTCGAAGGCTTTGAGCGTCTGGCAGCAATAGCCTGCTGACGACGTGATCCACTGCGACATTTGCGGATCCTCGAACATGAACTGCAGGTAGGCCTTGGCGGCGTTGGGGTAGGGCGTGTAGTCGAAGATCACGGCCGTGGTCACCTGGAACAGCTCGACGGATTTTCCGACCGGGCCAATCGGCAGGTTGGTGGTGCGGATGTCCTTGGCCATCTCGGCCAGTTTCGGATCCTTGTCCTTGTTGATCTTGGCGGTGTTGTAGGCCGAAATGCCGTTGGCGATGACGCTCAATTCGCCGGCCAGGAAGGCGCGGTTGTTGTTGACGTCGAGCCAGCTTTCGGTACCGGGAATGAAGGTCTTGTAGAGTTGCTGCGCGTATTCGATCGCCTTCAGCGTCTCGGGGCTGTTGATCGTCACCTTGCTGCTCTCGTCGACCATCTGGCCGCCATGGCTCCACAGCAGCCAGTGGGCGTAGTTGTTGCCATCGCCGACGCCGTGGCCATGCGTGAAGCCGGCCGGGTGCCCCTTCGCCTGCAATGCCTTGCAAAGCTCGAGCAGGCCTGCCGTGTCCTTCGGAAATTCGGAGAAGCCAGCCTCTTTCACCCAGCTTTCACGATAGACGATGGCATTGCCGATGGTCGCCAGCGGCAGGCCGAGGAACTTGCCTTGCCGTGTCGCATATTGGTGCGGTCCATCGTGCCAGCCGCCATATTTCGAGCCGAGATATTCCCCCAGCTCCGTCACATCGTGCAGCTTGTCGGGATATTGGTGCGGGTCGTCGAACCAGACGAACATCAGGTCCGGGCCGGAGCCGACATTGGCGGCGACCGCCGCCTTGGGACGGATGTCCTCCCAGCTTTCCTTGTCGACGCGGACCTCGACACCGGTCGCTTCGGTAAAGCGCTTGGTGTTGGCCAGCCATTGATCCTCGTCGCCCTGCACGAAAGGCGACCAGCGCAGCAGCCTGAGCTTGGCGCCGTCCTCGGGCTTGTATTTCAACCCCTCCTGGGCAAAGGCGGGAGAGCCGACGAGCCGGCTTCCCAAGGCTCCCGCCGCAACGCCGGCGGTGGTGCGGATCACGTCACGTCTGGTGAATTCCATGCTCGCTTCCTCCTGCTTATTGTCCTTGCCGTCCTACTGCCCGATGGGCGTTTCGAACCGCTGTCCGGTTTCGCCGTGAAAGAGGTGGATGAGGCCAGGCTCGGCCGTAAGCCGGATGGTTTCGCCCGGCGTGAAGGAATGGCGTTCGCGGAAATTTGCGACGATCTCATCGCCGCCGGCGGTGCGGCCGATGAGCTGCACTTCGGACCCTGTCGGCTCGACCACCACGACGGTGACCGGAATGCCCTGATTGTCGGACAGCCGTAAATGCTCGGGCCGTATCCCCAGCACGACCGGCTCACCGTTGCCGATGGAAAGTGCGGAGGCCAACGGGACCGAAATCCCGCCGGCGCCGCGAAATGACGGCGAGCCGTCGCTTACGATCTCGCCCCTGAGCATGTTCATGGCGGGCGAGCCGATGAAGCTGGCGACAAACAGATTGTTCGGCCGGTCGTACAGCTCGAGCGGCGGCCCGATCTGCTCGACGATGCCGTCATGCATGACGACGATCTTGTCGGCCATGGTCATCGCCTCGATCTGGTCGTGGGTGACGTAGACCGTCGTCGTCTTCAGGCGCTGGTGCAGTTCCTTGATCTCGGCGCGCATCTGCACCCGGAGCTTGGCATCGAGATTGGACAGCGGCTCGTCGAACAGGAAAACCTGCGGATCGCGCACGATCGCCCGGCCCATGGCAACGCGCTGGCGCTGGCCGCCGGAAAGCTGGCGCGGATAGCGGTCGAGCAGCGGCACCAGTCCCAGGATTTCGGCCGCGCGCCGCACGCCGGCATCGCTCTCCGCCTTGGGAACGCCCTTGAGCATCAGCGAGAACGCCATGTTCTCGGCGACCGTCATATGCGGGTAGAGCGCATAGTTCTGGAAGACCATGGCGACGTCGCGCTCCTTTGGCGCAACGTTGTTGACGACACGTTTGCCGATCGCGATCTGGCCGCGCGAGATCTTTTCCAGGCCGGCGATCATCCTGAGCAGGGTAGACTTTCCGCAACCCGAAGGCCCGACCAGCGTGACGAACTCGCCGTCGTCTATATCGACGCTGACCCCGTGCAGGACCTCGACGGTCCCAAATGATTTGTAGACATCCCCGATCGCGACAGACGCCATCGATCTCCTCCCGATTGATTCCCGCAACGACTTCGAAGGAAACCGCTTTCCTGCCTGGCCCGCGACAGCGCCCAGGCTCCTCCCCGGTCACGCGCGATGTGAGACGGTAGCGCTACCAAACCGACCTGTAAAGCAGCCCGGCATCACCTGGATATCGGCACACCCTAATCCGAAACCTCGGTCTGCGGCCGGTCGCGGCCGTCGGCGAGCTCGTCGTGCCATTTGCCGTCCGCGTCCTCGTACTGGATGCCGTCGGTGTTGCCGGCGACCTGCTGTTCGGCCGAAGCGATCTCGGCGGCGCGCAACGCGTCCTGATGGGTGGGGAACGTTTCGGAGAATGTCGAGCCGACCTTGTAGGCCCAGCCTCCGTCATGCTCGACGATCTTGTAGGTCAGTTTCGCCATGAAACCCTCCGGTTGAAAGCCCGTTGCCTCAATGCAGCCTGTCGTCGGCCAGTCTGTCGTCCGGCAGCCTGTCGTCTGTGACCAGCACGTCCGATTCCCTGGCGGCTTCGATCAGTGCCCGGCGCGCATCCGCCGTCGAACGATAACCTTCCAGCACTTTTAGGCAAGTGTCGAGGGCATCACGATGACGCGGCCCGCGATTGAGTGGCCAGACCGTCATCAGGCACTCCGCCGCCTCCTGGGCGCTGCGGATCTGCCGATATTTGCCGACATGGCCGAGTTCGACCACGACCGGTTTTTCAAATGGCTTGCTGTCCATCATCGCCGCCAACGCGGAGCGGCCGATTTGGTTGCAACTGCTATTTTAGCTCAGGCGAAAATAGCTCAATAGCCGCAGTCGTTGCGCAGCCAGCGTGCATTCGCCCAGCCGGTGCGGCCGCCGAAATCGACCTTGTACCAGCTTCCGCGGCGGTCGAAGATCTCGGTTTGGTCGCCGTTGAACAATTGCCCGATCATGCGCGACGACGAGTTCGGCCGGGCCCGAACGGCGAGAAAGCCGCTTCCCGTCGCCAGATTGTAGTGCCTGGAAAGGCCGTGCACTGTGCCTTCGCAATATTGCGCCCCGGCCGGCGTCGGTGCGGCGAACGACAGCCCGGCCACAACCGCGGCGGCGGCCGAAATGGAAATCCCCCTGAACGACATGTCTCTGCTCCCCCAACCCGCCGCGCCCAGCCGCGGCCCCCGGCCACTCTACACCGGCAGAGGATCAATGCGAAGCTGTGCTGGCCCGTCCAGCGAGACGAACCCGCCGTCAGTTCGCCGCCCTCATCCAGTGCTGCATCGTCGTCACCGAGCGGGCAAGCTGCGGCGCCGGGTGGATTTTTTCACCGAAGGTGGCCGCGGCGCGCCAGCCCCAGCGCGGATCGGCAAGAAAGGCGCGCGCCAGCGCCACCATGTCGGCGCGGCCGTCGGCGACGATCGCCTCGGCCTGTTTCGGATCGTCGATCAGGCCGACGGCCCGCGTCGGGATGCCGACGGCCTTGCGCACCGCTTCGGCCAGATGCACCTGGTAGCCGGGCCCGGAGGGCAGCTTCTGCAACGGTGAATTGCCGCCGCTCGAGCAGCAGAGATAGGCGACGCCGGCTTCCTTCAGCGCTTTTGCCACTTCGATCGCATCCTCGACCTCGAAGCCGCCATCGACCCATTCCTTGATCGACAGACGCGCGCCCAGCATCAGCCTGGGCACCGCCTTCTTCACCGCCTTGGCGATCTCGACGGCGAAACGCATGCGGTTTTCCAGCGAGCCGCCCCAGCGGTCGGTGCGCCGGTTGGAGAGCGGCGACAGGAACTGGAAGATCAGATAGCCATGCGCGGCATGCAGCTCGATGAAGTCGAAGCCGGCGCGCTCGGCCCGCCGGGCTGCTTCGGCGAAGCGTTCGATGATTTGCAGTATCTCGTCATCCTCCAGCGCCCGCGGCACCTGCCAGCCGGTGTCGTAGGCGATCGCCGAGGCCGACACGATCGGCCACGGATCCTGATCGGCATGCAGCGGGCCGCCGCCCTCCCAGGGTTTCCGGTTGGACGCCTTGCGGCCGGCATGGGCAAGCTGCGTGCCGAATTTCGTGCCCGGTGCGGCGACACGCTTGGCTGCATCCAGCGTGCGTCGCGCCGCCGCCTCGTTGTCCTCGGAATAAAGGCCGAGACAGCCATGCGAGATGCGGCCGCGCCGTTCGACATCGGTCATCTCGACTGTGACCATGCCGGCGCCCGACATCGCCAGGTTCATCCAGTGATAGAGGTGCCAATCGCTGGCCGAGCCGTCCTCAGCCGAATACTGGCACATCGGCGCGACCGCGATGCGGTTGGGGAAGGTGAGGCCGTCGAGGGTGATCGGCTGGAAAAGCGATGAGGTCATAAAAAACTCCGGAAAGGGTTGCCGCTATTTATGCAGCCGATTGTGCCAGCGCCAGACACGAGACGGTGAACCGGTGCTCTGGACCAATTGGTGGCCCGATTGCACGAACCGCCGTTCGCGGCTACGCCTTGCCGCGGCAGCAGGGAGTCCACCATGGAAGATCGCATTCGCATCCGCTCCGAGGAAGTCCTTTCCGACGAGTGGGCGGTTTTGAAAAAGACCGTCTTCGACTATCGCCGGCGCGACGGCAAATGGGAAACGCACACCCGCCAGACCTACGATCGCGGCGACGGCGCGGTGATCCTGCCTTTCGATCCGGAGCGTTCGACGGTGCTTCTGGTGCGGCAGTTCCGCTACCCGGCCTACGTCACCGGCCACAAGGAGCCGCTGATCGAGGCCTGCGCCGGCCTGCTCGACGAAGACGATCCCGAAACCTGCATCCGCAAGGAGGCCGAGGAGGAACTCGGCTACCGCCTGAAGGACGTGCAGCGGCTGTTTTCGCCCTATATGAGCCCCGGCAGCGTGACCGAGCGGCTCTGGTTCTTCGTCGCCCGCTATTCGCCCGCCGACCGCATTTCCGACGGCGGCGGCGCGCATGACGAAGGCGAGGACATCGAGGTTTTGGAGATGCCGCTAGACGAGGCACTGGCTGGCATCAACGATGGTCGGATCATCGACGCCAAGACGATTATTTTGATCCAGCACCTGAAGCTGAACCCGATCGGGAGGTGAGCCATGCAATAGGCCACGATCCCGCCAACGAACGATTCCGCACGGGCTGTGGAGGAATATTCCTCTATGTAGCGATACAGCGCATCCAACTGGCGCTCCGCTTGCGCGGAAAATACAACCGTGCGCGTCATTCCTTAGTGGCATCGTCGCGTCGCGCGGCGGCGCGGTCGCGGATACGCAGCATGACCTGCTCGGCAGGGATGGCGCTGGACGGATTCGCCTTGTACTCGTCGTAGCTCTGGGCGACTTCCTCGCGCAGCCAGCGTTCAACGGCGGCGTCGCGGTCGAGCAGCGCGCGCACGCCCTCGCGCAGCACTTCGCTGGCGGAGGCGTAGGCGCCGGATTCGACCTTGCGCGCGACGGCCTCGGCCATGTCGCGCGGGAGGGTGATACTTATCGGCTGGGTGGTTCGCATGGGCGGACTCCTTTTCCACCATATAGCAGCCGATGTGACAAGATCATATCGAAATTGCTGGCGATGATGCGTGTGACCGATACCGCCGCCCTTGCCTGAGTGCGCTTTGGAAGCTGGCAAACGAACATGCGGACGCCGGAATACGCATATCGCAGATCCCGCATCGGCTCGCCGGCTCCTGGTCGAGAAATGGCATGTGGCAGCCTGTATCCGGCGAGTTCACGCTCTTGCTTAGGCCGCAATGGCGCCGATGTTGCTGGTGCGGACGACGGGAATCGAACCCGTACGATCAGAGATCGAGGGATTTTAAGTCCCTTGCGAGGCTTGGTGTGGGCGACGGGATTTGAACCCGTAAGTGCTTGAAACACCGGCAGATTTTAAGTCTGCTGCGTATACCAGTTCCGCCACGCCCACTTCCCACATTGTGGGGAAATCCCACCGGTCTCCCACATGGTTTCCCACACGGTCGGCTTAGGATTTGCCGTTCACTACCACGAGCCTCGGAGCCGCGCCACCTTCGAGGGCGGTCAGGTTGTCGAGCAAGTGATTGGGTGCGAGGTGGGCGTAGTTCAGGGTGGTCTGGATCGACTTGTGGCCCATCCAGATTTGGACGCGCCGGATGTCGATGCCACGGATGATCTGCCACGAGTAGCACGTATGCCGCGTTGTGTAGACCACGGTGTCGGACAGTCCTGGGATGTGTTCGCGGATGCTGCGCCACACCTCTATGACCTCCCACTTGCCGATGTCGCAGAGGTCGCTGTGCTGCATCGGACGATGGATGCCCTTGCGGTTCTGAGCCATCAGGCGACTGCCGAGAGATCGTGGTCGTGATGCGTTAATGGGGTTGGCTGGACTAGCTTTGAAGGCGATGTCCTAAACACCGTCCTCTCCTACTCCAATGCGAGCGCCTAGTTTCCCGCAAGTTGAGATCAGCAAGGCGCCTCGCAGCGCCCTTGAACGTGGTGTCCATGATGTTTTTCTGTGTTTTTGTGGGGGGCAGGCTTTTCTTGGCCACGACTTATGAATAGTAGAAGGTAACGAGCGCTATATTTCGGCGATCTCTAATTTAGGAGTATATGATTTGTGGTGGTCAAGGTTCAAAAGAGGTTTTGCAGGAACATGGGAGGATAGACTGGACGGGATATTCTCATTGGAGATCGACTATGCTGGGAAATCCATTCTCGATGTTGGCTGCAATATGGGTGTTGTCGCCTATGAGATCTCCAAGCTGAAACCCAGTTCGATCCACGGGATCGACATTGCCAAGCCGCACATCGAGACCGCAAAGATGTTGTTGAGTGGCTCCCCGGTACATGCCAGGTTCGATCGCCTAAACCTCGGCAGCCGGCGCCTCGGCAATATCCTTCTACCGAAATACGATATCGTCCTGCTGCTGGCCGTCTATCAGCACATGCAGCGCAACATCGGCCCAGGCAAGGCGCGAAGGGTGCTTTCCAATATTGTGAGGCGCACCTCGAACGTCGTTGCCCGCGTTCCGCCTGGAACGGATGGCGAATTCATCGAAACGCTTTCTGACGAGGGGTTCCAGGTTAAGAGCACTCACACATCGCCTCTTGGCAGTCATGTGCTGGTGTTTGAGAAACCGCCTCACGCACCTCTAAGATTGTGCTGATTTAATTCGATTTCCTCTTCTGGAGCCACCCTTGGCGTAGTTGTCTAACTCGTCGTCGGTGCCGGCCTGCAGATTGATGTGGATTGGTTTGGCCATGAACGTCTGTTCTCCTTTTGCCACACGATTCCCACAACGGCGTGTTTCCCACAAAATCCGTTGCACGAGTGGAGAGATTAAAATGAAATGAAAAACCCCGGCGCAAACCGGGGAATTACAAGCGTTGAGGGGTTAGTTGCGAGGGTGCAACGGACTAGAACGGGATTTTAAGTCCCTTGCGTCTACCAATTCCGCCACGTCCGGAGGCCAGTCCTGTTCAGATGCCGGGCAGGGGCCGTCAAGCCGTCTTCTGCCGTCGACAAATCTGGCACTGGAAGCTAGCGAGGCCGATCACCTACAGTGATACAAACAAAATCGTTTCACCTGGAAATGTTTTTAGCGGCAGCTTCCGCGGCTACCGCGAATGCGCGTCCCCCGTTCGCAGGATGCGTTCGGGCGCTCTGCCCTGATAGACTCCAATTGGCAAGTGGATCGGCGCGCCGATACTCGACGCCGTCCTCTACAGACATTGGGAGATTGTCATGCTCAAGCTTGCCTCTGCCCTGGCACTGCTGGTTGTTGGGACGGCGTCTCTGTTTGCCGATGAGATGCCGATGAACGCCAAAGACATCAAATGGGGTCCTGCTCCAGCTGTCATTCCCGCTGGCACGGAAATGGCTGTTGTCGCTGGAGACCCCTCAAAGGAGGGCGCCTATGTGCTGCGGTTGAAGACACCCGCCGGCTACAAAATTGCCGCACATAATCATCCCACCACGGAATGCGTAACGGTGCTTTCCGGCAACTTCCATATTGGAATGGGCGATAAGCTCGACGAGGCGAAAGGTGTCGAACTGACTGCTGGCGGCTTCGGCGTCGCGCCGGCCGGAATGAATCACTTTGCCTGGACGACAAGCGATACGATCATCCAGGTTCATGGCGAGGGGCCATTCAAGATCACCTACGTCAACCCGGCAGACGATCCAAGCAAGAAGTGACAGTTCGGGATCGAATTGAGTGAACCGGCCGAAGGCTCGAACGATGGAGTGCGTCAAACTCCGCGACCGTCGATTCAGAAGGATCCTCTAACGAGACGAAAGCTGATTGGCCGCAACGGAATCGTATTCCGCCTGGGCCATTTGCCATGAATGGCGCAATAACAAAAACCCGCCTCGGGAGGCGGGTCGTTGGAGCCAATTGGCACCATACCCAAATTTAGTAGCATAGCTGCCGGCACAAAGCAAGAACAAAGTTGCTGCGGCCGGCAAAAAATGCCCTTGGCGATTGGCGAAGGCCATGGCGCATCGATCTCCCTCCTTGAGGGGAGATGGCCGGGAGGCCAGAGGGGGTCGTCGCGCGTGGATAGGCGACCCCTCTGTCGCCTTCGGCGACATCTCCCCCTCGAGGGCAGGGCTATCGCAGATGGAACGCCGAGGCTTTCGCTCTACGACGTACCCCCACCCCTAACCCCTCCCCACAAGGGGGAGGGAGACTTCCGTTGGCGCTGACCTCGGCAAATTTGCCTGCCTTTCGGCGCCAAAAGGGGAAGTAAGGGCGCGCGGCAGCATTCCCTCCCCCTTGTGGGGAGGGTTAGGGTGGGGGTCCATCTTCGTAAGAATCCAAATGCGATAGCCCTGCCTCGAGGGGGGAGATCCGCAACTTCGCCGTCCGCGCTTACTTCCCCGCTGGTCAAAATCCTCGCGGCTTGGCACAGTCGGGCAAAGAGGAGCCTGTTGATGCCGAAGACCGCCAATGCGACGAAACCAAAACCCTGGGCCGAGATGGCGACGCATCTGGTCGATGTCGCCATGGGCCGCAAGCCCGCCGATCTCGTCATCCGCAACGGGCGCTGGGTCAACGTCCATTCGGGCGAGATCATCGCCGGCACCGACATCGCCATTGCCGGCGGCCGCTTTGCCTATTGCGGGCCGAACGCCGGCCATGCCATCGGCCAGGGCACCAAGGTGGTCGATGCCGGCGGCCGCTATCTGGTGCCGGGGCTTTGCGACGCGCATATGCATGTCGAGAGCGGCATGGTGACGGTGACGGAATTCTGCCGCGCGGTGATCCCGCACGGCACCACCTCGATGTTCATCGATCCGCATGAGATCGCCAACGTGCTCGGCCTGCCGGGCGTGCGGCTGATGCATGACGAGGCCGTCGCCATGCCGGTCAACGTACTCGTGCAGATGCCGTCCTGCGTGCCTTCGGCACCGGGGCTGGAGCATGCCGGCGCCGAGCTGACCGTCGCCGACGTTGCCGAAGCGATGAGCTGGGAGAACATCATCGGGCTCGGCGAGGTGATGAATTTTCCGGGCGTCGCCGCCAACGATCCGGTGATGTCGGGCGAGATCGCCGCGACGGTGAGGGCCGGCAAGACCGTCGGCGGGCATTATGCCTCGCGCGATCTCGGCCTGCCGTTCCACGGCTATGTCGCCGGCGGCCCCGAGGACGATCATGAAGGCACGCGCGCCGAGGACGCCATCGCCCGCGTCCGCCAGGGCATGAAGGCGATGCTGCGGCTGGGCTCGGCCTGGTATGACGTGGCCTCGCAGATCAAGGCGGTGACGGAGAGCGGGCTCGACCCGCGCAACTTCATCCTGTGCACCGACGACAGCCATTCCGGCACGCTGGTGCACGAAGGCCATATGGACCGGGTCGTGCGCCACGCCATCAGCCAGGGCTTGAAGCCGGTGACGGCGATCCAGATGGCGACGCTCAACACCGCCCAGCATTTCCGGCTGGAGCGCGAGATCGGCTCGATCGCGCCGGGACGGCTCGCCGATCTGCTGATCGTCTCCGACCTCGCCGAAATGACCATCGACGAGGTCTATGGCCGCGGCGTCAGGCTGGCCAAGGGCGGCAAGCTCGAAATCGACATTCCAGCCTACGACTATCCGAAGACGGCGAAGAACACCGTCAAGCTCGGCAGGAAGCTCAAGCCCGGCGATTTCGATATCGCCGCACCCCTGGGCGCCAACGAGGTGCGGGTGCGGGTCATCGGCGTCATCGAAAACCAGGCGCCGACGCGGGCGCTGGAGGCCGATCTTGCCGTCGAGGACGGGCTGGTCGCCATGGACCGCCGCAACGATGTCTGCCAGATCGCGCTGGTCGAACGCCACAAGGGCACCGGCGGCGTCACCAACGCCTTCGTCTCCGGCTTCGGCTATATCGGCGACTGCGCCATGGCGTCGAGCGTGGCCCACGATGCCCACCACATCATCGTCGTCGGCACCAACAAGCAGGATATGGCTCTGGCCGTGAACCGGCTGGGCGAGGTCGGCGGCGGCGTCGTGCTGTTTTCCAACGGCAAGGAGCTGGCGCTGGTCGAAATGCGGATCGCCGGGCTGATGTCGGACGAGCGCGCCGAAATCGTCGCCGCCAAGGCCGACAAACTCAGCGACGCCATGCGGCAGATGGGCTGCTCGCTCAACAACGCCTACATGCAGCACTCGCTGCTGGCGCTGGTCGTCATCCCCGAGCTCAGAATTTCCGACGTCGGCCTGATCGACGTGACAACTTTTCAGAAGGTTGATTTGTTCGTTTGAAGAATCATTGAACCCTGGAGGGACAGCGCCCGGACAGCGCCCCCTCTGTCCGGCAGGACAGAGGGGGGCGCGAAGGATCGCTGCAGAGCGTTTTTGTTGACAGCTGCCAATCACCGGCGCGTTTGGCAGCAGAGGTCGGCTCACCCGCCGGTGGCGATGGTCAGCACTTTGAACGGCGTGGTGATGACGATTTCGGCGACCGAGCCGACGGCCTTGCCGAGGCCCTGGCCGAGATTGTCGAGCTGGGCCGGCGCGGTCTCTTCGGAGGCGAGGCCGGCCGGGGCGCGCAGGCGGTCGCCGAGCAGCTGCACCAGGAACGGGTTGTCGGCGAATTTGGCGTGGTTCAGCCGGTCGCCGCCCTTGGTCTTGGTCAGGTCGACCACCGAGACGCCATAGCTGGCGAGGTCGGCCGCGTCGCCATAGTCGCCGACGCGTGGCTTGTCGCCGGAGATCAGGGTCGACAGCCTGAGCGCCCGGTCGTCGCCCGAAAGCAGCACGGCGAACGGCTTGTCGGGCTTGCCGTAGCGGATCATCTGCTTCTTGAACACGTCGACGTCGATATCGGGTGAGGCCAGGATGACGTAGCCGAGCTTGCCGCCGAGGTCGCGGTCGCCGGTGATGGCAAGCTGGCGCAACGCTTCCATGGTCACCCAGGTCCCCATCGAATGGGCAATGATGTCGATGCTCTTGGCGCGGCTCTTGGCGAGCATGCGCAGCGTCGCTTCGAGATCGTCGCGCGCCGCATTGGCGCTTTCCTTGTCGTAGATGTAGCCGGTCGTCTTGCCGCTCGACGCCCACGAAAACAGCACCGGCGTGCCTGGGTATTTCGTGTCGTGCGCGATCTGCGTCAGCCGGTAGATACCGTCATCGAAGCCGTTGTTGAAGCCGTGCACGAAAACCAGCGCGCGGTCGCCGCGCATGGCGATGTCGGCGCCGACCGCCTTGGCGAATTGCGGCGCGCCTTCGTAGAAGGTGACGCCGGTCGCCGTGAAATCCTTCGCCGGATTGCTGTTGGCCGAGCCCTTGACCCGCTCGATGGCGCCGAGCTGGTGGATTTTGGGCACCGTCACCTCGACGCTGGCAAAGCTGGTGGTCGGCGAACGGTCGCCGTCGAACACCTGCCGGGGCTCTTTCATTGCCTTTTGCCGGGTTGTGGCGACGAAGATCTTGTGCGTCGCCGCAATGTCCGAAGCAGGCACGATGATCGTCGTCTTGTTGAGCAGATCGTGCGTGTTCTGGCCGGCGCAGCCGGTAACCGCGAGCGCGAACGCAACGACGAGAAAGATCTTCGAAGGCACGATCACGCGGGCTCCCGCAAAGGCGACGTCGAGCCGGAGACGTCTTGGCCTATTCGATAGAGGCAGAGGCCGGCGCGGTCCAGTTCAAACTGTTCCGATGGTGCGGCAATGGTCAACGGTCGCTGCCGCGCAATGCAGCTATTGTCCGACCGAGGCGATGCGGTCTGTCACCTCGCGGTCGCTGGCAAACCCGTCATCCTCGCGCAGCTTCTGGCCGATCAACTGCACCAATTCCGGATTATCGGCGAATTTGGTGTGGTTGAAGCGGTCGGTTCCCTTGACGCTGGAGAGATCGACGACCGACACGCCATAGCTGGCGAGGTCGGCGGCGTTCTTGTAGTCGCCGACGCGCGGCCGCGCACCGGCGATCAGGCCGGAGAGCCGCAGCGCCCGGTCGTCGTCGGAGAGCAGCAGGATGAACGGCTTGTCCGGCTTGCCGTAGCGGCGCATCTGGCTCTTGAACACGTCGACGTCGATGTCGGGCGAGGCCAGCACGACGTCGCCGAGCTTGCCGCCCAGATCACGGTCGCCGGTGATGGCGAGCTGGCGCAACGCCTCCATGGTAACCCAGGTCCCCAGCGAATGGGCGACGATGTCGATGCGCCGCGCGCCGGTCTGCGCCAGCATTCTCAGCGTCACTTCCAGCTGGTCGCGGGCAACGCTGGCGCTTTCTTTGTCGTAGACGTAGTCGGTGGTCTTGGCGCCCGACGCCCAGGAAAACAGCACCGGCGTGCCCGGATAGCCGGAATCATGGGTGATCTGCGTGACGCGGTAGACGGCGTCGTCGAAGCCGGTGTTGTAGCCGTGGACGAAGACCATGACACGGCCGCCGCGCGCCGCGATGTCGGCGCTGAGGGCGCTGGAGAATTTCGGCTGGGTGTCGTAGCCGACGACCTCGGAAGCCATGAAGTATTTGGCCGGATCGTCCGACTTGCCGCGTGAGCGCCGCTCGATCTGGCCTGTCTTGTGGATGCCGGGGACGGTGACGTTGACGCGGGCATAGTTCAGCGTCGCCGAACGCTCGCCGTCGAAGACCTTGTTGGGATCGTCGGAGCGCTTGCGCGTCGTGGCGATGAAGATCGAGTGATTGCCGGCGATTTCCGTCACCGGCACCGCCATCATGGCGCTGCCGAGCAGTTCCTCGGTTTGGCGGCCGCCGCAGCCGGCGAGCAGCGCGGCAAGGACAATGATGCAAATCGTCTTCAAGGGCACTTAAGCAATTCCACTCCGGCCTGACCAAAGGCCCATCCACCTCCGCCGCACCTCCCGGACAGGCGAAGTGCGGCAGAAGTAAGTCGCAGGCGCCCGAAATGCGCTCAGCGCCCCGCGACTGCCATCGCACTGTTGCGCGAAAGCCAGAACGGCGGCAGGAACGCCGGAATGTTGGAAAAGGGCAGCACTTCCGGCTTCAGCCTTATGCCGAGCACGTCGGTCATGAAGGCGCGGCGCGCCTCGATGCGGCGCCAGGCTTCGGGATGGCGCGCCGCGATCTCTTCGCGCAGCGCCTCGTCGGCCAGCGCGATGCCGTCCTCGATGTTTGTGGTGAAATAATCGGTGCCGGTCGCCGGGATGATGTCGACCTGCAAGGCCATGCCCGATTTCAATCTGATGTCGGAGCCGGAAAATACCGGCGAATGCATCCATTCGTCGATATGGATGAGATGGCCGGGGTTGAGCGCTACGCCGAAGAACCGATCGCCGATGCGCTCATGCACAGCTTGCCACAACGCGCCGCCGAGAACGCCGATGCCGACCGTCTCGTACCAGTCGACGACGGCGCAGAAATAGGGCGCGACCAGCTTCTCGACATAGTCCTGGATGCCTCTCGGAAGCTCGGCCGCGTCCTCGACCAGAAAACCGGCGCGGGCATTGAGCGAGCCCTGGATGCCATAGGCCATGGTGATCGGGTCGCCGCGCTTGATGACGTCAAGACGCGGGCTTGGCAGGCCATAGGCCGCCCGCCTGCCGGCCGACAGCATCGGGTGGCAGCATTGCGGGAGGCCGTTGATGCCCATCAGCCGCGCCGCCTGCAATTCGGTCATGCCGGGTTCGATGCCTTGCAGGACATTGCGCAGGCCTTGCGAGGAATAGGTCGCGGCGAATTCGAACGCGGCCAGCTGGTCGGCCTCGTTGATGGCGCGCAGGCCGTCGGCAGGATTCATCAAAAGGTTCGCCGCGTTGACGATCACGCCCCTATCGCCGGCAAGGCTGCGCAACATGTCGGCGATGAAGGACGGCAGGTCGAGCGTCGTTTCGCCAAAACCCGCATCGCCGGGGCCGAACGGCTTCCAGCCGATGGCGCCGATGCGCTGGCCGGCTTTCAGGCCGCAACCGACGAGGATGTCGGCCAGCGCTTGCGAACGGTCGCGCGGCTGCGCCGGCAGCGAGAACGTCTGGTAGAGCACGCGCTCGTAAGGCCCGTCGCAGATCTCGGCATAGCCCCAGCCCTCATTGCCGACCAGCAGTTTCGGCGGCTTACCGGGAACGATGACCAGCAGCGTCTCCTCGAAGCGAGGATCGTAGCCGCAGAGGTAGGCGACATTGGCCGCATGTTCGCGGTCGCCATAGACGACGAAGGCATCGAACCCGCCGCGCGCGACCAGTGCCGCTATACGGGCCTCGTAGGTGGCGCGCGTAACCAGCGGCATCGCCGTCGGCTCGCCGAACTTCGGCAGCGACACGGTTTTCCGGGCCACCGATGCGACAGGCATGAACACACGCTCCTAACGGCCAACGAGGTTTTGGGAACACCCTTTCGGGTGGCCGGACAATGGCTTCGCGAGGCCGGATATGCAATAGCGGGACCGAATTCGCCTAGCCTGTGGGGTGCTCCAGCCATGACCAGTTTCTCTTCTCGCGTCGCTGCCGCCGCTGCCGCGATCCGCGAGATCTTTCCGGAGACGCCGCTGCAGGAAAACGACTATCTGTCGAAGAAGACCGGCGCGCGGGTGCTGCTGAAGCGCGAGGACCTGACGCCGGTGCGCTCCTACAAGATCCGGGGCGCCTTCAACTTCTTCCGCAAGACGCTCGCCGCCGGCAACGCTGCCGAGCTGTTTGTCTGCGCCTCGGCCGGCAATCATGCGCAGGGCTTTGCCTTCGTCTGCCGCCATTTCGGCAAGAAGGGCGTCGTCTTCATGCCGGTGACGACGCCGCAGCAGAAGATCGACAAGACGCGGCTGTTCGGCGGCGCGTTCGTCGAGATCAGGCTGGTCGGCGATTTCTTCGACGACTGCTACCGCGCGGCACTTGAATTCACCGAAACTGCCGGCGCCCACATGGTGCCGCCGTTCGACCACAAGGACATCATCGAAGGGCAGGCGACCGTCGCCTATGAGATATCAGGCCAGATGCCCGGCGCGCGCATGGCTGATATCGTCATGCTGCCGGTCGGCGGCGGCGGCCTGGCCGCCGGCGTCACCCATTATTTCGCCGACCAGCACCGCGAAACGCGCTTCGTCTTTTGCGAGCCGGCCGGCGCCCCGAGTTTGAGCGAGAGCCTCGCCGCCGGAAAGCGGATCAAGCTCGCCAAGGTCGACAATTTCGTCGACGGCGCAGCAGTGGCCGAGATCGGCCGCGAGCCGTTGCGCCACCTGAAGGAGTTTGCCGCCGACACCGTGCGGCTGATCCCGGAAAACCGGCTCTGCGCAACCATGATCGAAATGCTCAATGTCGAAGGCGTCGTGCTCGAGCCGGCCGGCGCGCTGGCGATCGATGCGCTCAAGGATTTTTCCAGGAAGGAAATCAGGGGCAAGACCATCGTCGCCGTGGTGTCGGGCGGCAATTTCGATTTCGAGCGGCTGCCGGATGTGAAGGAACGGGCGCTGCGCTTCGAGGGCTTGAAGAAATACTTCATCATCCGCTTTCCGCAACGGCCCGGCGCGCTGCGCGATTTCCTCGAATTGCTGGGTCCCGACGACGACATCGCCCGCTTCGAATATCTGAAGAAATCGGCGCGCAATTTCGGTTCGGTGCTGATCGGCATCGAAACCAAGGACCGCCGCAATTTCGACCTGCTCAAGGCGAATTTCGACGCCGAGAGCGTCCATTACCAGGACATCACAGACAACGAGACGCTCGCCGGGTTCATCATATGAGCAGCAACGATCTTCCGAACGCTCCGGCGAAGGTTTTTATCGCGCTGTTTTCCGGCATCAATGTCGGCGGCAACCGCATCGTCAAGATGGCGGAACTCAGGTCATTTTTGGAGCAGCTCGGCTTCTCCGATGTCGCCACCTATGTGCAGAGCGGCAACGCCGTGTTCCGGTCGCCAGATGGCGATACGGCGACGCTGACCAAGCGGTTGGAAGCGGAATTCGAGAAGAAATGGGGGTTCCATTCACGCATCATGGTGCGCGATATCGGCTGGCTCGAGCGGCTGGCGGCCGACAATCCCTATCCGGAAGTGGCCGGCGAGCCGACCAAGCTGCATGCCTATGCGCTGGAGCGCCGGCCGACCGCCGAGGAGGTCGCCCGGCTGGCGGAAAAATGCACCGGGCCAGAACGCTTCGAGATCAAGGGCGACGTGCTCTACCTGCATGCGCCTGACGGGCTCGGCAAATCCGTGTTTGCCAATCAAATTCCGCGCGTTCTGAAGGTGCCGGGCACGGCGCGCAATTGGCGCACCGTGCTGATGCTGCTGGACATGGCGAAGGCCGGCGGTTGACAGGTCGTCTACGCGGTCGGAGCGCGTTTCCAGTCGAATGCCAGCTCTTCACGGAAGGCGAAGCGCTTGATGTGCTCGGCGACGACCGTTTCCAGGCGCTCGAGCGAGCCGGCTTCATCGGTCGTCACTGCAATGTGCAGCGCAGCCGGGTCGGCATCGAGAACCGTGCGGCCGAGCGTCAGATCGATGGTGCCGTGGTTCGGGTCGAATTCGACGGGAAACTTGTGCGCCCAATGTTTGCACAGCTGCTGCAGATAGCGGCTGGCATGTTCGGTGGCGACGTCGACATGGCTGGCCGGCATGAATGAATTCTCCTTGGGAATGCGGACGCGAAAACCGAACCAGGGCCCGCCTGCGTCCGTTCAAGATGGCGTGATCGGTTACCAGCTGCCGGTGTTCGGCATCGACGCCCACGGCTCGGCCTTCGGCTTGGCCGGACCTTTCTGCAACAGCTCGATCGAGATGCCGTCCGGCGATTTGACGAACGCCATGTTGCCGTCGCGCGGCGGCCGGTTGATGGTAACGCCATTGTCCATCAGCCGCTGACAGGTGGCGTAGATATCGTCGACCTCATAGGCGAGATGGCCGAAATTGCGGCCGCCCTTGTAGTCTTCCGGGTCCCAATTGTAGGTCAGCTCGACCAGCGGCGCTTTCTCGCTGATGCCGCTCTGCTCGTCTTCGGGGGCGGCGAGGAAGATCAGCGTGTAGCGGCCTTGCTCGTTTTCATGGCGGCGCACCTCCTTGAGGCCAAGCTTGTTGCAGTAGAAATCGAGCGAAGCATCGATGTCGGCGACGCGGACCATGGTGTGCAGATAGCGCATGATTTCCTCCTTATGTTGCGTTGCGGCGCAACATAGGGGCGGCCCGGCCAAAGGGCAATTG
Organism: Mesorhizobium sp. M1273; assembly: GCF_040318195.1. Classification (NCBI taxonomy): domain Bacteria; kingdom Pseudomonadati; phylum Pseudomonadota; class Alphaproteobacteria; order Hyphomicrobiales; family Phyllobacteriaceae; genus Mesorhizobium; species Mesorhizobium sp. M1273. The sequence goes on along the minus strand of NZ_JAMYLV010000014.1, from coordinate 61,022 downwards.
GCCACGCTTGCCGGCGCCGGCAAACGGCAAATCCGCTATTCCTGTACGGAACCGTGAAAAAAGGCACGTCAGGTCTTGCACACACCGGAAGCCGCGGTGTTAATCTGATACCAAGAATCAGTTGCGGTGTTTGTTGAAAAAAGGGGGCGTTCTTATGGGGGAAAAGGCCTCTTTCATGGGGCGGGACGGGGCCGGTAACGATGCGTTGAAGCGGGATGAGAGCGCCGATACGGCCGATCTCGTCGAAATCGCCGGCGCCATCAAATGGTTCGACGTGGCCAAGGGCTACGGTTTCATCCTTCCCGATGATGGTACTTCGGGCGACATCCTCCTCCATGTGACATGCCTTCGAAAGGACGGTTTTCAGACCGCCCTGGAAGGCGCCCGTGTCGTCTGCCTGGTCAAGCAGGGCGAGCGCGGGCTGCAGGCCTTCCGCGTGCTCTCGATGGATGTCACCACGGCGGTGCATCCGGCGGAGATGCAGGAGCAGCGCACCCATGTCGCGGTGACGCCGGAAAGCGGCCTCGAACGGGCGCTGGTCAAATGGTTCAACCGCACCAAGGGGTTCGGCTTTCTGACCCGGGGCGAGGGCACCGAGGACATTTTCGTCCACATGGAGACGCTGCGCCGCTACGGCATCACCGAACTCCGGCCGGGCCAGGTGGTGCTGGTCCGCTTCGGACGCGGCGACAAAGGCCTTATGGCTGCCGAAATTCACCCCGATATGGGTACCTTGCCGGTCTCGCATTAGTTCCGGCCGAGGATTTCATATGGCTCACAGGAACCGGCTGACGGCGGGCGCGCTCTGCGCCGGGATTTTCCTCATCGTCGCCGCAAGCGCCTTCTTCTATTTTCAGCAACCGAGTTCCGCCGACGGCAAGGCGATGATCCTTCCCGTCGACCCGGCGCCGCTGGTCGCGGTGACGAAGGCCGGCGAGCGTTCTTTTTCCGTGGAAATCGCCGACACGCCCGCCGAGCGCGAAGCCGGCCTGATGTTCCGCCGCCACATGGCCGACAATCACGGCATGCTGTTCGTGTTCGGCGCGCCGCAGGATGTGAGTTTCTGGATGAAGAACACGCCGATGCCGCTCGACCTGATCTTCGTCGGCCAGGACGGCCGGATCCGGGCGATCAGGCAAGGCGAGCCGCAGTCGGAGGCGATCATCTCGCCGGACGAACCGGTGCGCTTCGTGCTCGAGCTCAAGGCGGGCACGGCCGCCAAAAAGGGCATTGAGGACGGCGACCTGCTGCGCCATCCGGCCATCGGCACGGCGCCGGGGCCGGCCATGCCGCCGCCCGACAAGGGCGATGCGCCGAATGTCGATTCCGACTGAACGGGCAGGATCTTCGGCCGATGCAGTTCTTCTCCCATGACGGTTTCGACCTTGCTTTCCTTGACCGCCAGCCGGCATCGGGGCAGGGCGATCCGGTGCTGATGATCCACGGCTTTGCCTCGAGCCACTACGTCAACTGGGTGTCGCCCGGCTGGTTCAAGACGCTGAACGATGCCGGCTACCGTGCCATCGCCTTTGACAATCGCGGCCATGGCTCGTCGTCGAAGAGCTATGACGAAGCCGACTACACGCCGGCAAAAATGGCGTCGGACGCGGCAGCGCTTTTGAACCATCTCGGCATCGAACGCGCTCATGTCATGGGTTACTCGATGGGCGCGCGCATATCGGCCTTCCTGGCGCTCTCCGACCCGGACAAGGTGGCGACGCTGGTCTTCGGCGGCCTCGGCATCGGCATGGTCGACGGCGTCGGCGACTGGGATCCGATAGCCGACGCCCTTCTGGCCGACGATCCGGCAGGCACCAGCGATCCGCGCGGCCGCTCGTTCCGTGCCTTCGCCGATCAGACCCGCAGCGATCGCCGGGCGCTCGCTGCCTGCATCGCCACCTCCCGCGAATTGCTGAGCGAGGCCGATCTTGCCCGCATTGCCCAGCCGACGCTGATCGCCGTCGGCACCAAGGACGACATCGGCGGCTCGCCGGATGAGCTCGCCGCCTTGATGCCGAGCGCCAGGGCGTTTCACATCGAAGGTCGCGACCACATGCTGGCGGTCGGCGACAAGACCTTCAAGCAGCGTGTGCTGGAGTTTTATGCCGAGCATCCGCTCTGATGGATGGCTCCCCAAAAAGCGGCCATCGGGCCTGAAGCTGGGGTTCTTAGCGGTTTTGCAACGATACGGGGGTAACTAAGCGTGACGTGTGGATCGGTTCAAACCCGCCACGCGCTGAACGAGGGGCAGAGGGTACGATGGCACAATGGGGAAGAAGCGACGCCGCTTTGCTGGGCGTCGTTGCGAAAAGCAGGTTCGGCGAATGGTCCGTTGTTCTAGGGCTGGCTGCATTGGTGGCAGGCGCGATAGCGATCACCGCGTTGATGGCAATGCCGAGCGACGCGTCCGTGCTTATCCAGCACAGTGTGACGGGCTTCTTCATGGCGGTATTTTTCCTGGTCGGGCCATTGGCGCATCTTACCGGCGCGGTCTTCGGGCTGATGGCGCTGGGTCGTCCAAACGACAATCGTTTGCTCGGCCTGGCTGGCATCGTGGTCAACGGCGCGTCGCTTGCCGCCGGGGTGTTTATGCTGTGGGCCATGGCATCGACCATAGGCGCGTTTACGTGATTTCGGGCAAATCTTCCGGACGCAAGTGGCCGACGCGTCGGGCTACGATCGGCGCGGGCTGTGCCCCAACGCCCTGAGCGAGCGCGCCATGTTATGCCGGGCCTGGGTTTCGAAGCGCCGGCGGAATTCCTCGCTGTGGAAGATATGCGGACGCGCGAGGAGGCCCTCTAGCACTGCGGCACGGCCGGCCCGCCACATCGGCTCATCGACCCACTGATATTCGCGGCGGACCGCCTGCTCGTAGGCGTCGAACACGTCGGGCGCAGCACCCAGGATCGCCAGGTCCATGTCGAGGAACAGCGCCGCGTCGCGAACCGAATGCTGGTCGCCAAGGGGCGGCAATTCGTGGCCGGCGGTGGCAGTGATCATCGCCGCGATGTGGCCGAGGCGTTGTGCATCGGCGCGACCGGCGAGCTTTTCCTCGGCAAGTGCGGCACTCCTCGCCTCATTGTCGTTGGCGCGGCTGTCGTAGATCGCGTCGTGAAACCAGATCGCTGCCTCGACTGCTTCAGGATCATGCAGCAACGCCTTGTAATCATTGGCCAGTGCCAGCATCGCCTCGATGTGGCCAAGGTCGTGGTAGTGGCGATCTTCGGCCTCATAGAGCGCGGAAAGCTCGCGCTTCAGGGTCTCGTCCATCAAGGTTGCGTTTTCCATGGCTGCTTGAAATTCCGCCAACCAAATCCATTTCACCAAGCACTAAGGAAAATTGAGTTCACCCGTGCTATGATCTGGCTTATAGGTGCGGCCGGAGAATAGGCAAGCCGCCAACCGAGACATTGGATGGCCGAGACATTGGATGGCCGGAGACATCAGATGAACAGCGTTACGATTTCCCGTCCCACCAGGGTGCAGCCGGTAGATCCGATCTGGCGTTCGATCCGCGACGAAGCGATGGAAGCGGTCAACCGCGATCCGCTGCTGGCGGCGTTCCTCTATTCGACCATCCTCAATCAGGAAAACCTGGAAGAAGCGGTCATTCACCGGCTGGCCGAGCGCCTCGCCCACCAGGACATCGGCTCCGACCTCATCCGCCAGACGTTCAAGGCGATGGCGGCCGACGACAAGGACTGGTCGACGACGGTGCGCGTCGATATCCAGGCCTATTACGACCGTGATCCGGCATGCGACCGCTTCATCATGCCGGTGCTCTACTTCAAGGGTTTTCACGCCATCCAGACGCACCGGCTGGCGCATTGGCTGTGGAACCAGGGCCGTCAGGACTTCGCGCTGTATTTGCAGAGCCGGTCGTCCTCGGTGTTCCAGACCGACATCAATCCGGCTGCCCGCATCGGCAAGGGCATCTTCCTCGACCACGCCACCGGCCTCGTCGTCGGCCAGACGGCGGTGATCGAGGACGACGTGTCAATCCTGCACGGCGTGACGCTGGGCGGCACCGGCAAAGCCGGCGGCGACCGCCATCCCAAGATCCGCTACGGCGTGCTGATCGGCGCCGGCGCCAAGATCCTCGGCAACATCGAGATCGGCCATTGCTCGAAGATCGCGGCCGGCTCGGTGGTGCTGTCGCCGGTACCGCACAACAAGACGGTTGCCGGCGTGCCGGCCCGCGTCGTCGGCGAGACCGGCTGCGACCAGCCTTCGCGGCAGATGGACCAGCTGTTGCCATCGCAGACGATGGACCACGTCGTCAGCTTCGACATCTGAGTGCTCGGGCAGGGGCTTGTCACGTCGGACCAACTATCGATGTCGGCGCCGCAGCGCAAACCTGAGGCGATTGCCCGTGTTCTCTCGCCGGCTTGCCTTTACATGGCCATTGTCGACGTGCCAGAAGCGCGCTCAAACGAAGAAGCCGACGATCGGAGAAGACTGTTGAAGCCGGACGAAATCAGAAAGCTGGACGCCTATTTCAAGCGCACCTTCCAGAACCCTAAACTCGAAGTGAAGGCGCGGCCGCGCAAGGAAGATTCGGCCGAGGTCTATGTCGGCGACGAGTTCCTCGGCATCGTCTTCAAGGACGAGGACGATGGGGACTATAATTTCTCGATGGCGATCCTCGACATCGATCTGGCCTGAGCTGGGAGTTTAGCTGGCCGCTACGCCTCAAGTGCTGCGGCGATACGGAACCTTGCAGGACGCCGGTGGGACAGCGCCCCCCTCTGGCCTGCCGGCCATCTCCCCCACGAAGGGGGAGATTGGCAGCCTCGGCGCTGCGCTCTTCCTGCAACATTGGAGATTGGCGAAAGCCAAGATGACGGCCGATCTCCCCCCTCGTGGGGGAGATGTCCGGTAGGACGGAGAGGGGCGCGAAGGATCGCTACGGAACGGCTCGTTTCGTTGCTTATCGCCCGGTCTTCTGCACACGTGCCGCCTCGCCCGAAATCGCCGCGTCGAGCCCCTGCCAGTCGCCCAGGAATTCCCGGGGGAAGCGGTAGGTGAGGCTGAGATTGTCGCCGACTAGGATGTCGCGTTCGCAGGGCGCCAGCGATTCGTCCGCGCTCGGGCCGCTCAGGCAGCGTGCGACGAACGGATCCTTGCCGGGGCGATCGGCGACCGCCAGCACTTCGTTGAGATAGCCTGATTTTTCGCTGAAGGCGTAAAGCGTGGTGCCGCCAGGGCCGGGCGTACCCGGCTTGGCGATCAGTGCGCTGTAGATCGGCGCGAAGCGGCCGCTCATGTCGCGCGACATCAGCTGCGGCTCGAACGACAGGAAGACGATGTCCTTGCTGGGTCCGGTGTGGTTGAAGTCGTTGCGGGCAGCCTCGCTGTAGCCGTCCATCTCGGGATAGCGCAGATAGAGGTCGAGTCGCGAGGCGATGCCGTCGCGCCGGGCCTGGGCAAAGCGGATGACATTGGCCGGCACGGCGATGACGTTGTTGCCGATGACGACCCTGTGGACCGTGGTGTCGTCGGTGTACCCGGCCATGGCGATCGAGCGGCCGAACCATTTGCCGCCGAGGCTGATCGCCACCGAAAGCAGCGCCAGCGTCGCGAATGCATAAAACACCCGCCTCATCAGCGTCGAATCGACGACGCTGAGTTGCGGGCCCTCAGTGGCTGCCTGCTTCATCGCGACCCTCGTTTGCCGTCCAACGGGTGTGCCTGAACGGCACATCTCGACGCGGCACGGCTCTTGCTTCGCAGCTTTGCGGGCGACTGTGCGATTTCATGGTAAACGGAGGGTAAAGATGGGCCCGGTCGAACAAATCATATTCAGTTTTATGGCTGGGCTGACGGCTTGCGGCCTGGCCGGATCGGCGATGGAGCTGATCGCCGGCCGCAGGCTTGCCTTCGTCCAGCCCTATGTATCGTCGAAGCACATGCTGCGCTCACTCGCCGCGACGGCTTGCGCCGGGCCGCTGATGTTCGCCAACGAGGCGCTGGACGCCTGGCGCGAGCGTCGCATCTCGGTGCTGGGGCTGATCTCCTGCGGCTGTACGGCGACCATCTGGGCGCTGGCGCTGGGGATGGTGGTGATCGCCATTGCGTCCTGGGCGGCTTCGCTTCTAGGGTCTGGCAGCTTGTCGGTGTGAGACAATCTGGAGACAGCAATGCCGATCTACGCGATTGACGGAAAAGCGCCCGCCTTCGAGGACGCCGACAGCAACTGGATCGCGCCCGATGCCACCCTGATCGGCAATATCAGGATCGGCCGCAATGCCGGCTTCTGGTTCGGCGTCGTCGTCCGCGGCGACGACGAGCCGATCGTCGTCGGCGCCGACACAAACGTGCAGGAGCACACAATCATGCACACCGACGCCGGCTTTCCGCTGACCGTCGGCCAAGGCTGCACGATCGGCCACCGTGCCTTGCTGCACGGATGCACGATCGGCGACAACAGCCTGATCGGCATGGGCGCCATCGTGCTGAATGGGGCGAAGATCGGCAACAACTCGCTGGTCGGTGCCGGCGCGCTGGTCACCGAAGGCAAGCAATTTCCCGACAATTCGCTGATCGTCGGCTCGCCCGCGCGCGTCGTCAGGATGCTCGACGAGGACGCAGTCGCCAGGCTGCGCGCCTCGGCCGCGCATTATGTGGCAAACGGCAGGCGGTTCAGGGCGGGGCTGAAGAAGGTCTAGCCGACCCGGAAATGGCGGAGCCGCGCCTTAAGATACCGAAGCATAACCCCTTCCAAGTCAAACCGGCTGGGCGGTCGGCCGGAACAAGATCTCGTTGATATCGACGTCGTCGGGCTCGTTGATCGCGAAGGCGACCGTTCGGGCAAACGTATCTGGCCCCACGGCGATCTTGCTCACGAAGTCCCTGGTCCCCTGCTGGATATCCTTCTCGCTGATATGCTCGAGCAACTCTGTGCTGACAGCGCCCGGCGAGATCACCGTGGTACGGATATTGTAGGGTTTCACCTCTTTCCGCAGACCCTCGGATAGCGCACGCACCGCGAACTTGGTGGCGCAATAGACCGCCGCACCCGGGTCGACCACATGGCCGTATACGGACGAGACATTGATAATGTGCCCCGATCGCTGCTCCTTCATGTACGGAAGCGCGGCCGCGATGCCGTAAAGGACGCCCTTGATGTTGACGTCGATCATCCGGTCCCATTCGTCGACCTTGAGCCGTTCGAGCGGGGCCAACGGCATGAGGCCCGCATTGTTGAGCATCACGTCGATGCGGCCGAATTCCCGGACCGCCGTGTTCACCAGGTTCTGGACCTGGCCGGCGTCGGTGACGTCCGTAGTAACGGCCTTGGCTTTGTGCCCAGCGGCGGTCAGTTCCTGGACAAGGGCGTCGATGCGGTGTGACCGCCGTGCACCCAGGACCACGGAAGCGCCTCGTGCGGCAAGATGGCGTGCCGTCGCTTCACCGAGGCCGCTGCTGGCACCGGTGATGACGACGACCTTGTTCTCGATTCCTTCGGACATGAGGTTCTCCTTGACAAGAATTGAAAGAGTTCAGGTGCGGGGGCCGGCCGAGGCGGCGAGCAAGGCCGATCCCGTGAGCAGGACGGCGGCGAGAAGGAAGGCGCTCCACCAGCCGGCCACGTCGAACAGCAGGCCTCCTGCAATAGCACCGCCTGCGATCGCGAACTGGATCAGGGCAACCTGGAGTCCGCCCCCGGCCTCCAGGTCTTCAGGGATGAGCGTGGTCATCCAGGTGTTCCACGCCACCGGGATCGGGGTCGCGAACAGTCCCCAAAGAACCAGCAGGCCGGCCGTGGCGCGTGCAAACGGTCCAAAGGCAATCAGCAGTAGAGCGAAGACCGCGAGTGCACTCGGCAGCCCGATCAGCACGGCTGTGAGGTGCCGCCGGAGTATGAAGCCGACAATCGACAGTCCCGCCACGCCACCGAGGCCGACGCCCAATAGAGCCAGTGAGAGGGTATTGACCTCAAGGCCCGTCACGTTTTCCAGAAACGGCCGCAGATAGATCGAGAGCGCGTTCTGCCCGATGAAAGCGAGCCCGGTCGCGCCCATGCCGATGGCGAATCTGCGATTCCGCAGCAGGCCGAACATGCTCGACACCGAGGCGATCTCTATCGGCGGCATCTTCGGGAGAACGGCCAACTGCCACACGAGCGCCGCAAGGCCGATGGGGACAGTGACGAAAAAGGTTGCCCGCCATCCGATCAGCGATCCGAGGAAGCTGCCGACGGGCGCGGCGATCACCAATGCGAAGGCAGTGCCACCCTGGAGCAAGGCAATGGCCTTGGGCAGGTCGGGTCCCGCGGCCAGGCGGGCCAGAATGGCCGTCGACAGTGACCAGAAACCGCCGATCGCGGTGCCGACCAGCGCCCGCCCGGCCAGGAAGACCAGGAAGTTGGGAGCAAGCGCCACCGCCAGGCTCGATGCGGCCAGCACTGCCGTATAGACCACAACCACCGTCCGTCGATCGACGTTTCGCAACACCGAGTTGCCGAAGAGGCTGGTAACCACGGCGAAGAATCCGGATACCGCGATTGCCTGGCCTGCCTGACCCTCGGAGACGGCCAGATCCTGAGCGATCGGGGTGAGCAGGCTCACCGGGAGGAACTCCAGTCCGACCAGAAGGAAGGTCAGTAGCGACAGGCAGACCACCGCAGACCATGGGGTCGTCCCGCTGTCAGCAGCAGTGGCCTCGTCCAGCACGAAATCGATGGTCATAAGGCAGTCTCCTGTCCGTTCCAGAACTAAGTAGTCGGGCTGGCTAAATGCGACTAGCGGGTATAATTTTGATGTGGTTGTGAATGAGGCTCATCAATGCCACGCGACGAGTTCGCCGAAATGCGCGCGTTCCTGGAGATCACCCGGACGCGGAGCTTCACCCGAGCAGCCGCCAAGCTCGGGGTCACTCCTTCGGCCCTTAGCCACACCATCAAGTCGCTGGAGTCGCGGCTTGGCGTCCGTCTTCTATCTCGCACCACGCGCGACGTGGCCCCGACGGCGGCCGGTCAACGCCTCAAGGAAGGCATCGAACCGCATTTCGAAGGCATCGCGGCTGAGGTCAGCGCTCTCGGCGTCCTTCGCGACAGGCCGTCCGGCAACATTCGCCTGGTGTGCACCGACGATTCGGTCGACATTGTCTTCCGCGCCCGGCTGCCAAAGTTCCTGAGCGACTTCCCCGATATCAATGTCGAGTTGGTGGTCGACAACGCCTTCACCAACATCGTCGAGCGCCAGTTCGATGCCGGCGTGCGTCTGGGCGAGTCCATTGCCCGGGATATGGTAGCCGTGCGCATCGGAGCCGACGTGACCTACACTGTGGTCGGCTCACCCCATTACTTCGCCCACCGGACACCGCCGGAGACGCCGCAGGAGCTGACCGACCATAACTGCATCAACTACCGGCTGCCGACGTCAGGATCGGTCTATGCCTGGGAATTGCGGGAAGGAGCGCGCGAGTTCAATGCTCGGGTCGAGGGACAACTGACGCTTAACAACATGGGGCCGGCGATTCAGGCCGCGCTTGACGGAGTGGGCTTGGCTTATCTGCCGCGCGAACTCGTCCTTCCACACATTGAGAGTGGCCTTCTCCAGGAAGTCCTGACCAAATGGTGCCCAACGTTCCAGGGTTACCACCTGTACTATCCAAGCCGGCGCCATCCCTCTCCGGCGTTTTCCGCCTTTGTCGACGCGTTCCGTATCAGGGGCAAGTAACAGCGTTTCGACGGCAAACGGCAGCTCGTATCCCACAAACGATCGTGAGACAGCTTGGATGACGAAGCGCAGTTGGAGGCAAAGCCGAGATAACTGTATCGAGATGTGTTCCGCCAGAAATGGTGGAGCCGGCCCGGGGACGGGGCCGGCTCCTTAAACCCGGTCGTTGGGGACGGGGAGGGTGGGGACTCGACCGGGTTTCTCCTAAAGCGCGAAGTCATGCGACGCACTTAACCTCAGTTTTTGCATGTCGTTATCCCAAAACCGCTACGCACTTTTGGGCGACATGCCTTGGCGTCCTCAGCGGACGCTGGCGACCGCGTCGGAGCGGCCGTCGTTGATCGTCACCCAGGCGCCGGAATTCCGCTCGGACTGGCGCTTCAGGTAGGTGTAGCCGGTATTGGTCCAGGACAGCACCTTGGGCTGGAGATTGTCGAGGATGAACTCGCCAAGGCTGGTGCGCACGGTCAGCACCGCATGGCCGTCACCATTGCGCTGGCGCACCACCGTCATCAGCAGATCGCCGGCCGGCACGCCGATGCTCATCAGCTCGCGGCGCTTTTCCAGCGCATAGTCCTCGCAGTCGCCAAAGCCGCTATTGGGAAAGGACCAGACTTCCTCCTTGCCCCACATTTCCATGTCGGTGCGCGGCGCGACCCTGCTGTTGACCGAATTGTTGACCTTGACGATCGTTGCCCACAGCTTGCGGGTCAGCTCGACGGGTGCCCGGCCAGGCGTCCTCTGATTGCATTCCTGCGGAAGCTGCTGGCACATTTCGTAGTGTCCGACCGGCTGCGTGGTGCGGCCGCCGGTGTGCATGAAGGCCGGCTCCGCCGCGTTTACAGTCCCCCAACCGAAAAGCTGCATCGCTATTGCCGCCAGCAACAGCTTGCCCCTCATCCTGTTCATTATTCAGTCTCCCCGTTTGAGGAGACAATGACACGGCTGGATTTATTTGACGCAAAAGCGCGAAGTAGACATTAAGTAAAACGCCAATAGAATAAACATAAAATTTGAGGCAATTGAATATAGAATTGTTTAAGGATTCCAGCCGGGCATGTTCCCATGCTTCGTCGCACCATTCGAACAGCTGGGATGGCGGGACAGAGGGGGCGCGAAGGATCGCCAGCCTCTCTTCCCGATAGTGCTAACGCTTCCGCGTCAGCCGCGCGATGAGCTGAATTCGGTATCGAGCGTTTCCGGCCGCTGGATGACGGCGAACTCTATGGCGACGCCATCTTCGAAATGCCGCACTATCTGGCCGCGCATGGTGCCCAGCGTCACCTGGACGCCGATGGCCGGCTTGACGTCGATCTCGATCGCCGCGCCCGACAGCGACAGGTCGATGATGCGGCACTGGTACTGGCGTCCGTCGGCAAGCTGCAGCACGCTCGTCGGGTTGCGCGGTGCGACGCGTTCATGGCGGCGGTCTTCCGGCAGGTCGAGCTCGTGCTTGTTGGCAAGCCAGGTCAGTTGCGCGGCGAGCTTGTCCCTCTTGCGGTCCGACGCGATGACGGTCATCGCAAAGCCATCCTGCAAAGTGCGGGTGATGACGCCTTCGATGCGGCCGATGTGATCGATATAGGCAATGACCTTTTCGCCAGCCAGGCCGGCGCGCTCGGTGCGCAGCGCGACGTTGCCGGGCGACATGTCGACCACCTGGCAGGGATGTTCGGTGCGGTCTTCGAGCATGAAACGTCCGTAAATTTTCACGCGGACGCGCTGAAAGTTACGCCTTTCAGCTTGGGACGGCGCATGGTCGACCGCCGCTGACCTCATCACTGCCATACCCCGTTCGGCATTCCGCGCATGGATGCGGGGAATTTCAGCGGAAAACTACAACAAAGCAGGTTAACAAAGGGGAAAGCCCGGCGCTGTTGCTTTAAGCTTTGGGCATCATTCCTCGCGTCCGCCGTCGAAGACGACCAGGTGACGGATGCGGCGGGCCTGGCCGAGCGCCGAAATCGTCTCGGGCGGGTCGAATTCCGATGGGGCGAGCGAGGGAACCTCGATCGCCGGACGGTTCCCCGGGAACATCGGCTCCTTGTCGGGATCGACGACGCGGATCGAATCGATCAAGGCGTCGAGAACCGGGTCGGCGCCCAGCCAGAAGGGCTTTTCGACGGCGCTTATCACGCCGAGGCAACGCGGGCTCTCGACACCGCCGTCGAGCGGCAGCGCGAGCAGCTCGAACCTGTTGGAACGGCCGCTGCGGCTGAAACCTTCATAGGTGATGAGCACCACCGATTTCAGGTCGAAGACGCCATCGGTCAGCTTCGAGATCAGCCGCTGGTCCTTCTCGCGCCACAGCGAAGGGAATGAAAACCCCTTGAGTTCGCGGCCATAGACCGCGCAGAGCCTGGTGCCGGCGAGCCGGAACACCGCTTCGCCGCGCGTGTCCTTTTCCAGGATGAACGTGTCGGCCAGCAGCGACTTGATGTCGGCGGGTTCGACTTCCGAGCGCTTCGGGGCAGGGCGTCCGTCACGCAACCGGTTCCAATAATGGAACAGCGTGATCGATCCGGTCTGGTTCATGCTAATGCTGCTCCGCGCATTCTGTCTTCTGATGTCCCATCGGTGAACAGAAGGGCGCCCTCCGAAGACCTACATGCGTTGCGGAGCAGGATGCGTGCCAGCATCGTTAATACTTGTTCACGGGTCGGGGCGGTTAAGGTTAACAACTGGTTTACGCTGCGCGCCGGCCAGGCCTGTGGCACACCAAAACCACTCCAGAAGCGGTCGTTTTGCGACGATCGGCAGCACTTCAGTCAAGAGTTCAGGGGGAGCAAGGGGGCTCGACCAGCCGTTCAAGGGAAACCTTGGACGGCTTCTTTTTTTGATTCGGGGCTGCTGATTCGCCGTTTGTGATTCGGTTGGCCGTGATCTACATGCTCGCCAAGTCCAATCCAGCGACTGAGTGCAAGCCATATGAGCGACCCAGAAAGCCCACCGGAGATCGAGCAGGGCGAGAGCGGGCCTGCCGCCCGCGAACCGGAGCAGCGCCGCGAACCGGTGTTCAACCTGCCGCCCGTGGTGCTGGCGGTGATCGGCATCTGCGTCGCGGTCCATCTGATCCGGGTCTATTGGCTGACCGACGACCAGGACTTCGAACTGCTTGTCCGGGCTGCCTTTGTCCCCATCCGCTATTCGGGCCGCTTCGATCTGGATTTCTTCGCGTTTTCGAGCCCCTTTACCTATGCCTTCCTGCATGGCGGCTTTGCCCATCTTGCCATCAACATGGTGTGGCTCGCGGCCTTCGGCTCACCGTTGGCCAACCGCTTCGGCGCGCTGCGCTTCAGCCTGTTCTTCGCCGCGACCGGACTGGCGGCGGTGGCGTTGTTCTGGGCCATGCACCCGCTTGGCGAGGCGCCGCTGGTCGGCGCCTCCGGCGCGATTTCCGGCATGATGGGCGCGGCGGCACGCTACGGCTTCCGCATTGACCGATCGTCGGGCAAGGCCGCCTTCGCCGGCCAGCCTTTGCCGATGGCGGCGGTGCTGCGCTCGCGCGGCGTCGTCACCTTTCTCGCCATGTGGATGGTGATCAACCTCGCGACCGGCCTCTTCGGCCTGGCGCCTGGCATTGACGGCCAGATCGCCTGGGAAGCCCATATTGGCGGCTTTCTTGCCGGCTTTTTCGGCCTGCGGTTTTTTGATCGGCGAGAGCAGGTGCCCCGGCAGGCGGACGAGCCGGAGACCTGAGACGGCCGCACTTGAAATGCAACCGTTCGCGGCGCACCATGTTCATCCCAGGGCAAGCCGGCCAGGGCAGGAGCCGGCAGGAAATGCAGAGGAGGACGCCATGACTGTTAAGGCAATTCTCGAGGCAAAAGGCCACGACGTGGTGACGCTCGGGCCGAACGAAAAGCTCAGCGAAGCCATCCGCATGCTTTCCGAACACAGGATCGGCGCGCTGGTCATCACCAACGGCGATCACAAGATCGTCGGCATTCTTTCCGAGCGCGATGTGGTGCGGGTTCTCGCCAAGGAGGGGGCGGCGGCGCTCGACCTTGCCGTCCGCTCGGCGATGACGCCCAAGGTGAAGATCTGCAATGAGAACCACACCGTCAACGAGGTCATGGAGATCATGACCAAGGGCCGCTTCCGCCATCTGCCGGTGGAAAAGAACGGGCTGCTCGACGGCATCGTGTCGATCGGCGACGTGGTCAAGCGGCGCATCGAGGATGTCGAGCGCGAGGCCGAGGAGATCAGGGCCTATATCGCCACGGCATAGGTGACGGCGGCCGGGTTGCCGGCAGTTCGATTTTTCAAGCTGCTATCGCAGTTCATCGCGGCAGGTGCGGGCCTGTGCCGCGTCGGCGGCCTGCGGCTTTGCGCTTGTCTCTTTTGGCGGTTTGCACTAGCGAAGTTGCACATCAAAATATGCGTTCTCGCATATCCGCAATTTCAGTATGCAGGCCCTTATGAGCATTATCGACACCCGCACGCCCGACGCCAAGCGCCTGGTTCCCGGCGCCACCGGCGACTGGGAGATCATCATCGGCCTCGAGGTCCACGCGCAGGTGACCTCGCAGGCAAAGCTGTTTTCCGGCGCCTCGACCATTTTCGGCGCCGCGCCCAACGCCAATGTCAGCCTGGTCGACGCGGCGATGCCCGGCATGCTGCCGGTCATCAACGAGGAATGCGTCAAGCAGGCGATCCGCACCGGGCTGGGCCTGAAGGCCGAGATCAACCACAAATCGGTCTTCGACAGGAAAAACTATTTCTATCCCGACCTGCCGCAGGGCTACCAGATCTCGCAGTTCAAGCAGCCGATCGTCGGCGAGGGGAAGGTGATCGTCTCGGTCGGCCCGGACCGGCAGGGCGAATTCGAGGACATCGAGGTCGGCATCGAGCGCCTGCATCTGGAGCAGGACGCCGGCAAGTCGATGCACGACCAGCATGCGACGATGTCCTATGTCGATCTCAACCGCTCCGGCGTGGCGCTGATGGAGATCGTCTCCAAGCCGGATATGCGCTCCGCCGATGAAGCCAAGGCCTATGTCACCAAGCTGCGCACCATCGTGCGCTACCTCGGCACGTGCGACGGCAATATGGACGAAGGCTCGCTGCGCGCCGACGTCAACGTCTCGGTGCGCCGGCCCGGCGGCGAATTCGGTACGCGCTGCGAGATCAAGAACGTCAACTCCATCCGTTTCATCGGCCAGGCCATCGACTACGAGGCGCGCCGCCAGATCGCCATCCTGGAGGACGGCGGCAAGATCGACCAGGAAACGCGGCTGTTCGACCCCAACAAGGGCGAAACGCGCTCGATGCGTTCCAAGGAAGAAGCGCACGACTACCGCTATTTCCCCGATCCCGACCTTCTGCCGCTGGAATTCGACCAGGCCTATGTCGACGCGTTGGCAACAGACCTGCCGGAACTTCCCGACGCGAAAAAGGCGCGGCTGATCACCTCGCTCGGCCTGTCGACCTACGACGCCTCGATCCTGGTATCGGAAAAGGCGGTCGCCGACTATTTCGAGAAGGTGGCCGCCGGTCGCGATGGCAAGCTTGCCGCCAACTGGGTCATCAACGATTTGCTGGGTGCGTTGAACAGAGCCGGCAAGAGTATTGAAAATGCTCCGGTTTCGCCCGATCAGCTCGGCGCGGTCATCGACCTGATCAAGGAAGGCACCATCTCCGGCAAGATCGCCAAGGATCTGTTCGAGATCGTCTGGAACGAGGGCGGCGATCCGCGTCAGCTGGTCGAAAGCCGCGGCATGAAGCAGGTCACCGATACCGGCGCCATCGAAAAGGCGGTGGACGAGGTGATCGCTGCCAACCCGGACAAGGTCGAACAGGCGCGCGCCAAGCCGACCATGGCCGGCTGGTTCGTTGGCCAGGTGATGAAGGCGACCGGCGGCAAGGCCAATCCGCAAGCGGTCAACGAGCTGGTCAAGGCCAGGCTCGGGATCGAGTAGGATGTTCGTCCGCACCGCCGGCGAGCGCGATCTTGCGGCGGTGCGCGCATTGCTGGTCGAGACATGGCATGCCACCTATGATGCCATCTACGGCGGGCCGCGGGTCACCGAAATCACCGATGAATGGCATTCTATCGCCGCGCTCAAGGCACGGCTGACGCGGCCGAACTCGGAGTTCCTGGTCGCCGACGACGGCAAAAACATCGGCGGCATGGCTTTCGCCGCCGCTACCACGGATGCCAGGATCGTCATGCTGAACCAGCTTTACGTGCATCCGGCCTGGCAGAGGCAAGGCATCGGCCAGGCGTTGCTGGACGAGATCGAGGCCAGCTTTCCGGAGGCCCGGACGCTGCGTGTCGAGGTCGAGGAAGCAAATGCTCCGGCTGTCGCCTTCTACCGCTCGAGAGGGTTCTTGCCCGCCGGCAACACGGCCGATTGCGGCGGCGCCTCGGGATTGCCGGCGCTGGTTTTGGAGAAGGCGATCGGCTAGCTCGTTTGCCTGGCGCTCAGTTGCGTTTCTCAGGCAGGTTGGAGCAGCCGGCAGCGAGAAACTCGCATGGCAGGCTGCCGCCGCCGCCCGACGTGTGCGGGGGCGTGGCGGCTTCGATTTTTTCCACCTCGTAATATTTCGAGGTGACGCCCCATTTTTTGACGCCCTGGCACGTCGAGCGCACGCCAACCTCCGTCGCCTTTGCCGCAGTCTTGTAATAGGTGGTGATCCGGCAGGATTGGCTGACCGGCAGCGCGTTCGCCGGGCTCGTGACCGGCGGCAGGAAGGTCGGGAAGGCAAGCAGCGAGATTGCCGCAATGATCCGGACGGCGGGCATGGTGAGGGGAAGGTGCTGCATCGTTTGTCTCCATCGATGGCGCCGCTCGCTCGTGGCGCAGCGGCGCGTTTGTTCCGGCAAGATCAGGCCATGATGCCGGTGCTGCCGCATCTGCCGCGCGGGGGAAGGCGGTAGCGGTCTGAACCGCCGCCGTCATCCGCGAGCGGCCGCGTCAGGGCGTTTTCGGCTTGATGAGCGTCTCTATCGGAACGGCGACTTTTGGAGGCCGGACCGTACTGGTTCCACCATCGACGGCCAGCCCGCCGCTGTTGAGATAGCGTACCGTATAGTGCAGCTCATAGCCGGGAACTCTGATCCATGTAGGCTTGGGATTGAACTGGTCCGGCGGCCTCGAATACCACTTCGGGATCTGCATGATCTTGGAACCGGCACCGAATCCCGCAGTCTTGGCCGCTACTGCGAAGGCGCTGTCTCTGGGGTCGTTCGGCGGCTGGTCGACATTGCCGATGACGACCAGCGAATCGTATTTTCGCGCGTCCAGCCGTACTGCGGGAACGTTCAGCGCAGCCACGTCGCCTTCGCGCATCGTCAGCGCCTTCTGACGACCATCCTCATTGGCATAGACGTTGAGGTTTATGGCCTCGGATTCCGCATAGACGACATTGTTGTGGAAGTCGCGGGCTGGCAGGCGTGTGAGGCTGTCGAAGGTCACTTCAACCGTCGGCTTGGCTATGGCGTCCGTCACCACCAGGTTGCGCCGCGGCACCGTCCAGAAGATGAGATCATCGCCGGTGGCCTGTGTGCCGGCATCGGAGCCGTCTATTGCCGAGCATTTCGAATTTGGAACCGGCGTCGTCACCGGCAGAGGTGCCGAAAACGAGCTGCGTACCTGAGCGTCGATGTAATTGCCGACGTTGAAAACGTCTTCGAGGATGTTGCCGCCCTCGAAGCTCGCCGGGCCGGGTTGCGAGCGGATGATGACCTGGCTGGAATCGGTCTGCCAGCCGCTGCAGAAGACGTTGACGTCTATGGGAATGCCGATGTGGCGGTCGGAGGTCACCGGGATCGAGACTTTGATGGTCAGGATGTAAGGAACTTTGACAAACCAGCTGTTCGGCTGGTTCAGCATCTGCGTCGCAAAGCGCGACGGCCGCCATTGCTTCAGCGATTCGATCGATGCGCGTGACGATCGTCCCTGGGCGGCCAGCTGTGCGTTGGTGGCGTCGACTTTGGCTTGCGCCAGGTTGCGGACGGTGTTGGTGATCAGGAACACGCCGAGTTCGGCTTTGCAGGGCCTGTTCGATTGTGTGGCGTTGCATGGGGCAAGTGCCGCACTGGGAACCGGCGGCCCCGACGGCGGCGGCTGGGCGGCCGCGGCGGCCGCCATCAGGCAGAAGAACAGCATCGTGCAGGTTTTCAACATGGTATCCTCGCTCTTTCGGTTGGAAACCACCCTCCGGCTAGACAACACCATTTCTTCGACAGCGGTTCATCGCCCGCATGGGGGACGAACCGCGAAACATCGGGCCGGCCCAGCGACGTCGAGCCGCCGTCCTTTCGGATTGGATATCTACTGCTTCACGACGCCTTTGGTTGTCGCCATCGGCGCGACGACCTTGGGCTTGGGGGTTTTCGGGCCGGGGTCGACTACCAATGCGGCCGTGCAGGAGCATTTGCCCGAACCGCAGTTCAGGTCGCCCTTGCACATTTTGGAATGCCGCATATCGGTGCAGTCGGCGGTCCCGGAGCAGGAGCAACTGCCTTGCCCAATCGTTCCGGACTGACATTTGAAGCTCCATGCCGGATCGGCGGCAAGGCCGGCCACAGCGAGCGATACGGCAAAAAGCGTCGTCGAGATGAGCTTGCGCATGAATACCTCCCGGTTCTATCGAGCGATGGAACCACGAAGCAGCAACGCCTTCATCTCCCGCGCGGGGGACGAACTCGCATACCGGTGACGATCGTCAATGCTGTCCCTTCAGCACGACGAGATAGCCGCGTTCGACGCGAAGCCGGAACGCGATTTGCCCTGCAGTGCCGGGATCCTTGGAAACCTTGTCGATGACATAGCCGCTGGGATGCGAGCCAAGCCATTCTTCCGGTTTGTCGGTGCTTTCGAACGGCTTTTGCAACCGGGCCAGGAAGCCGACTTCGCCCTGATAGTCGAAAGCCACGGCCCAGTCCGCATCCTTTCGCTCGTAGATGAAGTTGGCGAGCGGCGTCAGATCATAGCGTTTGAACGCGGTTGCCGATGCCACCGCGTGGCCAATGCCGAAAATGACAAGCATGACGATGGCCGAGCTCTTCAGCCTGGCGAGCGGGATCTCCGCCATGAAATAGCCGAACAGGATGACCACGAACGGCAACATCGGCACGACATAATGAGGCTGCTTGCCGGATATCGCGCTGAACACCAGAAACACGGCAACGAACGAGAATGACAGCAGGCGCAAGGCGCGCAGATCCGGCGACTTCGCGTCGATCAGGTTGCGTATCCGCGTGCGCAGCTTCAACCGCCACACCTCGGGTATGAAGATCCACGGTATGAACATGACGGGCAGCAGCAGCAGATAGAAATAGAACGGCCGGCCATGCGAATTGCGCAAATTGCCGGTGACGCGCCCCGCCGACTGGTTCCAGACGAGATCATAAACGAAATTGCCTTTTGTCAGGATGGTCGCCGGCACCAGCCAGATCGCCACCGGAATTAGTGCGGCGAGCAGGGCCAGGCCCACTCCAGCGAGGAAGTTCGGTGTCGTCAGTCCCGCCCGCCGGTCGCGCCAGAACGGGTAGAACAGGATGGGCGCGCCGATATGGATCAGCACCACTGGGCCTTTCGTCAGCACGCCCATGCCGATGAACAGCCCGGCCAGAACGGCCTGCCAGCGGTTGCCGCTGCGGGCAAAGGCAATCAACGACAACAGCGCGGCGAGCACAAAGACCGTCAGCAACAGGTCGAACAGGATCAGCGTCGAATAGATGACGAACACGCTGCTTCCGGCAACCAGCCAGGGGATGCGCCGAGCGATGTCGTCGCGGCCCGGAAACAGGGTCTTTGCCAACGCCGTCGTCAGCCAGATGACGAGCGAGGAGGCGGCGAAGATGACCAGCATCGCCGCCGGCCGGCTGGCGCCGAAAATGTTCCAGACAAGGTCGATCAGCCAAAACAGCAGTGGCGGCTTCTGCAGATAGGGCGCGAAATTCATCGTCGGGACGAAGATCTGTCCGCTCAGATACATTTCCCAGGTGACGCTGAGATATCGCGTTTCGTCGACGGGCAGCAGTGGCCGGAAAGCGACCGCGATTACGATCAGCCCAAGCAGAAAGAGGTAGGGGAGCAGCCGCTCGGTAGATGTCGGTGTCAAAGATCGAGATCCGCGCCAGAAACCATTTTCATTCCAGCCGAGCATAGTGCCGCGTTTCTGGACCGCGAACGACCGCACCATGATTTTGGCCGAATTGCAACGATGCCGGTTTCGTTTCCCAGATTTTGCGGACGATGGTGTCAAAGGTTTGAAAAACTTACCGGCCGAGTCTTTTGGACCGCTGCCGGTCCGGGGAACCTGAGCAAAATCAACTGGAGCGCAACGGCGGTGACAATTCGCGCATCAACAGTTCGAGCTCGCGCTGATCGCCGGTACCGGTCTTGTCGAAGATCGTCGCCAGCTGCGACTTGACGGTGCCGTCCGAGACGCCGCCGGCCGCGGCGATTTCCTTTCGCGTCAGGCCGGCGGCAACGTGACCGGCGACTCGCCTTTCTGCCGCGGTCAGTCCGAACAGCGCCGCAATGGCGTCCAGCGCCGGGGTCGGTGTCGAACCCGCCGCGGCGATGAAGATCGCTGCGGCGGCGCGTTGCGAGATGCGCGCCGAGATTTCACGCCGCGCCAGCGGCATGACATGGGCCACCGCCGGAACCACCGTCCTGGCCAGGGGAATGTTGATGCCGCAAGGTCCGAGCGCGAATTCGTCGCGCGTGCCGAGCTGGACGGCACGGCCGATCGCGGCGTTGGCGTTGGCATAGGTGAAGGAAAGCTGTCCGCGTACGCAAGCGACCGAGATGTTTTCGGCGAGCAGCGTTTCGGCTGACGGGTTGGCGAAGATGATGGTCATGTCTTCGGCCACGATCAGCACCGGATGGTCGAGGCTTTCGATGATGGAACGGAAGATTTCGGCCTTGCGCCGCTCGGCTTCGAACAGGTCGCCGATGGTCACCGCGCGCCGCACGTGCGGTGCCAGCAGGCTGACAAGCTCGAGATCCTCGCGGGAAATCTGGCGCCTGTCCTTGTCGGTCACCACCATCAACGTGCCGATCCGGGTCGGCCGCTTCATCAACGCCACCCAGAAGAAATCGTCCAGGCGGTTGGGTTGCACCCATTCGCGCACGATGCGGCTTTCGAGCCATCTCTGTCGCGTATCCGGGCCTTGCAGGGCGTAGATCGAATCGACGGTGAACGGCACGTCGATCTCCATCTTGGGAACCGCCGCATAGAACGGCACTTGCGAGCCGTAGTCATGCTTCAACGGCTCAAGAACTGCGGGATCGCCGCAGGACACCGAAAACCGCGCGGAGCTGCTGATCGTGTCGATGACGGCGAGCATGGCAAGCTGGCCTTCCGCCAGATTGCAGATGGCCTCGAGTGTCGCCTGCCAGCGGCCGACGTCGGCAATCGAATCGTAGATCGCCTCAACGACCTGCGGCAATGCGCGACCGGCCGTGCCCGCCAGCGATGACATGAGCCCCTCTCATTTGCCGTCCTTGAGGCAACGAAGCTTCAACTGCTAGAATAACGCTGCGTAAGGTTGCCAACAACCTATTTCATCTGCTTCGGACGGCCGCGAAAATAGCATGAACGTATCGCTTTCCCGTCAGCCATTTGCTCGCCTGTTGCGGCAAGACCCTTGCCTTCGCAATGCCGTGACGCCATAAGCAGGAACAGGCGCCGCAGCCGCCGCGAGGACTTGCTTCAAGGACTTGCCACGAGGATTTGGATGAAGACTTTCCTTCTGCAGTTTTTCACCTGGTGGAACAGCCAGACATTGGGAACGCGCTTCCACACCTGGCGGCACGGCAAGAAGGTCGGGCAGGACGAGGTCGGCAACGTCTACTATGAGGGCGGCGTCGATTCGGAAGGCCGCACCCGTCGCTGGGTCATCTACCGCGACTATTCGGAAGCCTCGGCGATTCCGCCCGGCTGGCATGGCTGGATCCATCATCGTGTCGACGTTGCGCCGCCAAGCGAAGACTACAAGCCACGCGACTGGCAAAAGCCGCATGTGCCGAACCTCACCGGCAGCCCCGCGGCCTATCGCCCGAAAGGCTCGGTGCTGACCAACCAGCATCGTCCGCAGGTGACGGGCGACTACGACGCCTGGACGCCTGGTTCGTGATCGATCGCCGCGACACGCGCGCGGTCCCCACGGGGGCGGTCCCACGAGGGCGGTCCTTTGTCGCCACAATTGCTGTTTAGCTGTTTGCTGATCCGACAGCAGCAACTAGCCTTGGCGTTAAGAGAATCACCCGGGCGCAAACCACCGGACCTTGCATGAGCATGTTCAGCCGAATTTTGACGGGCGGATTAACCGCGGTCGTTCTCGCTTCTATGGTGGCGCTCGCTACTGCGCAGGAATTGGCGCCGCCTGCGCCGGACGCGTCGGTGGCGCCTGCAGCACCGGCAGTATCCGAGCGCATCACCAATCCAGTCGCTGAATTCGCCGGCATCGACAAGATCACCGGCCGTATCATCACCTTCGATGTCTATATCGACGAGACGGTGCAGTTCGGCGCTTTGCAGGTGACGCCGCGCATCTGCTATTCGCGGCCCGAAAACGAAGAGCCGAAGACGGATTCGTTCGTCGAGGTCGACGAGATCACGCTCGATCGGAAAATACGCCGTATCTTCACCGGCTGGATGTTTGCCGAAAGCCCCGGGATCAACGCCGTCGAGCATGCCGTCTATGATATCTGGCTGAAGGGCTGCAAGCAGAAGTCCGACGTGCCGGCACCCGCCGCCCCCAAAACCAACTAGAATCTGTCAGTGCGCGGCGCATACCGCGCCCTGCGGAACCGCCGCGTTGCCCGAGCGTTGGTGCCTCTCTACGGAGGAGGTTGCCATGATGATGGCCAACAAGAACGAACTTCTCGACATCGAAAGGGGATTCTGGACCGGCGGTGCCGACTATTTCAAGGCCAATGCCGATACCGACTGCCTGGTGGCCTTCCCGCAGATGGCGCGGGTGATGAGCAATACCGATCTGGCCGCAACTGCCACGGACCCGAACCGCTGGCGCGATCTCGACATCGACCTCAAGGGCATCATCGAGCCGGGCAGCGACATCGTCATGCTGACCTACGAGGCGCGTGCGACGCGGCAAGATGGCGAAGCCTATGCGGCGCTGGTCAGCACCGGCTATGTCCACCGCGTCAATGGCTGGAAGATGATGTTCCACGCACAGACGCCGCTGGTGACGGCAGCAAAAGGCTGACCGGCCGCAAGAGCAATTCCAGGAAGTGTGAACGGCTTTCCGTCCGGAATTGCGTTCCTGTGAAACGATGAGCCATTCCAGGTTATGGAAAAAACACGGCCTCGCCCTTCAGCGCCTCGGCCAGCATCTTCTCGTACTTGCCGCGCGGCACGTCGATTGCACCGAAGCGTTTGAGATGCTCGGTGGTGAACTGCGTATCGAGCAGTGCAAAGCCACGCGCCTTCAGGCGTTCGACGAGGTGAACCAGGCAGGCCTTTGACGCGTCGGTCTCCCTGGCGAACATGCTCTCGCCGAAGAACACGCGGCCGAGCGATACGCCGTAGAGCCCCCCGACCAATCGGTCGTTGTGCCAGGCCTCGACCGAATGGCAATGGCCCATCCGATGCAGCTCGATATAGGCTTCGCGGATCGGCGCGTTGATCCAGGTCGACCGACGTTCCTCGCGCCTTTCAGCGCAGGCCTCGATCGTCGCCTCAAAGTCGAAATCGATGCGGAACTCGAACAGGTTCTTGCGGATCGTCTTTCTCAGGCTTTTCGGTATGTGGAACCCGTCGAGCGGAATGATGCCGCGCGTCTCCGGCCGCACCCAGAATACTTCGGGGTCATTGGCGCTTTCGGCCATCGGGAAGACGCCGGAGGCATAGGCTTTGAGCAAAAGGTCGGTCGGGATGCGATAACCGGGTGCGTAGGGACGGGTCATCGCTTCGCCCTGTATCACTCGCCTTCGGCCAGGTATTTTTCCAGCCAATGGATGTCGTAGTCGCCATTGGCGATGTCGGCGTTGCCAACGAGGTCGCGAAACAGTGGCAGCGTCGTCTTGATGCCGTCGACGACGAATTCGTCGAGCGCGCGCCGCAGCCGCATCATGCATTCGACGCGGTTGCGGCCATGCACGATCAGCTTGCCGATCAGGCTGTCGTAGTAGGGCGGGATCTTGTAGCCCGAATAGACGCCGGAATCGACGCGGATGCCGAGCCCGCCCGGCGTGTGGAAATGGGTGATGGTGCCCGGCGAGGGCGTGAAGGTGCGCGGATCCTCGGCATTGATGCGGCATTCTATGGCATGGCCGTGGAAGCGGATATCCTCCTGGCGCACCGAAAGCCCGCCGCCCGAGGCGACGCGGATCTGCTCGTGCACGAGGTCGATGCCGGTGATCGCCTCGGTCACCGGATGTTCGACCTGCAGGCGCGTGTTCATCTCGATGAAATAGAACTCGCCGTCCTCATAGAGGAATTCGATGGTGCCGGCGCCGGAATAGCCGAGATCGGCGATCGCCCTGGCGCAGACGCCGCCAATATGCGCGCGCTCCTCGGCATTGAGCGCCGGCGAGGGCGCTTCTTCCCAGACCTTCTGGTGGCGGCGCTGCAGCGAGCAGTCGCGCTCGCCGAAATGCACGCCGCGCCCGGCGCCGTCGCCGAACACCTGCACTTCGATATGGCGCGGCTTCTGCAGATATTTCTCGATATAGACTGCGTCGTCGCCGAAGGCCGCACCCGCCTCCGAGCGTGCCGTCTGCAGCGCCACCTCGAGATCGGCCTCGCTACGCGCCACTTTCATGCCGCGCCCGCCGCCGCCGGCCGATGCCTTGATGATCACGGGGTAGCCGATCGCGGCGGCAATGCGCTTGGCTTCCTTGTCCTCGGTGACCGCGCCGTCGGAGCCGGGCACCACGGGAATGCCGAGGCGTTTTGCGGTACGCTTGGCCTCGATCTTGTCACCCATGATGCGGATATGGTCGCCGGTCGGGCCGATGAAGGTGATGTTGTGCGCGGCGAGGATGTCGGCGAACTTGGCGTTCTCCGACAGAAAACCGTAGCCGGGATGCACCGCGTCGGCGCCGGTGATCTCGCAGGCGGCGACGATCTGGTGGATGTTGAGATAGCTGTCGCGCGACGGCGGCGGGCCGATGCAGACGCTCTCGTCGGCGAGACGCACATGCATGGCGTCGGCGTCGGCGGTCGAATGCACCACCACCGTCTGGATGCCGAGCTCCTTGCAGGCGCGCAGCACCCTGAGGGCGATTTCGCCGCGATTGGCGATGAGGATTTTCTGGAACATCTTTCGCCTGTTCCCGGCTCTACTCGATCACGACGAGCGGCATGCCATATTCGACCGGCTGCGCATCTTCAAACAGGATCGCCGTCACCGTGCCGGCGCGCGGCGAGGGGATCTGGTTCATCGTCTTCATTGCTTCGATGATCAGCAGCGTCTGGCCTTCCTTGACCTTCTGGCCGATTTCGATGAACGGCCTGGCGTCGGGCGACGGTGCCAGATAGGCGGTGCCGACCATCGGCGAGGCAACGGCGTTCTTCGACACGTCGGGCGTCGCCGGCGCGGCCGCTGCCGCAGGCTGCGCAGCTGCCGGGGCATAGGCCGGCTGAGCTGCGGCGACGGCATGGACGGCCGGCGCCTGCCGCGAGACGCGCACCTTCAGATCGCCCAGCTCGACCTCGATCTCGGTCAGGTTGGTGTCGTTCAGTATGCCCGCCAGATCGCGGATCAGCTGCTGGTCAACACCGTTCTTCTTTATCGACATTTTCGAGCCTTCTGTTTGTTGGCCGGTCATAGGCGTGCAGCCAGCGCCTGCAGCGCCAGCGTGTAGCCGAGCGGCCCGAACCCGCAGATCATGCCGACGGCGACCGGCGCGACCATGGAGACGTGGCGGAATGGTTCCCGCGCGTGGATGTTGGAGAGATGCACCTCAGCCACCGGCAGCGGCGCGACGGCGCGGATGGCATCGTGAATGGCGATCGAGGTATGGCCGTAGGCGCCCGGATTGATGACGATTGCGGCGGCCTTGTCGGCGGCCTCGTGGATCCAGTCGACGAGGTCGCCCTCATGGTTCGACTGGCGGAAATCGATCTCCAGCCCAAGTGCGGCACCTGCCTGCTTGCAGTCGTCGGCGATCGCGGCAAGCGTCTTGCCGCCATAGATGCCCGGCTCGCGCTTGCCGAGCGCGTTGAGATTGGGGCCGTTCAGGACGAAAACCGTTTTCAAAAAATGCCGACCTTTCCCGGCGCGGCTAAGCCGGCGCGCCGGACCCTCTATAATGGGCATAGACGCTGGCGAAAAGAGCGCAAGTGCGTTCTTTCGCCGTCCACAACAGCCGGAAAACGGCCCGTGCCGGAAACCCGCAGCCTAATCGAAACCCGAATGCTGATCAGAGCGCGGCCTTCGCCGCCTCGATCTTTTCGGCCAGCACTTCCTTGCCAAGCGCGCCGAACACCACCTCGTTGCCGACGACATAGGACGGCGTTCCGGTGATGGCGAGCTTGGTGGCGAGGTCATAGGTCTTGGAGAAGGCCTCGGTGATGCTCGGGTCCTTCATCTTTTCGCGCAGCGCCGCCTCGTCGGCGCCGAGCGACAGCGCCACCTTGATCGCCGCCGCCTCGGTGGCGCGCCCCTGGCCGCCGAGCAGGGCATTGTGGAATTCGCCGTATTTCTCCGGCTTCATCAAATGGAAGGCCATCGAGACGACGCTCGCCTTCTGCGAATCCGGGCCGAGGATCGGGAACTCCTTGAGCACGAAGCGCAGGTCCGGATCGGCCTTGGTCAGCGCGCGCATGTCGTCGATGGCGCGTTTGCAGTAGCCGCAATTATAATCATAGAATTCGACGATGGTGACCTTGCCGTTCGGATTGCCGACAACACCGTCGAATGAGGAATTGAAGATCTGGTCCTTGGCGTCTTTGATGACACCGAGACTGGCGACGCGCTGTTCTTCCTTCTGCTTGGCCTCGAGTGCCTGCTGGGCCTCCAGAAGCACTTCCGGGTTCTTCAGGAGATAGTCGCGGACGATGCCTTCGACTTCGGCACGGTCGAGCTTGGTACCTGAGGACGTCGTCTGGGCAAGCTGTGCCATGCCGGCCTTCGCCGTCTGCGGATTGCCGGCGACGAAGCCGAACGCCAGCATCGCTAGAGCCGCTGCCACTCCGGTAGTGCCCAGCAGAATTGCCTTTGTCATGATCCTCGATCCTCTTGCCTGTGTTCGGGTCCGCCCGGTTTGGCTGTGTCGCAGCCTGCGTCCGAAAGGTTCACTTCTTCTTACCTGATGGTGCGTAGTTTATAATGTCCTGCGCGCGAAGCCAGCCCGGCTCGCCCCGCTTCATGCTCTGCTGCGCCCGCATGGCGAAGATTTTCGCATTCTTGTAGTCGCCGGAATAGAAATGCCCTTCGGCGGTTGCAAGCTCGGCGGCCGGGATGTTGCCGAGTTCCCCGTAAGCCTGTGCCAGATAGCGGTATCCGGCGGCGTTTTCGCGATCCCGTCCGAGGCCGGTGTTGATCTGCGCCACCGCCTTCTTCAGCGAATCCTGCGCGCCGATCGCCATCAGCGCCTGGCCGTACGAGACCGGCAGCAGCCCCGATCGCGCCGGATCGAGGCTGACCGACTTGGCATAGGCGTCCGCCGCATCCTTCGGCCGGTTCGCCTTCATCAGGATGTCGCCGCGCAATTCCTGGAAATAGGGATTCTTCGGCTGTTCCTTGATCAACGCGTTGGTCTTGGTGAGCGCCGACGCCAGATTGCCGAACAGATAGGTCATCTGCGCGTCGCCATAGCGTGAGGCGAGGCTGCCGGGGTTCTTGCGCATCAATCGCGACGCCGCCGCCTGGCCCTGCATGTAGGCGGCGATCTTGATGCGCATCATGTCGTGGCGCTGCTGCAGTGCCGGCGGGTCGACCTTGTCGACGTAAGGGCTCTGCTTCACCAGCACTTCGAGATTGGCGATACGCTCCTGCGGCATCGGATGGCTGATCCTGTAGGGATCGACTTGCGCGCCCGAGAGCGACAATGCGTTCTGGAAGCGGCCAAACGTCTTCAGCATGCCCATGCCGGACTGGCCGGTTGCATTGAGATAGGTGATCGCCGAACGGTCGGCGGTCATCTCTTCGGTGCGCTGATAAGCGAGGATACTGCGTTGCGCCATCTCGCCGCCGCCGGCCACCACGCCCATGCCGGCGCCGGCGAGACCGCGGCTGTTGCTGGTGGCGCCGGCCACCATGGCGCCGGCGCCAAGCAGCGTCGCCAGGATCGCCATCGTCTTGGCGCGCTCGAGCTGTTCTCGCAATTTCTGCTGGTGTCCGCCGGCGATATGGCCGGCCTCGTGGGCAATGACGCCAATGATCTCGTTGGGCGTTTCGGCCGTCATCAGCGCGCCGGTGTTGATGAACAGCCGGCGGCCGGCAACAAAGGCGTTGAAGCTCTGGTCGTTGACCAGCACGATGTTGATGGCGTCGCCCGACAAGCCCGCCGCCTTGAAGATCGGCCGCGCGTAATCGCGCACCAGCGCCTCGATCTCGGCATCGCGCACAACCGGCACATTCTGCGCAAAGGCATTGACCGAGCCGGCTATGGCGACCACCACGGCAAGCGAAAGCATCGCGAGGGCGCGCGCTGTCCTGGCGATCGTCGATTTGGGTCGGCTCAACATGGCAGGTCCACTGGTAGACGAGTGGGCGAAGGATGAAAAGTCGGCAGCCTAAACTTACCGAACTTGTGATCCCCACACCAATCGGGCATTTGTGCGGCGCGGCCAGCATGGCCGGCACGTGTGGACAAGTGTGGTGGATTGAAAAATGGTTGTTTCGCTTTCGCGCCGCGGCGCGGTCGAACCGTTCCATGCTATGGACATCCTGGCCGAGGCGAATCGGCTGAAAGCCAAGGGCCTGCCGGTCGTTTCTATGGCCGTCGGCCAGCCTTCCGATCCGGCGCCGGCCGGGGTTCGCGAAGCGGCGGCCAATGCCTTGAAGACAGGCCGCATCGGCTATACCGACGCGCTGGGCCTCGCCGGCCTGCGCAAGGCGATCGCGGCGCATTATGGCGAGCATTACGGGCTTGACGTTTCGCCCGAGCGGATAGCCGTCACCACCGGATCGTCGGCTGCCTTCAACCTCGCTTTCCTGGCAATGTTCGATCCAGGCGACCGCGTCGCCATCGCTGCGCCCGGCTATCCTGCCTATCGCAACATCATGGCCGCGCTCGGCATCGACATCGCCGAGATCGAGTTGGACGGCGCCGCCTATCTGCATGCCGAGCACCTGCAAGCCGCGCACCGCGAAAAACCGCTGAAGGGCGTGCTGTTCGCCAGCCCGGCCAACCCGACCGGCGCGGTCATTCCCGCCGGCGATCTCGAGGCGCTGGTCAAAACGGCGCAAGAGCTCGGCATCGCCGTCATCTCGGACGAAATCTATCACCGGCTGGCCTATGCGGCGCCCGACACGACGGCGCTTGCTTTCGGCGCGGATGTGACGGTGATCAATTCCTTCTCGAAATATTATTGCATGACCGGCTGGCGCATCGGCTGGATGGTGCTGCCGCAGGAACTGGTGCGGCCAGTCGAGCGCATCGCCCAGAGCCTCTACATCTCGCCGCCCGAACTGTCCCAGATTGCCGCGATCGAGGCATTCAAGGCGACGCCAGAGCTGGAAGCGGTGAAGGCGCGCTATGCCTGGAACCGCGAGCTCCTGATACAACGCCTGCCGGAGCTCGGCTTTGCTTTGGCCGCGCCCATGGACGGCGCGTTCTACGCCTTCTGCGACGTCACCAGGCACACCAATGACAGCATGGCGTTTGCGCGCAGGATGCTTGCCGAGGCGCATGTGGCGGCGACGCCGGGCCGCGATTTCGACCCGCTGCAAGGCCATCGCACGATGCGCTTTTCCTATGCCGGCAGCCACGACGACATGGTCGAGGCGATGGCGCGTATCGAACGCTGGCTGAAGTAGCGGGGGCGACGATGCCGGAGCTTGAACAGGCGCCCCAGCTTGAACAGGCGTTGCGCGAGGTCGCTGCCGAAATGGCGGAGCGTACCGATCGCGGCGACGTCGCCAGCTATATCCCCCAGCTCGGCAAGATCGATCCGAAAAAATTCGGCATTGCCGCGGTGACCAATGACGGCCGCATGCTGACCGCGGGCGACGCCGACGAGGCGTTTTCGATCCAGAGCATCTCAAAGGTGTTCACGCTGACGCTGGCGCTCGGCAATGTCGGCGACGCGCTGTGGCAGCGGGTTGGGCGCGAACCTTCGGGCAATCCGTTCAACTCGATCGTCCAGCTCGAGCACGAGAACGGCATTCCGCGCAATCCATTCATCAATGCCGGCGCCATCGTCGTCTCCGACATCCTGCTTGCCGGCCATCAGCCGCGCGAGGCGATCGGCGAGATCCTGCGCTTCATCCAGTTCCTGGCCGATGACGACACCATCGTCATCGACCGCGAGGTCGCGGCGTCCGAACGCGCCACCGGCTTTCGCAATTTCGCGCTTGCCAATTACATGAAATCGTTCGGCAATCTTCACCATGCGCCGGAACTGGCGCTGGGCGTCTATTTCCACCATTGCGCTATCGCCATGAGCTGCCGGCAACTGGCCCTGGCTGGCCGCTTCCTTGCCAATGGCGGCAAGAACCGGCGACCGGGCATTCCGTCGTCTCGGCAGAGCGCGCCCGCCGCATCGGCGCGATGATGCTGACCTGCGGCCACTATGACGGCTCCGGCGACTTCGCTTTCCGCGTAGGCATTCCCGGCAAGAGCGGCGTTGGCGGCGGCATATTGGGGATCGTGCCGGGCGTCGCCTCGCTTGCCGTCTGGTCCCCTGGCCTCAATGCCAACGGCAATTCCAGGCTGGGCTCGATCGCGTTGGAAAAACTGGCGAAGACGATGAACTGGTCGATCTTCGCACCATAAGCATTTTGCAGCCAAATGGAATCATTTGGCGTCCGCACAAATGCAGCAAAACAAACAGTTAGAGCGGAATGCCCCATTCAATTGAATGCATTCCGCTCTGGTGCCTGTCGCCTGAATTGGAGCAAAAAATCCCGCGCAGCCGATCCGCAGCGCGGGATTTTTTTTAATCAGAAAGTCTGGCTAATGCGCGGAAAAGCTTAGAAAAAGCCCTTCCGCTGCCACCAGCCGGCACGCTTCGGCTTGTCCTCGGCCTTTGCTTCCTCGGTCTTTGCCTCGTCGGCCTTTGCCTCGTCCGGGACGATCGAGGAGACGACCGGCACGACCGGAGCATCCACCGGTACGGGCTTGCGCCGCGACGGCCGGACCTTCGGCGTTTCCCCGGCAGCCGCCACTTCGGTCTCCTGCGACACCGGTGCGGGGGTCTCGCCGGAAGCCACGGAGGCGGCCTCGGCAGCCGATGTCTCGGCGCCCGCAATCTCGGCAACTGCTTCCGCCGCAACCTTCTTCGGCTTGGCGGCGCGGCGCGGCTTCTTCGGCTTTTCGGCGCTCGGCGTGTCGTCGTTCGCCGGAGCACGCACCGCAAGCTCTTCGGCCGGCGGCGCACCTTCCGGCTCGCCGGTCACGGGCTGTGCTTCCGACACCGCACCTTCCGTCATGGCGGCCGGCTCGCCGGCGCTGGCTTCGATCTCGCCTTCGCCCTCTTCGCGGCGATTGCGCTTGCCGCCGCGCTTGCCGCGCCGGCGCTTCTTGCCGTGACCGTCGTCCGCCGCTTCCGCCGTTTCGGCAACACCGGCCGGCGCTTCACGTTCCGCTTCGGCACCTTGATCGCCGGCGGCGACGAAGGCATCGTCTATCGGCGCCGAAACGGAAGCACCTTCCACAGCAGCGCCATGCTCGCGATCGCCATGTTCGCGTTCCCCGTGCTCACGATCCCCGTGTTCACGATCCCCATGTTCACGATCCTTGCCGCCGCGCCGTCTGCGGCGCTTGCGGCGCTTGCGATCGCGGCCTTCGCCGTCCTCGCCGGACCTTGGCTGCTGCGGCTGCTGGGCAGGGCGTGGCTGCTCGGCCTGCACCGGTTCCTCGTCTTCCTCTTCGATGACGATCTCGTCCTCGGGTTCTTCCGGCTCGACATAGGCCGGGAACGTGCGCGCCTCGACAAAGCCTTCCGGCTTTTCGGCCAGCGCGCCGCGGAAGATGGCATAGTGTTGTGCACCGACCGCGTCATCGGCTTCGATGGTGATGGTCACGCCGAAGCGATGCTCGAATTCCACCAGCGTGCCGCGCTTGTGATTGAGCACATAGAGCGCGGTCGCCGCCGGCGTCCGCACCGTGATGTGGCTGCGCGAATCCTTGAGCAGGAATTCCTCGATTGCCCGCACCACCATCAGCGCGACCGACGAATCGGAGCGCACATGGCCGGTGCCGCCGCAATGCGGGCAAGGCTTCATCGTCGATTCCAGCACGCTGGCACGGATGCGCTGGCGCGACATCTCCATCAGGCCGAAATGCGAGATGCGGCCGACCTGGATGCGGGCACGATCGTTCTTGAGGTGATCCTTCAGCCGCTTCTCGACGGAGCGGTTGTTGCGGTTCTCCTCCATATCGATGAAGTCGATGACGATGAGGCCGGCGAGATCACGCAGCCTCAATTGCCGGGCGACTTCCTCGGCGGCTTCCAGATTGGTGTGAAGTGCGGTGTCCTCGATCGAGTGCTCCTTGGTGGAACGGCCCGAATTGACGTCGATGGCGACCAGCGCTTCCGTCTGGTTGATGATGATGTAGCCGCCGCTCTTCAGCGTCACCTGCGGCTGCAGCATGCGGTCGAGCTGCGCTTCGATGCCGTTGCGCACAAAGATCGGCGTCGTGTCGCGGAACGGCTGAACCACCTTGGCGTGGCTCGGCATCAGCATGCGCATGAAGTCCTTGGCCTCACGGTAGCCTTCTTCGCCGGAAACCAGGATCTCGTCGATATCCTTGTTGTAAAGGTCGCGCACCGAGCGCTTGATCAGGCTGCCTTCCTCGTAAACCAGGGCAGGGGCCGTGGATTGCAGCGTCAGATTGCGGACGTTTTCCCAAAGCCGCATCAAATATTCGTAGTCGCGCTTGATCTCTGCCTTGGTGCGGCTTTCGCCTGCCGTACGCAGGATGACACCCATGCCTTGCGGCACTTCGAGATCGGCGACCACTTCCTTCAGCCGCTTGCGGTCCTGCGCATTGGTGATCTTGCGCGAAATACCGCCGCCGCGGGCCGTGTTCGGCATCAGCACCGAATAGCGGCCGGCCAACGACAGGTAGGTGGTCAGCGCTGCACCCTTGTTGCCGCGCTCTTCCTTGACGACCTGCACCAGCAGGATCTGCCGGCGCTTGATCACTTCCTGGATCTTGTACTGGCGACGGACCGGCTTGCGGCGGTTGCGCACTTCTTCCAGCGCGTCCTCGGCACCGACCGATTCGACCTCGTGATCGTCCGGATGCGAGGATTGCACCTCTTCCAGCATGCCGCGATCATTGTCTTCGGAGGTTGCTTCGCCGCTTGTCTCGGTCCCGCTTGTCTCGGGCCCGCTTACCTCGACTTGCGGGACGGCTTCCGAGATTACGTCGGCATCGACGCTGGCAGCGATGGAACTGGAACCGCCTTCGGACGGCTCGGTCTCACCGCGATCGGCGGCTTCATCGCTCTGCCCGGCGGCACCCTCGCTCTGTCCGGCAATGTCGGACATGGTGTTGTCGTCAACGGCATCCAGCTTTTCTGCGACGGCATCTTCGCCGTTCTCGCCATTCTCGCCGTCGGCCGCGCCTGCCTCGCGCCTGTGCTCGCCGCGGTCGCGGCTCTTGCCGCCGCGCCGGCGTCCGCGCTTGCCACGGTCGCGGCTCTGGCGGTCCTCGCCTTCGGCGGCTTCCTCGTCCTCTTCGTCCTGGGCTTCCTGTGCTTCCGCACGCAGCAGCGCCTGACGGTCGGCGACCGGAATCTGGTAGTAGTCGGGGTGTATTTCACTGAAGGCGAGGAAACCGTGACGGTTGCCGCCATATTCGACAAAGGCTGCCTGAAGAGAAGGTTCGACGCGCGTTACGCGGGCGAGATAGATGTTTCCTTTGAGCTGCTTCTTGTCCTGAGATTCAAAGTCGAATTCTTCAATACGGTTACCGCGAACGACGACAACGCGTGTTTCCTCCGGGTGGGAGGCGTCTATCAGCATTTTGTTGGGCATTATTTCGTTTCCTCCCGGCAGCCGTCGGCCGCAGCTTGCGAGGCAATGCCCGCTGCCGTGGACCTGGAACATGGGTGCCGGACAATTGAACGTCCGCCGGCCGCTGCCTGAGCGCCATGGCGGTGCCGCCCGCAGCCGTAGTGGCGCGGTTTGTTGCGGACCTTTCCATGATTGCGCTTGAAGCCATCGTCACCAGCAGAACCTTTTGAACCAAAGCCCGGGAAAAACCGGACCAGCTTGTTTGCTCATACAGAGCCGGCACGGGACAATCCCGGCCGTTTTGCTCACGCAGGCGATTCCCCCGCCACGGGAGCACGCCTGCGAAAATCGTCGCGATCACCGATGCCTTCTTCGCCTGAAGCGAAAGGAGCCGTCTTGCGTCTGACCTGTAGCAGGAAGCTGCGGAGGAGGACGGTTCCAGGATTGCAGTGATCCACCATCGCTTTTATGATTTGGCGGGTTGGAAGGCAACCCCGATTCCCGATGCCGGCAAAAAGCCGTTCCGCAGCGGAAGCCCAGGTCCCAAGCCTTCCATGAAAAGGCTTGGTTAACCTTCTCTGGATACCAATCGTTAATCGAGTTCGCGGTCTGCCGGCACTTTGACAAGCGACAGGGCACTTCGACAAGCGATCGGGCATGACGCCAAAACGGGAGCGATTGGTAGAAAGATGGGACTGGCAGGCTTCGCAGACAAGGGCCGTCATCATGGAGGCTGGTTCTTCCGCACCGCCTGCCTGCTGCCGCTGATCCTGGCTTGCCTGGTCTTTTCGCCGCTTTCGCGTGCTGCCGACGTACCGCTCGGCGCCATAAGCTACAAGATGGCCGGCGATGCCACCAAGATGCGCATCGTCATCAATTTCGACCGCGAGCCCGACATCAAATGGTTCCTGCTGCGCGGCCCCAATCGCCTGGTCATCGATCTGCCGGCCACCAAATTTGCCCTCAATGCCAAGGATGTAAAGCCGCGCGGCCTTGTCCGCGCCGTGCGTTACGGCGAGCTCGGCGAGGGGAAATCGCGGCTGATTCTCACCGGCAAGGGACCGTTCGCCGTCGACAATCTCGACGTGCTCAAGAACGGTGACGGCAACGGCTACCGCATTGCCATCGACATGTCGGCGGCCTCGCAGCGGGAATTCGACGCAGCGCTCGCCAATCAGGCGCTGACCACCGGTTCGACGGTCTCCGCCGACAAGGCCGGCAGGGTCGGTACCGGGCCGGTCTCCAATCCGGGCCATCGTTTCACCGTCGTCATCGATCCCGGCCATGGCGGCATCGACGGCGGTGCCGAGGGCCTGAACGGGACGGTCGAAAAGAACGTGACGCTCGCCTTTGCCATGGAACTGCGCGACAAGCTCGCCGCCAGCGGCAAATACGACGTGTTCCTGACGCGCGAAACGGACGAGTTCCTGCGGCTCGACGACCGCGTGCGCATTGCCCGACAGCATGAGGCCGACCTGCTCATCTCGATCCATGCGGACACGATCAGCCTCAAGGGCATTCGCGGCGCAACCGTCTACACCGTGTCCGACAAGGCTTCCGATCCCGAGGCGCAGGCGCTTGCCGACCGTGAAAATCTTTCCGACCAGTTCGCCGGCATGGAGATCAAGGACGACAGCAAGGAAGTGACCGATATCCTGATCGACCTGATCCGCCGCGAGACGCATAGTTTTTCGATGAGCTTCGCCCATACTCTCGTCGGCCAGCTTTCCACCAGCGTCGGTCTGATCAACAACCCGCAGCGTTCTGCCGGCTTCAAGGTGCTGAAGGCGCCGGACGTTCCATCCGTGCTGGTCGAACTCGGCTATCTGTCGAACGCCAAGGACGAAGCGCAGTTGCTCAGCGCCGATTGGCGCAACAAGGCGACCCAGAGCATAACCAACGCCGTTGCCCTGTTTGCTTCGGCCAAGAGCGGAACCGGGGCCGGAGGCTGAAATGTCCGCCGGCGCCCACAACCTGAAGCAGCGTTGCACGGCGACAACACCCTGTGCTTTTATTTCCGGCATTCGAAACCGAAATTCCACGCTGCCGT
The DNA here is from genome assembly GCF_040318195.1 of Mesorhizobium sp. M1273. Lineage (NCBI taxonomy): Bacteria > Pseudomonadati > Pseudomonadota > Alphaproteobacteria > Hyphomicrobiales > Phyllobacteriaceae > Mesorhizobium > Mesorhizobium sp. M1273. The sequence continues at coordinate 25,225 of NZ_JAMYLV010000014.1, read as the reverse complement.
ATTTTGCCCACATGGTCGCGACATGGATTTTGCGATTACGGTTTGGGATCGTCCCGAAAGCTTGCGTGAAGGGCGGCTTCGTTTAGGAAATTCCCGAACCAAGGACTGGAGCGGGTATGATTCGTCTCATTGGCTATTTCTTCGGCATCGGCACGACGCTGGCCCTTTTGGTCGCGGCGGGCGTTGCGATCTATATCGGCCATTTGTCGAAGGACCTGCCCGATTACGAGGTGCTGGCCAAATACGAGCCGCCGGTGACGACCCGCATCCACGCGTCGGATGGCGCGCTGATGGCCGAATATGCGCGTGAGCGGCGGCTTTATCTGCCGATTCAGGCGATTCCGGATCGTGTCAAGGCGGCCTTCCTGTCGGCCGAGGACAAGAACTTTTACAATCACCCCGGCATCGACGTGACCGGCCTTGGCCGGGCCATTGTCGTCAACCTGCAGAATGTTGGTTCGGGAAAGCGCCAGGTCGGCGCCTCAACGATCACCCAGCAGGTGGCGAAGAACTTCCTGTTGTCTTCAGACCAGACCTACGAGCGCAAGATCAAGGAGATGATCCTCGCCTTCCGCATCGAGCAGGCCTACTCGAAGGATCGCATTCTCGAGCTCTATCTCAACGAGATTTTCTTCGGCTTCGGCGCCTATGGCGTCGCCGGTGCTGCGCTCACCTATTTCGACAAATCGGTGAACGAGCTCACCGTGGCCGAAGCCGCCTATCTCGCCTCCCTGCCGAAGGGGCCGAACAACTACCATCCCTTCAAGCATGCCGATCGCGCCTTGGAGCGCCGCAACTGGGTCATCGACCAGATGGTCGAGAACGGCTACGTCACGCATGAAGAAGGCGAGAAGGCCAAGGCCGAGCCGCTCGGCGTCACGCCGCGCCGCACCGGCAACTATCTCTTCGCCGGGGAGTATTTCACCGAGGAAGTGCGTCGCCAGATCATCGCGCGCTACGGCGAGAATGCGCTCTACGAAGGCGGCCTTTCCGTCCGCACGACGCTCGATCCGAAGATGCAGCTGATTGCCCGCAAGGCCATGCAGAACGGACTTATGAAGTTCGACACGCTGCGCGGCTACCGCGGGCCGGTCACGAGCATCGACGTTTCCGGCGACTGGGGTGTGCCGCTGGGCAACGTCAAGCGGTTGGAGGATGTGCCGGAATGGTCGCTCGCCGTCGTGCTCGACAGCTCGGCCACCGGCCTGTCCATCGGCCTGCAGCCGACGCGCCAGATCTCCGGCGAAATCGTCACGGACCGCGTCGAAGGCACCGTCAGCAAGGAAGACATGAGCTTCGCCATGCGCCACGTCGTCGACGGCAGGACCGTCAAGGCGAAGTCGCCGGCCGACGTGCTGAAGCCGGGCGACGTGATTTTTGTGCAGAAGAACGACGGCTCGGACAACAGCTACAGCTTGCGCCAGGTTCCCGAAGTGGAAGGCGGCCTGATCGCCATGGATCCGCATACCGGACGCGTCCTGGCCATGGTCGGCGGTTTCTCCTACGCGCAGTCGGAGTTCAACCGGTCGACGCAGGCTATGCGCCAGCCGGGATCGTCGTTCAAGCCGATCGTCTATTCGGCCGCCCTCGACAATGGCTATACGCCCGCCTCCGTGATCATGGACGGGCCGATCACCATCCAGAGCGGCAACACGACCTGGACGCCCAAGAATTACGACGGAACGGTGGCCGGCCCGGCGACCTTGCGGTCCGGCATCGAGAAATCGCGCAACCTGATGACGGTGCGGCTTGCCAACGACATGGGCATGAAGCTGGTCGTGGAATATGCCGAGCGTTTCGGTGTCTACGATCACCTGGCGCCGTATCTGCCGATGGCGCTGGGATCCGGCGAGACGACGGTGATGCGCATGGTGTCGGCCTATTCGATCATGGCCAATGGCGGCAAGTCGATCAAGCCGTCGCTGATCGACCGCATCCAGGACCGCTACGGCAAGACCGTCTTCAGGCAGGACGAACGCGGCTGCTCGAACTGCAACGCCGCCGAGTGGCAGAACCAGCCAGAGCCGGAGCTGGTCGACAATTCCGAGCAGGTGCTCGATCCGATGACCGCCTACCAGATCACATCGATGATGGAGGGCGTCGTGCAACGCGGCACCGGCGCCACCATCAACGAGCTCGGCCGTCACATCGCCGGCAAGACCGGAACGACCAACGACGAAAAGGATGCCTGGTTCATCGGCTATACGCCGAACCTCGTTGTTGGCCTCTATATGGGCTACGATCAGCCGAAAGGCCTTGGCAAGGGCGCGACCGGCGGCGGCCTTGCCGCGCCGATCTTCAAGGATTTCATGCGCGTGGCGCTGGACGGCACGCCCAATGTCGACTTCAAGGTTCCGGACGGCATGAAGCTGATTGCGATCAATCGCAAGACCGGCATGCGAGCCAACGCGGGTGACGCCGGAACCATCATCGAAGCCTTCAAGCCGGGTACCGGTCCCGCCGACAGCTACTGGGTGATCGGCATGGGTGCGGACGGCTCCAACGCCACCGGCGGGGCGCTGTCGCCGCAGGCCAACCAGGCCATCCAGTCGGGCGGCGGCGGGCTCTACTGACAATCGCTACATCGGGTCGGGCCGGCTTGACGATGATGGTCGAGCCGGTCCATTCCGCTTTACAGGGGCCGGTACATTACAGCGGCCGGCGCTTTACAGGAGACCGTGCCGTCCCTATGTATCGCGCCACCAAACCGCCATCCAGCAACAGGACAGAACAGCCAGCCATGCGCGCGGAAACGCAAAACATTGTCGACGAGATCAGGCAGGCGATCACCCTGCTGAGGAGGCATCTTTGACTGGGACCAAGCCATAAAGCGGCTTGAGTACCTGAACGTCCGTGCCGAGGATTCGAGCCTCTGGAACGAGCCGCTGGAAGCACAAAAGCTGATGCGCGAGCGTCAGGGCCTCGAGGAAGGCATTGCCGCCGTCAAAGGCCTCACCCAGGCCCTGGAAGACAATATCGGGTTGATTGAGCTTGGCGAGGAAGAGGGCGACGAGGGCGTCATCGCGGAGGCCGAAGCGGCGATCCGCTCGATGCGCGGCGAGGCCAAGGCGCGCCAGATCGAAACGCTGCTGTCGGGCGAGGCTGACGCCAACGATAGCTATCTGGAAGTCCATGCCGGCGCCGGCGGCACCGAAAGCCAGGACTGGGCCTCGATGCTTCTGCGCATGTATACGCGCTGGGCCGAGCGCCGGCGCTTCAAGGTCGAGGTGCTTGAAGTGCATGACGGCGAAGAAGCCGGCATCAAGTCCGCCACGCTGCTGATCAAGGGCCACAACGCCTACGGCTGGCTGAAGACGGAATCGGGCGTGCATCGTCTCGTGCGGATTTCGCCCTATGACAGCAATGCGCGCCGCCACACCTCCTTCGCCAGCGTCTGGGTCTATCCCGTCATCGACGATACGATCGACATCGACGTTTCCGAATCCGACGTCCGTATCGACACCTATCGGTCGTCGGGATCGGGCGGCCAGCACGTCAACACCACCGATTCGGCGGTGCGCATAACCCATCTCGCCACCGGCATCGCGGTTGCCTGCCAGGCCGAGCGCTCCCAGCACAAGAACAAGGCCAAGGCCTGGGAAATGCTGCGCTCGCGGCTTTACGAGGAAGAGCTGAAGAAGCGCGAAGCGGTGGCGAACGCCACCGAAGCGTCGAAGAGCGATATTGGCTGGGGCCACCAGATACGGTCCTACGTGCTGCAGCCCTATCAGCTGGTGAAAGATCTGCGCACCGGTGTCGAGAGCACCAGCCCGTCGAGCGTGCTCGACGGTGACCTCGACGATTTCATGGAAGCCTCACTGTCGCAGCGGATCGAAGGTGGCGCCGGCGAAACGGTGGCCGATATCGACTGAGGCCGCCGGGCACCAATCCGGCAGGAATGTGGGTTCATCACGCGAGAGTTACGGCCATCGCGCGAGAGTGACGAGCTCTCAATTTGCACTTACCTGTCGTTCTACAACTTTGTTTTTCATCGGATTTTTCAAAAATCGATTTCCGCTTTTGACGCGGATGCCGCGGGCCGCCGGTGCCAAGCCTGGAACCAGCGCGAGCCAAATCCCGTTATTGGCGATCCCGCTGCCGGGGTTGACCAGGTTTCGTCAATCAGGACGGCAGGTTGGTTCCGGCTGCAGAGGTCGGCGTTCGGTTGCGACAGCAATTGCTTGCGCCGACCAAGGAATCAGCCCAGCATTCATGCGCTGGGGAGGAAAAAAGCATTTATGGCCGGACGCGGCGTATCTGCGACCTGACGATCCGGCCACTGGGAAGACACGTTCCGGGAACGGGCAAGCGAAATGCTTGACAACCGTTGATAGGAACTGCGCTCATGCCTGCTCTCACAACCAGACCGGCCCCAGTCGCCCGCACGGCGCGCCGACTCCTGAATTCACTTGTCGCGGCAGTGGTTTTGATAGCTGCCGCCATTCCATTTGCGGCGCCTGCTCTGGCGCATGATGCCAAGCCGACCGCGGCCATGCCGCAAGGCTGGAGCTATCCCTTCTCCTGCTGCTCGGGCTATGATTGCCGCGAGGTCTCTCAGACATCGATCAGCGAACGTCCCGAGGGCTATGTCATCAAAGGAACCGGGGAAGTCGTGGCCTATAGCGACAAGCGGATCAAGAATTCGCCCGACGGCGAATATCATTGGTGCTCCGTTGCCGGTGCCAATGACGGAAAGACCATCTGCCTGTTCGTGCCGCCATCGTCCTATTAGCGCATGACGCCCGAAAGCTTGCCGACGGGCTGACCCGGGGGTGTGCGGCGGCTTTGGATCGATGAGCCTTCGGTCGGCACTCCAGCACTTTTAACCTGTGCATCGCAGGCTCACAGGTCGCTGACAGGCAGTTGTCAGGAGCGTTTCTTTATGCTGCCTTTGCTTACGGGCGGCATTGTGAGGGACCAATCCATGACGATCAAGGCAAGCTGCCACTGCAAGGCGACGACGTTCGAGGTCTCGCAAGCACCGCAGACAGTGACGCGATGCACCTGTTCCTTCTGTTCAAAACGCGGTTCGTTGTGGGCCTATTACACCCCATCCCAATTCAGGCTCACCAGCCCGCCGGAGAATGTTTCGTTCTACCAGTGGGGATCGAAAACCATAAAACACGGTTTTTGCGCCAGCTGCGGCTGTGGGACCTTCACCGAGACGCCGGACTGGTCGACAGGCGAGCCGAATTTCGACAATCCGAAGATCAGCGTGAACTCGCGGCTGTTCGACGATTTCGATCTCGACAAGGTCGAAGTGGTGGTCATCGACGGCAAGAATCTCTGGTAGCCGGTCGAATTGCGGTGGTCGCGCGAGCCGCTGCAGGCGTGTGGAATTGAGCCGGGGAAAGCCGCGGCAGCGGCTTTTGCTGGTCCGCTTTTCGCCGCATTTCATGTTACAAGTCGCTGGAAGGGCTGATGCGGTGCGCCGTTGCGCGGCCGTGGAATGGAGAGGGACCACCATATGAAAAAGATTGTGCTCGCCGTCGTGGCGACGGCTGTGCTCGTGAGCGCATGCACCACCGATCCCTACACCGGGGAACAGAAGGTTTCCAACACCGCTGCCGGCGCCGGTCTCGGTGCTTTGGCGGGTGCCGGGCTCGGCATGCTTGCCGGCGGTAACGACCGCCGCAACGCGCTGATCGGCGCGGGCATCGGCGCGCTTGCCGGCGGTGCCATCGGTGCCACCATGGACCAGAACGAGGCCGAACTGCGCCGACAGCTTCAGGGCACAGGCGTCAGCGTCACCCGCACCGGCGATCAGATCATCCTCAATATGCCGTCCGACATCACCTTCAACGTCGACCAGGACGCGGTGAAGGCCGGTTTCTATCCGGTGCTGAATTCGGTGGCCCTTGTGCTGAAAAAGTTCCGCCAGACCACCGTCGACGTGTTCGGCCACACCGACTCGACCGGCAGCGACGAGCACAATTTCGACCTGTCGCAGCGCCGTGCTTTGGCGGTCGCCAACTATCTGTCCGGACAGGGCGTCGATTCCCGCCGCTTCGCCGTCACCGGCTTCGGCAAGACACGTCCGATCGCCTCCAACGCGACCGCTGCCGGCCGGGCTCAGAACCGCCGCGTCGAGATCCAGCTGTCGCCGCTTACCTGAGGCAAGCGCACGAACCGGCCGCGGCCCCGCAAGGGGCCGCTCTAATGGCTATGTCGGCCCTCCGTCCGCCGGCATCCTTCGTTCGTGATGTCAGGACCGGGCCGGCTGATCGACAATCGCGGCAACGATCCGGCGCACGATCGGAAGCACAATCAGCAGACTGGGAAACGCGACAAGCCATGAAGCGCCCCATGCATAGCTCCAGGCCGCTATAAACCCGTTCGTCCAGCCTGCGCCGATTGCCGTCGAAACCGCCGAGACAATCGAGGACATCAGAATCGAAAGAACCAACGGCATCACCACCGCGCCGTAGGAGGGCGGCAGCTTTCTCAATTTGAAGGCTCGGTCCGGTGATGCTTGCATCGAAATCTTCCTAATCAAAAAAATTTGCGTAGGCGTTATTGTGAGGACGATCAGGCGGCATATGCCGTCTGCAGCGCCAATTCCTGAATGAAGCTTCGTAGCGAACGCGGCTCGCGGCCAAGCACGGCACGCAACGTCAGGCTGTTTCCGCCGAGGCCGTATTTGGCGTAGTGGCTGTGTACTTTGGCCAGCATCTGCAACTGCCGGTCGGTATAGGGAAGGCGGGCCTTCGCCGCCCAGTCCTGAAATGTCGGCTCGCCCGCCGAAACCGGCCGGCCAAGCGCTTCGCTCATCATGGCGACGACCTCTTCGCGGCTGTGCATACCGTCGGCGCACAGCTCGAGGGTCGCATAGGACAAACGCGCTTCGGTCAGTGCGATTGCCGCCACTTCAGCCACATCGCGATAGTCGACGCGGGCGAGCTTCGCCGTCCTTGGAAACGGCTCGGCGAAAACGCCGTGCTCGACGACGGACGGCCAGGCCGGCGCGATATTTTGCATGAAATTGGCCGGGTGCAGAATGGTGTACTCCATGTTCGTCGAATAGAGGGCAGCTTCAACGGGTACCTTGCTTGCATGGTTTTCCAGCCTCGTATTGGTCGGCTGGATCACCGACGAAAAGACGAACTTTCGAACGCCTGCTCGCGCCGCCGCCTCAACCATGGCAACCCCCATGGCGGCTTCGTCGGGAGCAAAGGCCGGTCCGATGTGAAAGACACCGTCGACACCTTTCACGGCCTGCTCAAGGCTCCGATGGTTGCGCAGATCTCCGATCGCGATCTCGGATGCGCCGCCTTTCCGGGCTTTTTCGGCACTCGCGGCGTCACTAACAAGCGCTCGAACCCTGGCATTGCGGCGGACGAGTTCAGGCACCACCAAACCGGCAACGCGGCCTGCGGCGCCTACGACCAGGACCGTTGGACTGGGTGTTCGCATGACGATCTCCTTCCTTCGAGTCTGCCTTTCGGCCTGTGCAGGGAAGATAAAATCTAGCGAACTTCGTTACAATTGATCGATTTTGCGATAGGTTCTCCCGATTTTCGGTAGAAAGGAGCGATGAGCGATGAGCCGGATAGATGATTTCGAAGCCTTCATTGCCATTGTCGAGCATGGCAGTCTGACGGCTGCCGCACGCCGGCTGAACCGCTCACTGCAGTCGGTCAGCCGGTCCCTGGCGACATTGGAGGAATCAATCGGGGTCGAGCTTCTGCACAGGACGACACGCCGCTCGACGCCGAGCGAAGCCGGAGCGGCCTTTTTCCAGCGCATCAAACCCGCCGTCGAGGAAATTAACGAAGCCAGGCTTCAGGCGGCCAATCGACGGTCGGAGCCATGGGGCATCCTGCGTGTCAGTGCCCCGGTTCTGTTCGGCCCGGACTTCCTCGTGCCGGTCATCGCCGATTATATGCGGACATATCCCCGGGTCGAGGTTGACCTCCAGCTTTCCGATGAATTTGTCGATCTCGATGCCGAGCGCCTCGATTTGGCTGTCCGAATCGGCAATTTGCCGGATTCCAATTTACGTGCGAAGCGCCTGGGCGCGCTGCGGCGCGTGGTGTTCGGCGCACCTGCCTACTTCCAGCAACACGGCCGACCGGCCCATCCGCTCGAATTGCGTGAGCATCAATGCATCGTACGAACCGTCGACGGCCGCCCAGGCGAATGGATGTTTCAGATTGAAGGCAAGCCCCGGCCGGTGAAGGTCGCGGGTACCTTCCGGTCGAATTTGATGATATCGATCTATGCGGCCGCGGTTCAGGGATTGGGTCTGGGCTACTCGCCGCTTTGGCAGGTAAAGCACCTGGTGGACGATGGCCGCCTGGAACTGGTTCTAACCGAATTCGAGCCGGTGCCGGTGCCGATACACGCCGTGTGGCCGGAAGGCAGGTCGTCCTCAGCCAAAGTTCGCGCTTTTCTGGACCTGCTGGCATCCCGCCTGGAGCTCAGGGATCTTTAGCCACATAGCGAGCCTAGCGGCATACGGATCGCCGGCAGCACCAAAATCGACCGCCTCGCAGCAACGCCACAAGATTACCGAGAGCAGTACTTCTCAAAAGAGGGTGCTTCGCGCGTCGGCGGGGCCGCGCGCGAGCCGTGTCAGACCTTGGCGACGATCCGCATGAAGGCCGGCATGTCGTCGCCGAAGCCGACGGTCGCGTCATTGTCTTCCTGGCGCTGGCGGGCAGGGCGCTCGCGCTGCGGCCTGGTGTCGCCCCGTTCCGGCGCGCGCCGTTCGTTGCGATCGGGCGAAGCCTTGCGTTCAGGTGAAGCCTGGCGCTCGCTGTTTTCCGAGCGGATCGCCTCTTTGCGGGTACGCCGCTCGTCGATGTCGGCGACGGTGGCTTCGGCCACGACCGGCTGTTCCTCGCTAACTGCTTCTGGCGCTGCTTCTTCGCTGCGCTTGGCGTGGCGTTCACGCGGTTTGCGCTCGCCCCTGTCCTTGGCGTCGTCCTTGCGGCCGGCACGGCGTGGCGCACCGCGGCCACGGCGCGGGGCCTCATCCTCGCCGCCTTCGCTGGCAACGACCGTCGACAAATCGCCGTCATGCCACTCGATCTTCGTGCCGATCAGCCGCTCGATGGCGTCGATGTATTTGGTGTCCGACTTGGTCGCGATGGTGAAGGATTTGCCCGAGCGCCCGGCGCGGCCGGTACGGCCGATGCGGTGGACGTAATCCTCCGCGTGGATCGGCACGTCGTAATTGAAGACATGGCTGACATCGGGAATGTCGAGGCCACGCGCCGCGACATCCGAAGCAACGAGGTAGCGCAGCTTGCCGTCACGGAAATTGGCCAGCATCTGCATGCGCGCGCGCTGGTCCATGTCGCCGTGCAGGGCGCCGGCGTCGAAGTCATATTTCAGCAGCGAGCGGAACAGCTCCGATACCTCGATCTTGCGGTTGCAGAAGATGATGGCGTTCTTCAGCTCGGCATCCTCGGCTTTCATCAGATTGCGCAGCGTCTCGCGCTTGTCCCAGGGTTTCGGGCCGGATTTCACCAGCCGCTGGATGATGTTGGTGGCGGCCGATGCTGCCTTCGACACTTCGACGCGCACCGGTGCGTGCAGGAATTTCTCGGTGAGCTTGGTGATTTCCGGCGGCATCGTCGCCGAGAAGAACAGCGTCTGCCTGGTGAACGGGATCATCTCGCAGATACGCTCGATGTCGGGGATAAAGCCCATGTCGAGCATGCGGTCGGCCTCGTCGATGACGAGGATCTCGACGCCGTTGAGCAGGAGCTTGCCGCGCTCGCGATGGTCGAGCAAGCGGCCGGGGGTCGCGATCAGCACATCGGCGCCGCGCTCGAGCTTCTTGTCCTGCTCGTCGAAGGACACGCCGCCGATCAGCAGTGCGATGTTGAGCTTGTGGTTCTTGCCGTATTTGACGAAGTTTTCCTCGACCTGCGCGGCGAGCTCGCGCGTCGGCTCGAGGATCAGCGTGCGCGGCATGCGGGCGCGGGCACGGCCCTTTTCCAACCGGGTGAGCATCGGCAGGACGAAGGACGCCGTCTTGCCGGTGCCGGTCTGGGCAATGCCCAGCACGTCCTTGCCGAGCAAGGCGTGCGGGATAGCACCAGCCTGGATCGGCGTCGGCTCGGTGTAGCCGGCATCGGTAACTGCGGAAAGGACCTTCGGCGACAGGCCGAGGTCTGCGAAGGTCAACGCTTCTTGAGCGATCTGGGTGTCTGAGGACAAGTTTGGCTGTCTTTGGCTGGTTCGGGGGCGCAACATATGCAGTCGCGGCAAGCGCCGCGCGCCTGCAAGATCGGTATTGCAGGTAGGCGCAAGCCCACGATTTGTCAACACAAACGGGCGGCATTGGCGCGATTGTGAAGCCGTAAGCTTAATCGCGATGGTTACCGCTCGTCGATGGCCTGCTCTTCAGCAAGGCGAGATTCTCGCACCAGCGCAGGTGTTGCAGATCAGCAACGCCAGGGTGCATTCATTCTGACCACACGCCAAAGTGCCATTTGAGATTTGAAATAACTCAGAAACTAGCCACAAATGATTCATCTATTTTTCTTGGCTAAGGGGGCCACATTATGAAGAAAGCTTTTCTTTCCGCAGCGTTTCTGGCAGCGGCCTTGACTCCGGCGATCGCGGCCGATGTCGTGGAATTGCCGGTCGCATCAACGTATAACTGGACGGGCCTCTATCTAGGCGCACATGTCGGCGGTGGCAGCAGCAAAGTAGACTGGGAATATACTGTTGGCGGGACGGCTGATCATGATGGCAGCGGCGCCCTGGGCGGCGTCCAGGCCGGTTACAATTTCCAGAGCGGAAATATAGTCTATGGCGTCGAGGCGGACATCTCGGCCGCCCATATCGATGGCGGCACGGATTGTCCGAACCCCACCTTCTCTTGCGACTCCGATGTAAAGATGCTCGGATCGCTGCGTGGCCGAATTGGCTATGCGATGGATAGGCTGCTGATCTACGGTACCGGCGGTCTCGGCTTCGGCAGGGTTGAGATTAGCACAAGCGGTCCGATCGGGACCAACGGCACCTCGAAAACCAGAGCAGGCTGGACCCTGGGCGCGGGCCTGGAATATGCCTTTACCGATCACTGGTCGCTCAAGGGCGAATACAAATATTTCGATCTGGGCAAGAGCGATTATGCAGTCGACACCGGCCTGAATGTCGAAGCAAAGGTCCGCATACACACCGGAGTCATCGGCTTGAATTACAAGTTCTGATCGCAACGATCGGCCGCCGCAACACTTGTGTTGTCAAATAGGAACCCGGCCTCGTGCCGGGTTTTTATTTGCACGGTCTGTTCAATACCTGAACTGTTCGGCGAGAATGCGCTCGTTCCACGAATGGTTGGGATCGAACAGCAGCGTCGCCGTTGCCGTCGGCGATTCCCTCACCGTGACCGTCGTCACCGCCTTGACCTCGGTGTGGTCGGCGGCGGCGTTCACCGGCCGCTTTTCCGGCTCCAGAATGTCGAAACGCACGATCGCCTTGTTGGAGAGCAGCGCGCCGCGCCAGCGGCGCGGACGAAACGGGCTGACCGGGGTCAGCGCCAACAGCGGAGCGTCGAGCGGCAGGATCGGCCCGTGCGCCGACAGATTATATGCGGTCGAGCCGGCCGGCGTCGCAATCATCACGCCGTCGCAGTGCAATTCCTCCAGCCGCTCTTGCCCATCCACGGTGATGCGGATCTTGGCCGTCTGGTACGACTGGCGCCAAAGCGCAACCTCGTTGATCGCGAGCGCCGAAATCGTCTCGCCTTCGGCCGTCACCGCCTGCATCTCCAGCGGACGGATCGTTTCGGCAACGGCCGCCGCGATGCGCCCGGTCAAGCCGCTGGCGCGGTATTCGTTCATCAGGAAACCGATGGTGCCACGGTTCATGCCGTAGACCTTCTTTCCCGTGCTCATCGTCTCACGCAGGGTCTGCAGCAGAAAGCCGTCGCCGCCGAGCGCCACGACGATCCCGGCTTCTTCGACGGAGGCCTGGCCGTAACGCGCAGAGAGGCTTTCCAGCGCTGCATTGGCGTCGGCTGTACCGGATGAGACGAAGGCGAAACGGCTGGCGGTTTTGCTCATGGCTCTCAACGACAACCGATTGGCGACGACCGTCTGGCGACCGATTGGCGGCGACCGGTTGCTGGGCCGCGCCAGCGCCGGGTTAGCATGGGTGGGCATTTCTGCAAAGGGAGGGAGGTGCCTGGAGATGGCGACCAAACAAGCCGCACTCGCGCATCATGTCGGAGGACAAAATGATGTGATGGTTAAGACTCGCCTTAAACTCTCGTAAAGCCATATCGATCATGTTAGCCGGCAGCGGACGGGCGGCGTGGGGGCTAACCAGTCGAGGCCGATCTATTGCCGCTGGCACGCTTGATTATTGTCTTCCTGATGCTGGCAAGTTTTGCCCTGGCTTTCGCGGAACTGGTGCGCCAGGCGGAGGAAAAGAGCTTTAGACCCGAGCCCACGGCCTCGCGCTGCGGCGACGCGGCGGGGACACCCTGTCCGCAAAGGGCGCTTTGACGCCACAGCGCCAGTGCTTATCGGGCTTGCAACAGATGGCAGCCGGCCTGGCGCTTTTGCGCGAGATATTCGTCGACAAGCTGGCGATAGCGGACTTTGCCGAAGCTCGGGAAATGGCCGCCGTGCACGACCGAGACATCGAGATCGCGCATGCGCAGCAGCGTTTCGACATAATCGTCGATATCGGAGTGATAGACGTCGTCGATCAGCGGGCCGTCATAGATGATGTCGCCGGAAAACAGGATGCCCGTCCTGTTTTCGTAGAGCGCAATGCCGCCGGGTGAATGGCCGGGCGTGTGGATGACCTCGAAGGCACGGTCGCCGAGATCGACCATGTCGCCTTGCTCGAGCAACCGGCCGGCTGGTGCGGGCAGGATCTGGTAGCGCTTGGTGTCCCAACCTTGCGGCATGCCGTCGAACATCTCGTCAGTGGCATAGCGGTCGGCAACCGTCCATTCGTTGCGTGGATCGGCGAGGATTTCGGCCTCGGCCGGGTGCACGCAGCGGTCGGGAAATTCGTGATGGCAGCCGATATGGTCGAAATGCGTGTGGCTGGCCACGCAGGTGAGCTTGCGCTCCGTGACCAGCGGCACGTGGCGGCGCAGGCTGAAATGGCCGAGGCCGGTATCGAACAGAAGATCGCGGTCGCGGCCGCGCACATGCCAGATGTTGCAGCGGAAGAACGGCTTGATCCACGGCTCGTGGATCAGCGTCACGCCATCGCCCATGCGGATAGTTTCGTACCAGTCAGGAGCGTCGATGATTGGAAGCGTGCTCATGTTTGGTCCGCAAGCAGGATGATGTCGCCAGCATCGCACGATACCGCGACAACGTCGCCCGGCTGGACGGCCGATGCGGCCGCGACCTTGGCGATGAAGTGCAGCGCCGGGTCGGTCGTGGAGGTCCCCAGCACACGCTTGAAGCTGCCCTGGAAGACGACGTCGCTGACCTTGGCCGTACCGAGCGCCACGGCACCGCCGGCAGCGCCGAGAACAAGATGCTCCGGGCGGATGGCCAGCGCAACGGTCGAGCCGGCCGGCAATGTGCCGGGCAGCGAGAGCGACCCAAGCTTCGTGGTGACGGCGATTTTGCCGCTCTTCGCCTCGGTCACCGTTCCCGATATCAGCGTGCTTTCGCCCATGAAAGTCGCGGAAAAGCGCGTCGCTGGCCGGGCATAGACGCGCTCGGGCGGTCCTTCGTCCTCGATGCGCCCGTCATTCATCACCACGCAATGATCGGCCAGCGCCATCGCCTCTTCCTGGTCGTGGGTGACGTGGATGAAGGCGGTGCCGACGCGTTTCTGGATCGCCTTCAACTCGTCCTGCATCTGCCGGCGCAATTTCAGGTCGAGCGCGCCGAGCGGCTCGTCGAGCAACAGCACCGCCGGCTCGACCACCAGGGCGCGCGCCAGTGCCACGCGCTGCCGCTGACCGCCGGAAAGCTGGTGCGGCTTCTTGTCGAAGGCGGTGGCGAGGCCAACCAGCGCCAGCGCCTCGCGCGCCCTTGCTGCCCGGGTTGCGGCATCGACACCCCGCATGCGCAGCCCGAAGCCGACATTGCTGCCGACGCTCATATGCGGGAACAGCGCATAATCCTGGAACACGGTCGTCGTCGGCCGCTTCGCCGGTGGCACGGCCGTGCAGTCCTCGCCGCGGATCAGCACCTTGCCCTCGCTCGGCGTGACGAAGCCGCCGAGGATGGACAGAAGCGTCGTCTTGCCGGAGCCAGACGGCCCGAGCAGGATCGTGTAGCTGCCAGGCTCGATCGTCAGCGAGACGTTCTTCAGCACGGTGTGCTGACCGAAGCGATGCGAGACAGAGCTTATATCGACCAGTGGCGCGGTCATGCCGGCTTCCTTCGCAACAGCATCAGCTCGAACAATACCACCAGTACGATGGAGACGGCGAAGACCAGCGAGCCGACGGCGTTGGTCTTGGGATTGAGGCCGGAGCGCAGCAGGTTCCAGATCTCGACCGGCAGCGTCGTGTCGAAGCGCGTCAACAGGAACGAGATGACGAACTCGTCCCAGGAGAAGGTCATCGACAGGAAGAAACCGGCGAAGATCGCCGGCGCCATGACGGGCACGGTGATCAGCAGCAGCACCGTCCATTCGGGCGCGCCGAGGTCGCGCGCGGCGCGCTCGATATTGATCTGGTGGTCGCCCATCTGGCTGTAGACGATGGCAAAGCAGAGCGGCAGGTTGATCACCACATGGCCGATGCCGGCGGCAATGAGCGACTTCGGCACGCCGGCCCAGTTGAACAGCACCAGCAGCCCCATGCCGATGATGAGATAGCTGACGGTCAAGGGCAAGGTGATCAGCCCGCGCATCAGGCCCGAGCCCGGCAAAGCGAAGCGCGCAAAACCCCAGGCGGAGAGAAAGCCCAACGTGACGGCGGCAGCCGAGGAGACGACCGCCACCAGCAGCGAATTGACCAGAGCCGAAGTCAGCCGCGTGTCGGCGAGCACGGCCTCGTACCAGCGCAGCGAAGGCCCGGTGAAGGGCGGGATCGGAAACGAGGTTGCCTGCAGCGAAAACAGCACCAGAACGATGACCGGCAGAAAGATAAAGCCGTAGATTGCGATGGCGTAAAGGCCGGAGACGAGGCGGATGAGCGCGCGCATGGTCAGGCCCGCTCGATCTTCAGCCAGCGGGAGCAGGCGAGATAGGCAACGGTGACCACCGCCATCAGGATGATCGACAACGCCGAAGCGAGCGGAAAGTCGCCGCGCCGGCCGATCTGCATCATGACGAGCTGCGGCATCAAAAGCTCGTTGTTGCCGCCGAGGATCTGCGGCGTGATGTAGTCGCCGATGCACAGCACGAAGGTGAGGAAGGCGCCGACCATGATACCGGGGAGCGTCAGCGGCAGAACGACATGCAGGAAAATCCGAACCGGCCCGGCGCCGAGGTCGGCGGCGGCCTTGCGATAGCTGGGGCTGAGCTGCTTCAGATTGGCGAAGATCGTCAGCGTCAACAGCATGACGAAGAAATGCACGAAGCCGATGACGGTGGCCAGCCGCGTATTGGCGAGCTGCAGCGGTTCGCTGAACAGGCCGGAGCCGGTCAACGCATGGTTGACGACGCCGTTCTGCGCCAGCACCAGCAGCCACGAATAGGAGCGCACGACATAGGAGGTCCAGAACGGCAGCACTGCCAGCATCAGCGCCAGCCGCTGCCAGCGCTCCGGCACCTGTTCGGCCAGGATCCAGGCAAAAGGATAGGCGAGCAGCACCGAGATCACGGTGACGATCGCTGTGACCTGCAGCGAGTTCACCATCGCCTGCCAGTAGGACGGATTGGCAAAGAACTGGCTGTAGTTGGACAGCGTGAAGCCGCCGCCTTCATGTGCCGTCAGGCTGGATACCGCCATGGCGACGAAGGGCAGCACGAAGAACAGCAGCGTCCAGCCGAGCGCCGGCGTGACCAGCGCCCAGGGCAGGGCACGCCCACTGTTGACGGCGTTCACGACCGGCAGCCGGTCATTGCGCCTGCAGCATTTCGGTCCAGACGTCCTGCATCTTCTTGTCGAGATCGGCATTCGGCGCAGGATAGGACTGGGCGCGGGCGAGGAATTCCGGCTGCTCGTCGAAGCGCAGGATCTTCTTCTGCTCGTCGCTCAACGCCGCCTTGCTGTTGGCCGGCATGCCCCAATAGCAGGACGAGGTGGCGAGCCGCGCCTGGCCTTCGGGGCTCATAATGTACTGGATGAATTTAAGCGCAAGCTCCTTGTTCTTGGAATCCTTGAACATTGCCAGCGACTGCGACCACAGCACGGCTCCTTCTTTCGGGATAGAGAAGTCGAGGGCAGGGTTTTCCTTGGCCAGCCCCGCCGTCACCCATTCGCCGCCGCCGACCAGAATGTCGACCTCGCCGGTCGCCAGCGCCGTCTGGCTGGCGGTCACTTCGCCGACCAGCTTTGCGTTGGCCTTCATTTTGAGCAGCTCTTCCTTGATGGCGGGAAGGTCGGCTTCGGTCAGCTCGGCGGTCTTTTTGCCGATCGCCAGTGCGGCCATGCCGATGACCGGCAGGTAATAATCGTAGATGGCGATCTTGCCCTTGTACTTATCGCCGGTCAGCGCGGCAAGCGACTGCATGTCGGCCGGATCGACCTTGGTCTTGTTGTAGCCGATCGTGTTGTAGCCGAACTTTTCGGTGATGCCGTAGCGCTTGCCGTCGACGACGGTGGAACTGTCCATCTTCACCTGCGGAAACAGGTCGGCCAGCGGCAGCTTGTCTTCCGGCAGTGGCTCGAACAGGCCTTTTTCGACGCCGCGTGGCACGTCGATGCTGTCGATCACCATCACGTCCCAATCGCCGGGCTGTGATTGATCGACGATCGCCAGGCCGGCGCCGGTGCCTTCGAACTCCTTGACATTGACCTTGACGCCGTTGGCCTCCTCGAACGGCTGCAGCAGCGCCGGATCGGCGTGATCGCACCAGATCAGTGCGTTGAGATCCTGCGCCTGAGCGAGGCTGCCCGCCGCCAGCAGCAGTGCTGCCGCGGCACAGGCGCCTTGGAGATGGCTCTTCAGAACGGAAAGCGGATTCCTGACGGTTGGATTGGGGGTCTTTGGATTGACGGACATCGAGTGTTCTCCCTTGCCTTTTTGGCTTGTAGGAAAAATTGAACCAATTCTAAAATTGAGTCAATTCTGTTTTTGTGGCAAACAGCCGTTATGAGCGGATTGCGGGCAAGGCAGAAGGCGGATCGGCACCGCCGCATCATCGAGGCGGCGGCGGCGCTTTTCCGCGATGCCGGTTATGAAGGCGCCAAGATCGAGACCATCGCGGCGCAGGCCGAAGTCTCGGTCGGTACCATCTACAATTACTACCAGAACAAGGGCGACATCCTCGGCGCCATCGTCTCGATGGAGGTCAACGAGGTGCTCAATGCCGGGCGCGGCGTCGTCGCCAACCCGCCGGCCAATGTCGGCGACGCTCTCGATACGCTGCTCGGCATCTATATCGAGCACTCGCTGCATTATCTCAGCAAGGAGATGTGGCGGCAGGCGATGGCGATCTCGACGCAACTGCCCGACAGCCCGTTCGGCCAGGCCTATACCGGGCTGGACCGCGCCCTGACCGAGCAGATCCGCGCGCTGATCGTCCGCCTGCAGGCGCTCGGCCTGGTGCGTCGCGACATCGACGGGCCGGCACTCGGCGAACTCATCTTCAACAACATGAACATGATGTTCATCGAATTCGTGAAGCGCGAGGAGGCGAGGATTGCCGAACTGCGCACGGCGATACGCAGGCAGAACAGGATATTGGTGGCGGCGATCGGAGTGTAAGAAGATCAAGGGCGAGTTGGGCCTGCAACACAAATCGCCGCAGCCGGAGCATCGCCTACCGGTTGATCAGCCATAGAATGGCCGAGAGCACGATGCTGACCAGTATCCCCGTCGTGATAGGGACATAAAGCCTGAAGTTCTCACGCTCGATCACGATATCGCCGGGCAGCCTGCCAAGGCCGGTCCGGGCCAACCAAGGCCACAGCAGGCCTATGGCGACTATGCTGAGACCAACGACGATCAGAGTTCGCGACATGGCAGCATCCTGCCGACAAAAATGCCGGGCGCCCAATATGGACCCCGATCATCCGGCTACTAGGCCTGCTCGAGCGAGGATTTCAGGAGCCGGCGTGACATGCCCGTGCGGCTTGCAGTAGTCCGGGTCGATCGCGCGATAGCCGAGCAGATGGCCGAGTGGCGCCAGGATCGCCAGCGCCACTCGCTGAATCGCAGGTGGCGGGTGCGTGAAGACGATCACGTCGGCAAATTCCCTGGCGATGACTGCTGCCTGAAGCGGCGAAGGTCTACCTTTTCTGTCCACCTTGCCGGCATTGGCCAGGCCGAAGAGCATGCCGATCAGCAGCTCGAAACGGTTCGGGTCGACATTGTCCGCACCTGGCGCCCGGTCGACTTCGACCAGGACATGCGCTTCTTCGGTTTTGCTGCTGTTCCACCAATCATGTGCGACGCCTGCTTCGACCGTGGCGGATTGGCCAGGCTCCAGGGACAAAGTCTTCCCGGCGATGCAAGCGTCGAGACGGCCACGGAGGACGGTAAACCGTTCCGTCAGGTTCGGGTGGAAGTGCTCGCCCACCACTGCGGCTCCCGGCCGGGCGGTCAGATGAGCGATGCCAGGTCCCTGGCCGCGGTCTTCGGTGCCACGCAGGATGACCGCATATTCGCCGGTCACCTTGTTCTCGTAGACATCTCCACAGCGTGACATGGATCGGCTCCGGAGTTTCAGAGCACCAATGCCCGGCAACTCTATCGTCAAAGGCTTGGTCGTTCAACGACGCTCCAACGGGCGATTGCGGAAACACCAGTTGCCGGCTCTTCGTCAACGCGCGCGATCAGCGCTCTACCGAACATGCTTAGGCGGCCGCGCTCGCGGAAACGGCACGACCGTCAGTGGCGCCTTGCGGAATTCCGCGATGGCTATTTCTTCAATCAGCGCGTCGAGGGCCTCGTTGACGCGTCGGCTCGTTCCATCCGCGCCGCAGAGGCGGTTTTGTGCGCACTCCAAAAGCTCGCGCGCCGCGGCGAAATCACTTCGCATGACAACACCCTTTGGTTTTTGGCCCGCCGCACCGACATTGTCGGCGCGCTTAATTGAGCGAGTGCTAATATACACAGGAGCAATTTAATCGAATGGTACGAGATGGCCGAGGCCGGGAGAGAGGGCCGAAATGACGGCTCTGCAACGGCGAAGTCACGCCCGGGCTCAGCGTCTCTAGATATGAGATGCTAACTCGTTGTCTGGCGACAGATTTTGCCAGCAATTGCACGGAAGTTTCTGGTGACCCGACGAGGACGGTCCCGACACGTACGCCCCTAATACGGTCTTGGGCGGCTTATATATTCTCTGGCGGCGGCAATCTGGCGCCGGTGCTCGCGGAGGAAGGCTGCGCCGAAACAAATGGCGAAGGCCAGTACTGAAAGGCTTGTCGTTGCTCTTGATGTTGGATCGGGATCGGGACTTAGCAGGAAACGGAAACCGAACGCGAAGGCGAAGACGATAAATCCGCCAAATATGCCGTTGATGAAGGGGGCGGTCGTGCGTTTCTGCTCCAACGAAGACTCCTAGGTTTTCCGCTAGGGAACTATGGTTTCCGCTAGGGAATATATGCGTTGAAGCTGATGTGCTACCGATCCTGACGGCCCCGGCCTGTGGATATCGGGGATGAGCAGATATCAAGCGCCCCGGAGGTCTCAAGAAGCCCGTACTGGTGCCCCCGGACGGAATCGAACCGCCGACCTTCGGTTTACAAAACCGCTGCTCTACCAGCTGAGCTACAAGGGCACGGCGCTCCGGTTACCATATTTGCCGCGCCAGTAAAGACAAAACTCCGTTTTCGGCTGCCGCGAACGCGCCGGTTCTGCCGCCAAGGCGTCCTGAAAACGGCCAATTCGCTTCCTATATTGATCGAAGGTGCAATCGCATCAGCGAGGCTGTCGCATGATCAGGTTTGTCATCATTCTCCCGCTCGTCGTCGTGGCCTGGGTTCTCCTGGTGAAGCTCATCAAGGACCTGAAGCACGCCAATATCGACTGGACCGGCGTCACCACCATCGTCGGCTTCATCGCGCTCGCCTTCTGGCTTCGCCACATCACCGGGATGGGGTGAGGCCTGCCGGTTGTTCCGGTGAACTGTCGACGGCGCGACCATTCGTGGTCGCGCATCAGACCGCGCGATTTCGCCCGCCGAGAAAAAATCCAAAAGGACCTTCGAACCTTTTTCCTTGTCGCGACGACTGATGGTCAAGAGGCGGTTGGATCGCCTCCCACAACAAGGAGATCGTCATGTTCAAGCGCACCATCATTTCCGGCCTCGTCGCCACCACTGTCGCCGCCGCCATGCTGGTCGGCACCGTTCAGCCGTCGGCCGCCCATCACAAGCACAAGCACCTCGGCATCGGCATTGCCGCAGGTGTCGGCGGCTTCCTGCTCGGCAACGCGCTGGCCCAGCCGCGCACCGTCTATATCGAGGAAGACGGCGGCTCGTGGCACGTCCGGCGCTGCCTCAATCGCTACCAGAGCTACGACCCGTACTCGGACACCTATGTCGGCTACGACGGCTATCGCCATCGCTGCTGGCTTTGAGGGCCACGATGCCAGCTTGGGAGGACGTGACCGTTTCATGCAACCGGAAGGGCGCCCCACTGGCCCTTTTTCTGTTGTTCGGCGATAGGCTTCCTGTCGAAATCGACTGACTATCAGTGTCGGCGCTGCCCCTCATCTGCCTGCCGGCATCTTCTCCCCGTATAGTGACAGGGAGAAGGGACGCTCTCGGCGATGATTTCGCCAGTCTCCAGCGCTGCAAGAGGGCGCCAAGGTCGCGGTCAGCTTCTTTCTCCCCGTCACTATGCGGGGAGAAATGCCCGGTAGGCCAATGAGGGGCAGCGCCAGCTTCAGTCTCCAAGCAATTTAGCTATCATTTGTCTCTGATTTCACCAGGAACCCGGCAGTATACAGCGATTTCCCAACAGCCTAGTCTGCACCGATAGCGAAACAGGGAGAGGGCGCTTGGGCGAGCAAGATCCGAACGAAGAGCCGATCGAGACAATTTTCCGCAACGGCACGATCACCACCGTCGGCATCCTGCTGGCGTTCTCGCTGGGCTTCATCACGCATTGGGCCGCCAACCCGATACCATGGGAAATCTATCACCTGGCCGCCGTCGCGCCGATTTTGATCGGCATTGCCCTGCAGATACGAGCGCTGCGGTTGCTGCTCGACTTAACGTCTCTACAACGGCGCGTTTATGAACGCGCCAATCGTATCTTCATTGCCGGCCTAATCTTCACCGCCTGCGGAGTTGGGCTGGCGATGCTGCTTGATTTCTACGACCTATCAACCAAGAGCGCGGTGCCCGGGGCCTAGCTTTGGCCATCCTGGCAGATGTCGCACCATTCGACGCTGGTCAGCGCTGCCATGCGCTCGGTTCGCTGCGAAGGCCGGGAGGGGTCGGCAGCCCGCCGATCATCCTTGTCACCTCCGCCGCCGCATCGTGCACAAGCGGGCCGATCTCGGCCAGCCGTTCCGGCGTTACCCGCACCGTCGGCCCGGAGACCGAAACGCCGCCGATCGGCTCGCCGAACTCATTGAAGATGGCGGCGGCAACGCAGCGCATGCCCGGATGCCGCTCCTCGTCGTCTACCGACCAGCCGCGCAGCTTGATCGTCACCAGGTCGCGGGCGAGCGCCGGGATATCGGACAGCGTGTTTTCGGTGAAGCGCTCCAGCCCGGCCCGGCGCAGGATGGTGGCGACGCGTTCCGGCTCGAGATGCGCCAGCACTGCCTTGCCGATGCCCGAGGCATGGAAGGAGCTGCGCGTCCCCGGCCGGAAGAAGGCGCGGATCGCCTGATGCGTCTCGACCTGACTGACAAAGACGACGCAATCGTCCTCGGCGACGCCGAGATTGGCGGTCTCGCCGGTCTTCTCCATCAATTCCTGCATGACGATACGGGCGCGGTCGACCAGCTTGCGGCGGCGCAGGAACGCCGCGCCCATGCGATAGGTCTCGACGCCGATCGACCACAGCTGGTCGGTACCGTCGAACTCGACCATGCCGTGGTTCTCCAGCGTCGTCAGCATGCGGTAGGCGGTGGATGCCGGCAGACCGGAACTGGCGGCGATCTCGCTCAGCGACAGGCCGCTGCCATCGGCAACGATTGCCAGGATGCGCAGCGCCCGGTCCAGCGACTGCACCGAAGCGGCCTCGGACGGTCCGTTGAAGGCGCGCGGCCGGCCGCGCTGGCGTTTTTCGGTGGTCTCCATCGGACCATTCTTCGCTCTGTTCGCGCAACAAGGCAATGAAAAAGTTTTTCACCGATTTGCGAAGCGAATTCGTGGAAAACAGAAAGTCAAATCAATTCAATCCACAAGAGCCGTTTTCTAGAAATGAAAAAATATTCTGAAAAAATTGAAAAATCATTGGTTCGCTGGCATCATCGGCTATCAACAATTCCGTGGAGGCTGACATGGCCAGGATGCGCGCAGTCGACGCAGCGGTTCTCGTTCTCGAAAAGGAAGGCATCTCCTGTGCCTTCGGCGTGCCGGGTGCTGCGATCAACCCGCTCTATTCGGCGCTGAAGGCGAGGGGCAGTATCCGCCACATCCTTGCGCGGCACGTCGAGGCGGCTTCGCATATGGCCGAAGGGTTTACCCGCGCCAGATCGGGCAATATCGGTCTGTGCATCGGCACCTCGGGTCCTGCCGGCACCGACATGATCACTGGCCTCTATTCGGCCGCTGCCGATTCAATTCCCATCCTCTGCATCACCGGGCAGGCGCCGCGGGCGCGTCTCAACAAGGAGGATTTTCAGGCCGTCGACATTGCGGCGATCGCCGCACCCGTCGCCAAATGGGCGGTCACCGTCATGGAACCCTATCTGGTGCCGATGGCGCTGCAGAAAGCGTTCCATCTGATGCGCTCGTCGCGGCCGGGGCCGGTGCTGATCGATTTGCCTGTCGATGTGCAACTGACCGAGATCGAGTTCGACATCGATGCCTACGAGCCGCTGGTGCCGTTCAAGCCGGCAATGTCGCGCGCCCAGGCCGAGAAGGCGTTGACGATGCTGAACGCGGCGGAAAAGCCTGTCATCGTCGCCGGCGGCGGCATCATCAACGCCGATGCGTCGGACCTGCTGATCGAGTTCGCCGAGGTCACCGGCGTGCCTGTCATTCCGACGCTGATGGGCTGGGGTGCGATCCCCGACGACCACCGCCTGATGGCCGGCATGTGCGGGCTGCAGACCTCGCACCGCTATGGCAATGCCACGATGCTCGAAGCCGATTTCGTTTTCGGCATCGGCAACCGCTGGGCCAACCGCCACACCGGTTCGGTCGACGTCTACACCAAGGGCAAGAAATTCATCCACGTCGATATCGAGCCGACGCAGATCGGCCGGGTCTTCGCACCGGACCTTGGCGTCGTCTCAGATGCCGGTGCGGCGCTGAAAATGCTGCTCGACGTCGCCACCGAGTGGAGGACGGCCGGGAAATTGCGCGACTGGTCGGGCTGGGCCGGCGAATGCCGGCAGCGCAAGAAGACAATGAAGCGCAAGACCCATTTCGACCAGGTGCCGCTGAAGCCGCAGCGCGTCTACGAGGAGATGAACAAGGCGTTCGGCCGCGACACCACCTATGTCACCACGATCGGCCTGTCCCAGATCGCCGGGGCGCAATTCCTGCACGTCTACAAGCCACGCAACTGGATCAATTGCGGCCAGGCCGGCCCGCTCGGCTGGACATTGCCGGCAGCCCTCGGTGTTCGCGCCGCCGATCCGGACCGCACAATTGTGGCGCTGTCCGGCGACTATGATTTCCAGTTCATGATCGAGGAACTGGCGGCCGGCGCACAGCACAAATTGCCCTACATCCATGTCGTCGTGAACAACGCCTATCTCGGGCTGATCCGCCAGGCGCAGCGCGGCTTTTCGATGGATTTCGAAGTCAGCCTGGCCTTCGAGAACGTCAACCGGAAAAACGAGCCTGAGGCGGACTACGGCGTCGACCACGTCGCCGTTGCCGAGGCGATGGGCTGCAAGGCGGTCCGGGTGCGCCGGCCGGAGGAATTCGCCGGTGCCTTCGAAGAGGCAATGCGCCTGATGGACGAGCACCAGGTTCCGGTGGTGCTCGAATTCATCCTCGAGCGCGTCACCAACGTTTCGATGGGTACTGAAATCGACAAGATCACCGAATTCGAGGAGCTAGCCGAACATCACGAAGATGCCCCCACGGCGATCGTCATGCTCGACTAAGCCGCATATGAGGAACTACTGCCATGCCACGGTTTTCAGCCAATCTTTCGATGCTCTTTGACGAGCATGACTTCCTCGACCGCTTCGATGCCGCCGCCCGCGCGGGCTTCAAGGGCGTCGAGTATATCGGCCCCTATGACCATGCGCCGGATGTCGTCGCAGCCAGGTTGAAGAAGAACGGGCTGACGCAGGTCCTGTTCAACCTGCCTGCCGGCGACTGGGCCAAGGGCGAGCGCGGCATCGCGATCCTGCCCGACCGCGTGCCGGAGTTCCGGCAAGGCATTGCCAAGGTCGTCACCTATGCGCACGCATTGGGCTGCGAGCAGGTCAACTGCCTCGCCGGCATCGCGCCGCAAGGCGTCGACCGCTCCGTGCTGGAAGACGTCTTCGCCGAAAATCTGGCTTTCGCGGCCGAAAAGCTGGAGCAGGCCGGCATCAGGCTGCTGATCGAGCCGATCAACACCCGCGACATTCCGGGCTTCTTCCTGAATTACTCGGACCAGGCTCTGGCCCTGATCGACCGCGTCGGCTCGAAGAACCTGTTCCTGCAATACGACATCTACCACATGCAGATCATGGAGGGGGATCTCGCCCGTACCATTGAGGCAAACCTCAACCGCATCGCGCATATCCAGCTTGCGGATAATCCCGGCCGTCATGAGCCGGGGACGGGCGAGATCAATTTTCCCTTCCTGTACAACCACATCGACCGCATCGGCTATTCCGGCTGGGTGGGGGCGGAGTACAAGCCGAAGGCGGGGACGGATGCCGGGCTTGGCTGGTTTCGGGACGCGGCCGGGCAGGGGAGTGCGGCGGCGTAGCGGGCAAGAGAGGCCCCCTCATCCGGCCGCTGCGCGGCCACCTTCTCCCCGCTGGGGAGAGCGACTGTCTTGGCTGTCAAGTTGTTTGCCACGGTTTTTGATCCCGGACGATAGCGTTGAGAATGGTGAGAAGCTTGCGCATTGTGGCGACGACGG